>DPVW01000267.1 GCA_003529325.1 Candidatus Latescibacterota bacterium | reverse complement strand
GTCGAGATCGCCATCGTTGTCATAGTCACCCCAGGCAATGTCACCATCGGTCAGGGCGGTGAGACCGGAACTGGCGTCCAGATCGAGTTGTCCCGAACGATTGATGTAAACAAGAGTCTGCGCTTCGCCACTTCGATTGGTGCCCATCAGGACGAGATCGTCGTCACCATCAGCGTCGGCGTCGCCCCATGCCATGGCGGCATTTGTCATGCCGCGCAGACTCTGATCGGAGGAGACGAACTGGCCGACGTTGAAATGACCCTCGGTGGCGAAGTCGGATCGGGCCAGGGCGCCATCGACGGCCTGCACACTCCAGTGATACGTATCCGGCGCCAGGGCCCGGTCGAGGACGTAACTCGTCTTGTAACCGACACTCCCATCCTGCATGGGGCTCTCGGCGGAGAGGATGTCACCCGCCCCCGGTTCGCTGCCGAGGCGCAGGTTGTACGACAGGATCGGTGACTCATCATCTTCGGCGGCGGGCCAGCTGAACAGCACACGCCGACTGGTGACGGTAACGGCATTGAGTGTTGCCGGTGCCTCCGGCGCCCGGTTGGCGTTGCCGATAGTATTGGTGTAGAGCGTCGTCCGGCGCACACCCGTGGCATCGACGCCAGTCAACAGCAGGTCGGCGCGCCCATCCCCGTCGTAATCCCCCCATAGGCTGTTGCCACCGGCAAGGCCCTCGACGCTCGACTCAGCCGAGACCGCCGAGACGACACCATCGCGGTTCTCGAAAACGAAGGCCCGTCGGTGAGACAGGATGGTGCGTCCCGAGGCGGCCAGGTCGAGGTCGCCATCGTTGTCGTAGTCGATCCAGTCGAGGTCGCCATCGACGCGCAGGAAGGAGTTGAGGGCAAAACCAGGGTCCGGTGTGAGCGTACCGGCGGGCCGATTGAGATACAACTGCAACACGGTGTTCCACGTTTCGGTTCGCCCTGACTGCGCCAGATCAGGATTGCCGTCGTTGTCATAGTCACCCCAGGCAAGGGAGCCGCCATTGACGGGATTTGCCGAGGTCAGGCCGGCATCGAGGGTCAGGGTTCCGGTCGGTTCGTTAACATAGAATTCGGTGACCCGCCGGATGCCACCCTCTGCATGGACATTTTCGCCCGCCAGTGCCAGGTCTAGGTCGCCGTCGTTGTCGTAGTCTGCCCAGGCCAGTTCGCCATTGTGTACGTTGAGCAGGACGTCGCTATTGAGGTCATCCAGAACGAAGCGACCGGCGTCATTCCCATATAGACGTGTCGCCGAGGCGCCATTGGCATCCATGCCCGAGACGACGAGATCGAGGTCGCCATCACGATCGCTGTCACCCCAGGAGAGGTCGGCGTAGCGCACCCCCAGAACATTGGTGCCGAAGTCGTCGGTCTGATCGATATCGAGGGTGAGTTGGCGGCTGTCGACGTCGGTCCCCGGCTCGTTCAGGTAGAGTCGCAGACTCTCAAGACCATTGGCATCCCAACCGGCAAGTGCCAGATCGAGATCGCCGTCACTGTCGTAGTCCGCCCAGCCGGCGTCGCCAAAGTAGACACCCACGAGGCGATCGGTCTGTGTCACGTCCTCGACGAGAAGACCATCGTCATTGCGCAGTACGCGGGCGATGCGCAGGCAGGTCCCGTCTGCTTCGGCGGTTTCACCGATAAGGATGAGGTCAGCGTCGCCATCGCCATCATAATCAGCCCAGGCGGCCTCCCCGGCCCAGACGCCGGGCAGACTGAGGCCGGAGTCCTGCAGAGACTGCGCCCGGACCGGACCGGCGCACAACACGAGCAGTCCCGCGAGCAGACAGGAGCCTGGCAGGAGTGGGGCGGACTGGCGTCGGGATTTGGGTGTTTGCAGAGACATGATCCGGTTGGGTAGGCAGGTGGTTGTGCGGCGCCAAGTATAACACAGGGGCGCAGCACCGCCAACGAGAAATGCTATTGTCCGCCCCCCTCGAGATCGGTGACCAAGGCGCTCGTTGATCGACCCGGCACATGGCAGAGGATCGCCACCTTGCCCCCGGCAGCCTCCACGACCTGGCGACCCACGACGGTCTCCAGGCTGTAGTCCCCGCCCTTGACCAGGACATCCGGCAAAACCGCCGCAACGAGCGACTCGACACTTGCTTCCGGGAAAATTGTTACGTAATCGACATCCGTCAGAGCACAGAGGATTGCCGCCCGGTCCTCTACCGGGACCAACGGTCGGCCTGGACCCTTCACCTGACGGACACTCTGATCGCCATTGAGGCCGACAACGAGGATGTCGCCGAGGGTGCGTGCCTGTTGCAGATATTCCACGTGACCGCGATGCAACACGTCAAAGCAGCCATTGGTGAATACCACAGTCTGCCCGTGGCGCTTGCAGTCGGCGCGACGGGCAAGCAGATCTGAACGAGACAGGAGCTTGTCGTCGTGCATTGGCCTCATGAAGACGGCCTCCCGCGGTATCGGAGCCACGGGAGGCCTCATCGAGGAATCTGGGGTGGATGACGGGATTTGAACCCGCGGCCTCCTGGACCACAACCAGGCGCTCTAACCAACTGAGCTACACCCACCACACGCCATTCAGCCAGTCGCGTCGTTCGAACTGCGGGCGCGGGTGTTCGGGGCGGGGAATGTCCATGACGTCTCCGATACCGGTGGAAAGGGCGTCGCGGGCCGGAACTGGCAAGCCGGAGCGCCGTTGGTGACTTTGTACATGCGGTGGGCTGGCGCCACGCCGAGCCCAGAGCAAACTACAGGCACGGCGCCAAAGCCCCAAACCACGTTAATGTCCGACAGGAGCGGCGACGAGAAGCGCCGCTCATCCACGCAATAGAGCGGAGATTGAGACCATGGCAATATCCCAGCGCTTCGCACAGACCCCGTTTGCGTCCGGTGCGGTCGGCAGCCTGCCGAGGCCGTTGATGGTCAAGGACATGCTGCCCGAAACACCCGGACCCGAGTCGGCCGAGGCGGCGTTAGTGCTCGACCCTGGAGCGTGCCGTCATCCGCCCGATCCCGCCCGGCAGCGCTTCCAGATCTGTTACCCCATGCCCAAGAGATGGCATATCGTACAGAATCTCAGCAGTTGCCACAAGCCAGAACACTGGGAAGCGTTGCTGGCAATTCGGAGGATGCGACCCAGGGCCTTCCGCGTAAGACAGGTCGCATAAGGAGAATTTATCAAACCGAGACTTCAGTTTGCGGTTCAGAAATGCCAGATCGCCCTGGCATACTCCCCATAATCCCCCTACCCGATCGCCAGAATGACCGAAGATGGCCAGTATCGGTCGATGTGTCGGCCACGCCAAATCCCAAACATCTTGTGGCACCACATTCAATCCAGAGGGGTCTTTTCACTCAGATCTTCGGGCGCCATGACGATCCGGTCACGTTGAGGTTCCGCCTCCCTCAGGCACGTTGCGCCTTAGACTGAAAGAGTAGCCCTAAGACATCAAGATACTTGACAGAGTATCTTTAACTTGAAATCTTCTGAGTAAGCAATAACAGTTACTTACGAACCTCGAAACCGCCGCAAGATTGGATAGTATCTTGAACTTGAAAGGATCAGGATCTCTCGGGCTCGGCCCTGGCAGCAAGGAGCAGCCCATGCCTGCCATAGTCACTAAGGCTGTGAAGGACTTCCTGGCGCGAGACCTGTCACCCAACACCAAGAAGGCTTTTTCGTGCGATCTGGGGAAGTTCGTAGAAGTGTTCGGTAGGGCTCTCGTCAGCAAGATCGAACAGCACACGATCGTGACCTATCTCGCCGGGCTTACCAACCGGAACGGCGAGCCCGTCTCCGTCGCAACCTACAACCGCCACTTCGGAACGCTCCTCAACTTCTTCCGGTGGCTGGAGAAGCTCAAGCAGGTGGGAAACGCCTCGCTTCAAAGTCGGCTTCTGCGCTACAGCAACCCCATGGCTGGGATGGAGAGGAAGAAGCTGCCTCAGCGCCTACCCAGACCTCTATCGAAGGACCAGGTCACGACCATCTTGGGGCGGATCGATAGCGCCCGGGACAAGGCGCTGTTCACGTTGCTTTACGACTCCGGCGTCAGGATACAGGAGGCGCTGAATCTTGGCGTCGAGGATGTCGACTTTCAGACGGACAGAGCATGGATTCAAGGTAAGGGAGGACGCGAACGCCACACCTTTCTGAGTCAGAGAGCCAAGCATCTCCTGAAGCGCTATCTGCGGACACTGGGAAACCCCACCAGCGGACCACTGTTTCTCTCCCGGCAGTATTCGGAAGGGGAGGGGCGCCGACTGAGCTACGCGATGGCGCATAGGCTCTTCCGGAAGTATGCTGAAGGAATCGTCAGCCGGGGGAAGCCTGCAACCATCCATCAGCTGCGCCACGCCTTCGGTTCAGAACGGGCTGGCGTAGTAGATGCGCTCGCATTGCGCCAGCTCATGGGGCACCAGAGTCTGCGTACGACACTGCAATATGCCGAGGTCAACCCCGAAGCAGCTCAGGAAGCGTTCCGACGGTACGAGGCTTCCAGGATGCATTCCTGACGCCCAGCAGAAGCGAGATGTTGCGGGCAATGACTTGCCGTTCTTTTACCGGATGCTCAACCGCCGGAAACCGGTAGATGACCACGGAAAGCACCAGTTTCCGTCGGTTGAGCAAGTTATTGCTTGCCAACGACACAGCGGTTTGGTAATGTAGAATCACATAGCGGAGTTGACCCCTGGCCATCGAATAGATGGGGGTAGAGGCGCTCGGTCTGCAGCATGACTTCATCAGAAGATGGGTGGAGTGTGCCGCGGACCGAGCGCCTTTTTTTGATGCTCGAACCGAAGGACGCACTAGATGAATCCACTACGAATCAAGGTTGTACTACAGGCGCTGGGGGCCTCTAAAACGGAGCTCGCTGAGGAGACGGGGCTATCCGTCTGTTACCTCAGCAGGCTCCTGAACGGGAAGGTCCAACGACCAACGCGCAAGACAAAGCAGCGGCTGGTACTGGGGCTCCGGCGGCTTATTAGCGAGAGGAATGTTGTCTAGTCATGCTAACCGAACGTCGACCACAACGCTCTGACAGGCGACGCCAGAACGGGCGTCCAGGTC
>DPVW01000042.1 GCA_003529325.1 Candidatus Latescibacterota bacterium | reverse complement strand
TGGGTATGCCGGGTGGACGCCGAATCATCAGCGTTGCGCCGCAGATGGTGCTTCGTCTCGTCGATGCCGGCGCCACTTGTGCGCAGGCGGCGCTGGCACCTCGCATGCACGTCAGTGGCGCCGAACCGCTGGAGTTGATCGCGGCGGCACCTGACAGCCTGGTGCACGATCTGGAGCAGATGGGGCACAGCGTCACGCGGGTGGAACGTGTCGGCGGCAACGCTGCAGGGGCGGAGTTCGTCAAGAATACTGGCACCCTCGCTGGTGGTGGTGGCGGTGTGGCGGTGGCGGTGTGAGGTGAGCGACACACCCGAGGACCGAACCGTCATCGTCGTTGGTGGTGGCCCCGCGGGGCTGCCATTTGCGGCGGTCCTTGGCGGCTGGCATCCCTACTACCGCGACAGCCCCATTCTGCGGCAGCGTTATCCACAATTGGTGCAAGCCCTGTCGTCGCACACCGACAGTCTGCTCTCTCTCCCATTTGCAGATTTTCTGCGCGCCGGCATTCCACCAGTAGACTTGTTTCGCCTTCTCCACCACCCACGTCAGTTGTTCGAGAATTTCGAACAGATCGCTCTGGAATTTCGCAAGAATGAGGCGGTCGACTGTCTGCTGCTGACGCAGGAGGAGGTCGGGGGTCTGTGGAACAATGTGCCACAGAATCTGCTCACCCTGTCGCCAGGGCAGTGGATGGAATTCGCCTTCTACCCATTGGCACTACATGCCCGGGAAACGGGGGCGAGGTACAATGTAAACGAACTGATCATCAAACAGCGGATCATCGACTACTACCACCACGTGCCCGAACGTTTCGAGGTGCAACAGAGTGTGCATACCTGGGAGCGGGTGACAAAGGTCGAGCCACACGAAGCAGGTTTTCTGGTGACGGCTGCGGATGTTTCGGCGTGGAAGGGTCGCGATCCTGTGGCCCTGCGGCGTCCTGCTTTCCCACAGCCCGCGGATGCGGTGGAACAGAGTTACCCGACGCGGCAATACACCTGTCGTTATCTCGTGTATGCCGTCGGTCAGCGTTGCGAATTGCACGCCCTCGGCGTGCCGGGCGAGGAGCTACCCTTCGTCACGCAGTACTATGAGAAGCCGGCACACTTTCCAGGGGAGCGGGTCCTTGTTGTCGGTGGGGGTCGCTCCGCCGACTGGGCGGCAGCGGAATTGCACGACGCCGGAAAACACGTCACCTACGTCATGCGGCAGAGCTCGGCAAATCACTGGGGGTTGATCAACCAGAGTCGTGGGGGCTTGCCGTACTATGCGCGTCTTGCCGAGATCCTGGAAGATCCGTCGGCTGGCATGGAAGCCCTCTATGGCGCCAACCTGACCCGGATCGAGGCGTCAGGGGAGGGTGGCCTGGTGCGGCTGGATGTGGGCGGAGTGGAGCGCGCCATCGAGGTCGATCACGTACTCAAGGAGATCGGGGGTCGGGCGGATTATTCGCTGTTGCAGGGATTCCCGACGTCACTGCAACTCGTGGAGAAGCACGACAACTATCGCTTTCAGGTGCACCAGGCAAAGGTGCATCCTCACACGTACGAGTCGGTGGACATCCCCAATCTGTATCCCGGGGGATATCTGGCAGAAGGGCTGGGACTGGTGGTGATCGCCATGCACGGCACGACATACGCCATCGCCGCGGACATTCTGCGCAAGGAAGGCAAATTGTAGCGGCGCCGATGACCTTAGCGGGCGACGCGAAAACCGTAGTCGGCCAGTTGCCGGTCCGGCAGGATCGCCGAGCGATGGGAACAGCGAGTGACCTTGATGGCATGGCGCCACGAGCCGCCACGAGAGGCGCGTCGCTGGCCCTGTTCTGCGCCACCGGGGTTTGTCGCTGGCGACGTCTCATAATACTGCGCGTCGTACCAGTCCGCGCACCACTCGTGCACGAGATCGCCCATGTTGTGCAGGCCAAAGCCGTTGGCCCGATCCTGGGCAACGAGATTCGGCCGCTCCACATCATCCCCGTGATACGTCACGTCCATCCACGTCGGCACATCGTCCCCCCAGGGAAAGTTCAGGCCTTCATGTCCGCCTCTGGCTGCCTTTTCCCGTTCGGCTTCGGTCGGTAGACGATACCGTGTACCCGCCCGAGTCGTGAGCCAGTCACAGTAGGCGACGGCATCGAACCAGCTGACGGCGACGGCGGGTTGTTGTGGATCGGCAAAACGTTCATCGCCCCAGAATCGTGGCGGCTCGTGAGCCGTGGCATCGAGGAACAACTGATATTCGGCGCGTGTCACCGGGGTGGTTGCGAGACTGAACTCATCCGTCCACACGGTATGCGCGGGGCGTTCGTTCTGGCGGCCCCCGTCGTCGCCCATGCGGAAAGCGCCTGCAGGGATCTGCACCAGACGCGGTTCGGCGAGCGTGGTCACAGGATCAGCTCAGGCGCTGTTCAAGCATTTGGCAGAAAGCAGACCTTCAGCGCCTGCTGCGAAGCCAGCAACTCCACACCCGCCGCGTAATCACTGAGCGGCAGTTCGTGGGTGACGACGCAACTCAAGTCGAGACGACCGTCCTCGATGAGGGCGAGGGCGCGTTCCGCGGCGTCGCGATTGTGGGAGCCGTAGCCGAGGATATCGACCTTGCTGCGCCACTGCTGCCAACCGTAGGCGACGTCATCACGCAATACGCCGAACAAGGCGACGGCGCCACGGGTGTGACCCATAAGAAACTCGACGGAATCCTTGGCGCCCGCACAATCCACGGCCACATCGACGGGTCCACCTGCGGCCTCGGCGAAGGGACCGTCCTTCGGCTCCACGGCGACATCGACGCCCAGCTGCAAGGCGCGTTCGCGGCGGTCCGCCACGGGATCGACGGCGATGACGAAGTCGGCGCCCCAGGCGTGTGCCAGCTGTACGGCGATCAGTCCGGCAGGACCCATACCCCCCACGGCGATGCGCTTGCCTTTGAGCAGATCGAATTGTCGCAAACGATCGAAGGTAACCTGCACACACATGGCCAGCTCCAACGAGGCGATCGACTGTGGCGCCAGGTCGGTGTTCACTTCGAGCAACGAATCGACAGCGAATGGCACAAACTGGGCATAACCCCCGAGGCGGACGTTGGCACCCCGATCGCGCCAGGCTGCGACGCGGGCCCCGACATAGAGGTCCTCCACACCGGAGCCGACCTCGACGACATTGCCAACGATTTCGTGTCCCGGTTGCCCCGGCGTCAGCGGATAGTCGACGCGGGCACCGGGAAACATGGGCTCACCGGACATCATGTGCAGGTCCCAATGAGGACAGGTGGTAACGGCATCAACTTTGATCAGCACCTCACCGAGACCGGGTTGAGGCATGTCGACATCCTGCCATTCAACCGTATTGGCAGCAATTATCTGGAGTTGTTTCACGGGATCTGTGGTCTCCTACCAGTCGAGGACGACGCCCATGACGGGCTCGGACTTGCTCTCGATGAGCCGCCAGGCGTCGGCGGCACGATCGACGGGGAAGTGGTGGGTGATGAGGGGCAGTGTCTGCAGATGGCCCTCGGCGATCAATTCAAGGGTTCGCTCCATGCGCTCTCGCACCAGCCCGGAGACGAGGTGCACGGTCAGTTCGTAGTCGCGCGCAGGTTGCAGGGCAAAGCGGTCCTGTGTGCCGTAGAAACCAGCGGAGACGAAATGTCCGAAGCGGATCATCAATGGCAGCAGTGACTCAACGGCCGGCAATGAACCGACCGTGTCGACGAGGATTCTAACACCCTCGGGGAACAGCCGACGGACGTTGCCCACCCACTCCGGGTCCTGCGCATCGAGAGTGAAACGAGACTCATCATCTGGCTCGAAGCGCGACATCCGGTCCGGGTGGCGGCCGAGCAGGGCGACGCGGGCGCCACGCCAGCGCAGAGCCTGGGCCGCCCAGTGGCCGACGAGGCCATCGCCGATGACGACGGCAGTGTCACCCTTGGTTACATCCGGTCGGGCACCACAGTTGTAGCCGACCTGGGTCAGAACGAGTCCAGACGCCGCCAGTGGGTCGAGACCGGCGGGTAGTTTGTAGATCCCACTCTGTGCGGAGATGGAGGGCGAGATATGCCCACCCCGTGGCTGATACATGCCCTGCACATGTCCCTGGACACAGAACACGGTTTCACCGACGGCCAGATCGTCGATGTCGGCACCCACCTGTTCGACGACCCCCACCTTCTGATATCCGGCGACGATGGGGAAAGGCCAGGGATTGCCGACACGATAGGGGGTATCGCCGGCGGTTCGTTCACCGCGAAGAAAGGATCCTTCCGTGCCATTGCTGATCCACGAATGGGTGACGCGGATGACGGCGTCTCCCGGTCCCGGATCCGGGGTCTGAACCTGCTGCACTTCGACGGTGTGCGGAGCGATGAAGACGACAGCCTTGGCCTGCATTTCTAGCCTTTGTCCGGGAGGTTGTCACCCTCGGCGCGTTCCACGTGCTGCCAATATCCGGATGGATCGGTGCCCCGGCAGAGGATCCCTGGCGCCTGCTCAGGCTCACGGCGACGGACATCTGGTGGATGGTAACGCAAGGTCAAGCCACATCGTCGTCGTTGTGATCGATTCGGCTCGGAACCGTGCAGCAACAGGTCGGTGTGCAGTGACACCTGTCCTGCGCGCATGGTTACAGCCGCCGGCGTACCACCCCAGTTTTCAGGATCACGCACCGACTGATTGAGCACATTGTTGTCCTGTTCCGTGCTCCTGTCGAAGGGGATCTGACCATGCACGTGCGATCCGGGGATAAACATCATTGGTCCGTTGTCGTCGTCGATGTCGTCGATGGCGAGCCACACGGTGACGACCTTGCTTGGTGTCAGTGGCCAGTAGGACGCGTCCTGGTGCCAGGAAACCTGCTTCGTATCCCCCGGCATCTTGGCGAAGTAGTGGGTCATGGTGCAGACCAGGTCCGGGCCGAGCAGGTCTTCCACCAGATCGAGGATGCGTGGCTCCACAGCCAGATCCCAGATGCCACCACACAGATGGTGCCAGCAGTTGATCGAATACTGGTTGTGCCCTTTGGCGGCGGACAACGCCATAAGGTGTTCGAAGTAAATCCGGTTGGTCTCGGCCTCTGCCGGAGTGAATACATTCAGCGGAAAGACATATCCCTTGTCATTGAACTGTGAGACCTGCTCCCGTGTCAGATGTCTGGGGCCTGTCGTGGTGGGAGCCGGGAAGAAGCGCAGTTCGCGCTGCATGTCGGGTAATGCATTGGTTTGCGTCATGATTTCTGGCTCTTTTGTGGACCTCAGCCTGCGGGCAAATCGACCCCCCCTGGCAGGGATCTGATGACTGGATTTTTGCGGTCTGCTAGGGTAGGGCAGGTGGTCCACGGTGGCAAGGTGGCCCCCACCTGGCCTTCGCAATCGTCCGATTCTTCATCATTTGAGGTCGCTGATCCTGTGTCGTATAGTCCCTGCAAGTGTCCTAAAAAAAGGGTGGTGTCCGTGCCTATCTCGTTCAAGATCCATGCTGTTGAAGGTTATTTCATAAGCACATGGGAAGGTGCGGTGCTCGATTCCGAACTCAAGCCGGCGTACGAACAACTGCTGGAGGCCGAGGGGTACAAGCCCGGGTTTTACGAGCTTTCGGATATGAGGAGCGCAGACATGACCGCGGTTTCGGCTGACGCAAGGGTGAGTCTTTTTCTGATGGTTCAGCGGCATCTCGATGAGACAGAGTGCCCGCCATTCAAGACGGCGATCATCGTCCCTGAGGATCTGCCCTTCGGGTGGCCCGTCTGTACCAGACGCACAGCGCAGAGTCGGACCGCTTCCTGGCACAACTCCTTGCCCGCATCACTGCCCCAGGTGGCAGCAACTTCAGGTGCCAGACGCACGGCATTTCCCTGACCCCGCAAGGCGTCGAGACCGCGATTGCGCGCTACCGAAACAGCCAGCCCGATGGATTGTCCGGGATGCCCGCCAAACTCCAGGTTTCCAACGCCTCTACGAGGCAGGCCTGAACCACATCTTC
>DPVW01000172.1:8027-11655 GCA_003529325.1 Candidatus Latescibacterota bacterium | reverse complement strand
GCATCCAGTTCCCCCATCAGCGCCACGGTCGGTCCCGGCTTGCCTCCTTTGAGCACGGCGCGCACCCCAGTCAGGGCCAGGCCATCCTCGGCAGGCAGACCGGCCTCGGCGAAGACAGCCTTCACCTTGTCTGCTGTTTTCACCTCTTTGAATCCAAGCTCGGGCTCATCCATGATCGCCTCGCCGAGACCGACGACACGCTCTCGATGCCGGTCGACGGCATCGCATACGGCCTGCTTCAGGGCTTCACTGTTGCTCACGGATCAACCTCCCGGAAAGGATCGGACTTGTCCGATCACGCTGTAGGCAAGACGCCGATCGGTTCGCCCCGGCGATGATTGAGGGCATCTACCATCATGCGAACCACGTCGTACTCGGGTTGAAAACCCAACTCACGGCGTGCCTTGTCAAGATCGAACTCGTAGTGTGTCGGTATGCCACCGGGGCAGGCCTCAACGAAGGGAATCTGCAGCAATTCGGTCAGTCGATAGATGGCCTCATCCCAGGTGAAGGGGGCAGGCCCACCCAGTTGATAAATCTGACCAAATGAGCGCTCCTTGCCCAAGGCACACAGGCAGCCATGTACGATGTCCCGCACATCTGCAATGTGCTTCTTGTAGGGCCGCCCTTGCTCGTCCTGCAACAGCACGAGCCGCTCTTCCCCTTCCCATAGGGCCTCCAGCACGGGACTGCTGTTGCGCAGGTGACTCAGATAGAACTGTGGAAAATCGAGAATCTCTCCTGCCCCCAGAACCATGGCGAAGCGAAGGATGGTGACCGGCAGTTGGTAGCTGCGCGCATATCCCTCGCACAACTCTTCCCCCATCCCCTTCGACATGGCGTACCAACCCCGCGCCTGCCGTGGTGTTGCCTCCGTGATCGGCGCCGTCATCCCACCAGGTACATACTTGTTATACAGCGCGTCACTGCTGGCGAACAGCAGATGGCCCACACCGGCGTGACGACAGGCCTCGAGCATGTGGAACGTGCCACCAACGTTGATCTCGAAGTAGTCGGTCTCCGAGAACGGGCCGCCTCCCTGGAAGGCCGCCCCGAGATGGAACACAGCGTCGACGCCAGCAACCGCAGCATCGACGTCGCCCCGCTCCGTCAGTGTGCCCTCCACCAGTTCCACTCCGAGTCCATCGAGCTTCTCCGTCCGGCGGTCCCGCTCCCAGACCAGGCCGCGTACCGTATGTCCACGATGGCTGAGTTGCGCCGCCAGGTTGGCACCGATGCGCCCCGTGATCCCCGTAATCAGAATCCGCATCATCCCGGATGTCCTCCAGGACTCATGAGGACCCGCTCTTCTTTCAGGTACGCCTCGACCATCTCGATATCGACCACATCGCAGAACTTGGCGTCGATGTCAAACAGGTTGTATTCATGCGCTGCCGGCGCACGGTCCTGCACACATTCGCGCGGTACGATCGTGTGAAAGCGGTAGGCCCGGGAATCCGTCGCCGTGGCGCGGACACACGCACTCGTCGAACAGCCGGTGATGATCAGCGTATCGACCCGATGCTCCACCAGGTGCGAGGCCAGGTGGGTACCGAAAAATGCCGACGCCGTGTCCTTGTAGATGACCAGATCGCCGGACACGGGTGCCAGTCTCTCGTCGATCTCACAGGCGCGCCCATCCCATTGACGATACGCCCCCGTCTCACGCGCATGCATGGGATCCTCCTCGCCTTCGCGGAAGGGCGAGGTCGTATAGATGACGGGAATGTCACGCTCACGGCACAACGGCAGCAGGCGCTGAATGCCGGACACGGCGGCATCGAGCCGCAAGGAGCCGGTGGCATAAGCGGGGTCCGTCCAACCATAAGCCATATCGATGATGAGCAACGCCGCATGTTGGCCAAAACCGAAGGTGGGTTGAAAGATCCCCCGGTCCTCGTAATACTTGCGCACGGCATCGATCGCTTCATGTGCCGCTGCCAGCCCTTCCGTGTCGTCACTCAAGACTGCGCCGCCTTGCCAGATACCTGATCCACGGGATTGATCACAGTGGAGGCGACGTTGGACAGATGCCCGCTCACACGTCGCAGATAGCGCGAAGCGACGGCGTACACCACCGCCTCGCGGGTACCGTCGTCCACCTCCATGGCCTCTTCCAGAATGTTGTCCGTGAGTGCTTTCACCTGTGCGTGGTCGCGCATCACCTGATGCGCTGCCTCCTCGTCGCTGTCGCGCAGCGCCTTCAGTGTGGCGTCGAACTCGGGCTCCACCATCTCGTGCAGCTTCTGGCACTGCAACGCCAGCGGACTGGTACTGCCCTTCTTCGCCCAGCGGCTTATCTCCACGAGGCTTTTAGCGTAGTCACCGATGCGTTCGACATCGTGTACGACGCTGAGCAGGGCGACACTGGTGGACAGATCATGTTGCGGGTTGACGACGAGATGCTGGAACACCATGCGGCGCACGACTCGTTCACCAACATTAAGATCCTCGTCCTGTGGCAGTCCCCCCTCCGGTGGACAACCTTCACGCAAAGCGGAACAGGATGCCAGGAACATGTTGTGTCCCTGTTCCAGCATGCGCAGAATCTCGTCTACCGCATCGTGAACGAGGGTGTGTTTCGCTCCTTGTAGCAGGGTACGGAACATGGCAGCCTATCTCCAGACAAGGATAAGGAC
This sequence comes from Candidatus Latescibacterota bacterium, assembly GCA_003529325.1. Lineage (GTDB taxonomy): Bacteria > Latescibacterota > UBA2968 > UBA8231 > UBA8231 > UBA8231. The sequence goes on along the minus strand of DPVW01000172.1, from coordinate 9,016 downwards.
GAGAGGAACGACGTAGAACACGCCGATGACGTAAATGAAGGCGTAGGCTCGATTGCGACTCGTCAGATGAGCCAGCCCGCGCGCCAAAGCCAGGGGAATCTGACGCAGGAACTTGATAGGGTAGAGAATTGCAATCCCCGTCAGATTGAAGAACAGGTGCGCGAAGGCGACGGTGACAGCCGCCAGATTCCCCGTCGCCAGGGATGCCAGCATCGCTGTCACTGTGGTGCCGACGTTGGCGCCCAGGGTAAATGGGAAGACCGCCTCCAATGTCAGGATGCCGGCGCCGACAAGTGGCACGACCATGGACGTCGAGATTGAGCTGCTTTGCACCAGCACGGTGATGGCAGCACCGAACAGCATCGCCACCAGGGGTGAACCGAAGAGATATCGATTCAGCAATCGTCCCGACCGTTGCACGACGATTCCCTTGGTCAGATCGACGAGGAACTTCAGCGCCGCGTACATCACGAGGAGGGCGACAATGACGCCGATCGTGGGGTTGTTACCGACCAGATCGAGAACAAAGGTCACAGCCGGCTTCGTCAACGCCTTCAATGGGCTGCTGAAACTCATGCCGCCGACGCCGGAGAATATCGCCGATGCCCACGTGGCCAGCCACTGCAGATACCCCGTAGCCAGCTCGAGGGGTAACAGCACCAGCACGCAACACAGATTGAAGAAATCGTGTACCGTCGCCCCCGCCAGAGCCCGGCGAAACTCCTCCGGTCGAGTGATGTGGCCCATGGAGACGAGGGTATTGGTCACACTCGTGCCGATATTGGCCCCCATGATGACGGGAATGGCACCTTCGATCGTCAGCGCACCAGCAGCGACCATACTGACGGCGATGGATGTCGTCGTCGAGGAACTTTGCGCCAGCGTCGTCGCCAGCACACCTGCGACGAGTCCAACCATCGGATTTGATGTCATCTCGATCAGTTGACTGGCCAGCCCCTCGCCAAACAGCTTGAAAGAGGAGCCGAGCA
>DPVW01000172.1:0-7643 GCA_003529325.1 Candidatus Latescibacterota bacterium | reverse complement strand
CCACCTTCCACTGTGGTTCGGAGGGGGCCTCCGTTACCGAAATCGCTGGCGTTGTCCCCCCATTCATGGCCCCGACTCCAGTGCGGATCGTACCCTTTGAGCGACGATTCCCTCTTCCCCTTCTTTCAGTGTGTGGACGTGGAATCGCAGTTGCGGTCCGGTCTCCTTGGCGAATGCATAGACCGGTTCATGGATAAGTTGGCAGGCGATCCGTGGTGAGTCCGCCTTCAGTGCCGCCGCCACATCCGCACAGGATCGACCACCAAGATCCGCGGCCTCCCAGGAAATGGCGACATGGGGGATCTGCTGACCTTCCCCGTGGGGAAGTTGACGCCATGCCAGCACCCCCTCAACCGCATTCTCGAGGATCCTCAGGATGTGCGCTACCTGGCGTTCCCACAATTGCTGATCGGCGGCGTGGTCTCGCGCCATATACAGCTCGATGGCGCGCACGACACCGCAGATTTCCTCCTTGCCTGCCTTCATGCCTCGACCGACGGACATATTCGGTGCGTCGTTGGCGGCACAGGCCTCGATCAGGTCGGCTCGAGCACCCAGTATGATGCCACCTGACTGAGGGCCACACATCGCCTTGCCACCTGAGAAAGTGACCAGATCCGCGCCCTGGTCCAGAAACAGCCGGAGATGCGCCAGCGGTGGCACTTCGGCGGCGGCATCGACGATGACCGGTTTGCCCGCCGCCTTCGCCAGTTCACAGACGACGGACAGGTCTAGGCTCTCCCCCGTGTTGAACCACGAGAATGTATAAAAGAACCCGGCGACGTCCTGCTGGCGCAAGGCGGCGCCAACAGCCTCGGCCGTTGGATCCACGTTGAGGAAGCGCCCCCCTGCCAGACGCAGTGCCTGGTCGAAAGCATTTCGATGCGCGTGCAGCGACACGAAACAATCCGCCAACCCGGTGGTGTCAGGAAGCTGCCGCACTCGTTCACGATCGGCGCCGGCCATGACGGCGGCGGCCATGATCGCGATACCCGCCGTGGCACCAGCACACACATGTGCCCCCTCGACGCCGATCAGTTCGGCGATGCGCCGACCAGCCGCAGCGTGCAGTTCCGTCATATCGACATACTGGCGGCTCGCCTCTTTCATGGCTTCCACGACTTCGGGATGCATGATCGAACCCGACAACCTGGTGAGAGTACCACCAGCATTGATGACGGGTTCCACACCCAACCTTCGGTATATGTCCATATCGCTCATTCGCCCTGCCAGACGGAGACGGGACGCCCCGTTTGTGCCGATTCATTGGCCGCCAATGAAATCGCTGCCGATTTGAGCCCCTCACGATAGTCACACAGAATCGGCGCCCCATCGCCACTGGCTACGGCCCGCACGAAGGCGGCATCGATGCTTTCGTACGCAGGCACCTCCGTCGGGACCGCGATCGCCTCCTCCGGCCGCACCGTCAACTCCCGTCCCACGTCGGCGATACAATCACCCATAATCACCTGCATGCCACTGCGGCCGCCCCCCTTCGTCATGGTGCAGACATTGGATACATAACCGACGGCGCCGGAGGCGAACTGCAGCGTCACGACCTGCGAGTCCGGCACGGTCATGTTCGTCGTCTTGTCGGCCACACGGCGTCCGTAACAGGCATAAACTTCGGTCACGTCACCGGCGATCCAACGCATGGCATCCACCTGGTGCGTGGTCTGTTCATGCAGTTGTCCACCCGACTTCTCCTGCACCCGCCACCAACTGCCTTCGTCCTCGGGCATGCCCCCCCAGCGGTCGGCACAGATCATGGACACGTCCCGTTCGTGCAGCAGATCACGCGCCGTGCGCCACGGGTGCCGGTAACGCAGTGTGTAACCGACACTGGACAGAACGCCCGCCGCGCGGATGGCCTCCATATTGGCCAGACCCAGATCGAAATCGAGGACCACCGGCTTTTCAACAAACAGATGCAGACCACGCTCGGCGGCGAGTTGCTCGGCGTCATCGTGGGCGAAAGGCGGCACACAGACGTAGACGGCATCCAGGCTATCACCGACCTCGTCGAACATGCGCCGATGGTCAGCGAAAGCCCGGGCACCCTCGAAGTCGGCGGCCACGGCTTGTGCCCGCTCCTCTAGCAGATCACATAGGGCGACGACGCGGGCCTGCTGCGGGCCAAGTGCCGCCAGTTCCTTGAGATGGTGGCCGGCGATACCGCCTGTGCCGATGAAACCGATGCTGACAGGATCCGCCATCAGGCGCCTGCAATGCGTGGCATGGGTAAAGGCTCCTTGCCCATCTCCGCAAACAGCAGAGAACGGGTCAGTTCGTTTTTGAGTGCGTCGTGCGCCGGGTCGTTCCACAGATTGTCAGTCTCCCCGGGGTCGGCGCGCAGATCGAAAAGTTCCCCGTACTCCTGACGGTAATACAGTGTCAGTTTGTAGCGCTCGTCCACATACGTCTTTACGTGGATCGTCGTTGGCTCATGCCGATTCTCGACCAGCACGTGCTCACGGGCCGAGTCCCCTCCCGCCCAGGTGTCGAGTTGACTGACCCCCGACATACGTCCGGGGACGGGCTCGCCAACGGCATCCAGGAAACTCGGTGCCAGATCGACGAGAGAGAGGAGCGCGTCGGAGACGGTGCCGGAAGGGATGCGACCCGGCCAGCGTGCCACAAATGGGACCCTGATGAGGTCCTCGTAGTGGAATGGTCCCTTGGCGCACATACCGTGTTGACCAAAAAGATGTCCGTGATCGGAGGTAAAAACTACGAGCGTGTTGTCAGCCAATCCCACAGCATCGAGGCGGTCCAGGATGCGACCGATGTATTTGTCCAGCAGACTCACCATGCCGTAATAAACGGCAACATCCTTGACCATCTGCTCCGGCGCTCGCAGGTGGGACTGCATGCCATGGATGCCAAACCCACTCTCACGCCAGGCCGAAAAATCGGGTTTGACCTGTTGTGTCATGGCAAAATGAGGTGGATTGCGCTCGTGCTCCCCCGCACTCAGACCAGGGACCGAGATCGAACCCGGTTCGTACATGCTGTCCCAGGGCTCGGGTGCCAGATACGGTGGATGGGGATCAAAGAAACTCGACCACAGGAAGAATGGCTCGTCGGCGGCAGCGTATGCGGCAAGTTGCTTTTCGCTCTCCTGTGCGATCCAGGTATTGTAGTGATACTCTTCCGGAATCTCCCAGCGATGCTTCTGCGTCGTGTTCGTCCCCGTAGGTGGCTTGTACGCGGAGCGCCAATCCGTGTAGCCTTGTTCTTCCATCCAGATGGCATAGTGCTGACCCACGTGGGCTTCGTCGGCGTGGTTGCGTGCCAGACGAACGGTATCGAAGCCGTAGAATGGTTCATCAAAGCGGCGCCAGAAGTCGAGATCCTGAAGAATGGGATAGGACTCCAACGAGGGAAATTCAGTCGTGCCAGCCAATGGCTGGAAGTGTGCTTTGCCGACGAGAGACGTGCGATAGCCGACGTCGCGCAGATCATCTCCCACAGTCCGTTCACTCTCCAGCAGCTTTGTGCCCAGACTCCAGGCGCCGTGCTGACTCGGATACTTGCCGGTGATAATGGACGCCCGCGTTGGCGTGCAGGTCGGATTCGGACAATAGGCGCGATCGAAACGTGTGCCTTGCACGGCGAGTCGATCCAGATTCGGCGTCTGAATCTGTGCATTTACGCAGCCCATCGTACTCCAGTGCTGCTGGTCGGACGTGATCAGCAGGATATTCGGTCGATCCGTCAAGAGTCCATCCTTTGTTATCGCTGTACGAAGAGAGCGAGCAGACCACCGGCAACGACCAGGCCCATCGCCAGACGCCGGTACATCCCGGCATCGACTCGATCCTTCAACCACATACCGGAGATGAACCCGGCAACGATTCCCGGTAAAGCCCGCAGCGACAGTCCCAGGGTATCCCCCGTGAGCATTCCCACATTGCCAAAGGTTGCGGAGATCATTGTGTGCAGGACAAAGAAATAGCACAGGAGTGTGGCGCGGAAACTCTCGTGCTCCCAGCGCTGCCGCAATCCGAGCAGGACGATGGGCGGTCCCGAGAGACCACTCGCGCCACCAAGAATTCCGCTCAGAAAACCCGCGCCCACAAGGGCTCGTCCTTCTCGGGTCAGAGGGGCGGAGGTCCGCACCGCCATGGACGCGATCGCCACCAGGGTGATTGCACCGATCACGCTTTGCATGGTGGAGTCTGCTAACGAGGCGAGGCTATACATGCCAAGGGGCGCACCGATGAAACCACCTGCCAGCAACCGCACGATCCGACCCGCCAGCAGATGCTTACGGCTGCCATAGACGAGAAAAATGGCGATGGGGAACCAGCTGATCAGAACCAGTGGCACCGCCTGCGCGGGTGGATACAACAGGATGAGAAATGGTGTCGCCACCAGCGCATAACCAAAACCGGTCACCGAGGCGACGAGGGCGGCGGCGCCAAGGACGACGTTGACGAGCAGGATGGAGTGTTCCAGGTCTGTCCCCTATCTTGTGCCGGTCCCGAACCGTGAAGGAGTGTCACCGTGAAAATCACCGAGGTTGAGCTGTTCGAAGTCGAGATCCCGCCGATCCCGCCCATCGCCAAATACATGCCGAAGATCTACGATCTCACACTCACGCGCGTGACAACCGACGAGGGCCTCGTCGGCTGGGGGGAATGTCAGGGCCGCAAGGCCGACCTCGAGGCTGCCTTCACCGCATTCGTTGGCAAGGATCCACTCGCCCTGGACCCATTCGCCCAACCGGATACCATGACCTGCGCCCTGCTCGATATCGCCGGTCAGGCCTGGGGCATACCCGTTCATCGTTTCTTTGGTACCCGTGTACGTGATCGCGTACCCGTGTCGTACTGGTCCTGCCACATGGAACCGGCGGAGACGGCGGCACAGGCCGAAATCGGCGCCAACCTCGGCTTTACGAATCATAAGCTAAAGGCGCGACCATGGGACATCGTCGAGACGGTGCGCCTCATGCGCGCAGCCACCGGCCCTGAATACACTGTCGGCGTCGATCCCAACACGATGTTCGTACAACCCTCAGCGGCGGCACGTCTGGCCGCTGAGTTGGAACCTTTCGGTACGGTCGCCAACTTCGAAGATCCTGTGCTCAAGGACAATCTCGACTGGTTCCGACTGTTGCGCGAAAAAACGTGGATTCCCATCGCACTGCACCTGGGCGCGCCGGCAGGGGTGCTGGCAGCACTCAAGGCCGAGGCGGTGGATCACATCAACCTCGGTGGTTCGGCAGTGCAGGTGCGTCGCTGCGCCGCCATCGCCGAAGCGGCGAATGTCCCCATCTGGGTGCAGATGGGCGGTCTGTGCCTGGGGGTAAAGGCGGCATATTCCGTGCACCTGCAGTCGACGCTGGCCAATGCCACCTTGCCCTGCGACGAACTGCCTTTCACCCGCATTGCGGATGTCTGCGCAGGTTCTCTCGTTGTCGAAGCGGGGCACTTCGTCGTCCCGGAGAGCCCAGGACTCGGTATCCAGGTCGATCTCGATGTGGTCAAGAAATACCGCGTCGCCTGACGGCGGCGGTCACCCCGTCAAAGGCAGGGCGTCGAGGACACCCCGGATGTACCCACGCGTGTAGGTCAACTCTCGCTTCACGGACGGCTCCTCGGGACCACCCCCAACACACTCGACATAGTACGGGCCGGCAAAACCGACAGCATGCAGCTTGGCCAGTACGAGTGGGAAGTCTACGAGCCCTGCGCCTGGTGTGATCATGACATCCGGCTTGTCCCCGTCGATGGCACAGTCCTTGACGATGAAGGTCGTTACGCGTGCCGCGACTTTTTCTATATCCGCCTCTGGACGCCGGTCTCCCACCGTGTAGTAGATGATATTGCCCGGGTCGAAGCAGATCCCGAACGCCGGGTGGTCGACGGCCTGTGTCGTTGCCAGCAAGTGCTCGACGGTGAGCGTAATCCCCCCATGTGGTTTCATGCTGATCCCCAGACCGGCCTCATCTGCATACGGTGCGCAACGGCGCATCAGTTCGACATACGCGTCGTAACGCGTCTCGTCATTCGAACCGAGATCCAGAATCCAGCTGGCACCGACTTCGGCTGCATTGTCAATCAGTCGTCGGTACTCGTCAACAGCCGCCTCGAGTTCCACATCCAGACGAGTCCTGCCCAGCACCATGGAGGGTGTCACGCCCGCCGAACGCGCTGCCTGTGCGGCGGCCACTACCTCGTCGGCGCTGCTGTCGGAGCGCACTGGCATCTTGCCCTGATTGGCGAAGACTGCGACGTGATCGTATCCGGCGGCGGCAATACTTTCGCAGGCATCAGCAAAGGACAGTTGGTTGAGTGGGCGAGTTCCTGCGCCCAGTATCACGGTGGAATTCGTCATCGCGCTATTGTTGTTTCCAGGAAGAGAGGAAGATCGTCATGCCAGTTGCAGAAATCCGAGGTCCTGACGGGCACAGGCACGCACCGCATCCTCGACGAGGGTTACCCCCAGACCGGGCCGATCACCGACGGTGATGTGGCCCTCGTCGATCATCTGGGCACCCTCTTCCACAAGCCCCGTCCAGATGTCGTTGTCAAGATGATGGAACTCGAGGGCGAGGAAGTTGGGGATCGCGGTGCATACATGAGCAGCGGCGTACGTGCCCACAGGGCCACAGATATTGTGCGGCGCGATGGGGATGTAGTACAGATCTGCCAGGTCAGCGATACGGCGGCCCTCGAGCAGACCACCCGCCTTGGCCAGGTCCGGGGAGAGAATGTCGGCTCCCTGATTCTCGACCAGTTCACGAAAGCCATACCGGGTGTACAGATTTTCCCCCGTGCAGATCGGCGTCCGTGTCTGGCTTGTAAGATGGCGCATGGCCTCGTTGTTCTCTGGCGGGATCGGATCTTCCAGCCACAACAGATCGAGGTCCTCGAAGGCGCGCGCAATCTTCAATACATCGACCGGTGCGTAGCGCCAATGGGCGTCGATGGCCAGATCTGTATCCGGATCGAGGGCCTCGCGGGCGGCGGTCACGACATCGATATAGTGGGCGATGTCGCTGTTGCGGATGCCACGATTGTATGCATCGCGACGGGTCGGCAAGGGATCGATGTCGAACTTGATCGCGGAGAAACCTCGCGCTTCGGTCTCGCGAGCCGTCTGCGCATAGGCCTCAGGTGTCTCGTCGTCACCGGCGTGGCAGTCGTTGTACACGCGAACCTGATCGCGGAAACGGCCCCCCAACAGTTGCCAGATGGGCGCACCGTATATCTGCCCCGTCAGATCCCATAACGCCATCTCGATACCGCTGATGGCACTCATCACAGCCCCCTGAAAGAAGCCGGACGCCGACATCACTCTTTGCATGTCGTGAAACAACCGATCCACATGACGGGGGTCCTGACCGATCAACGCCTTCGTTAGTCGTTCATCGACAGCGATCTGATGCACACCGGCACCATGATACGCCTCTCCCAGACCGACGAGCCCTTCGTCGGTACGGACCCGGACGAGTACCCAGGGCATAGGCTGCAATACGACGGCGCCGATATTGGTGATTTTCACAGGCGTTCCCAACCCCCGCCGGAATCAATCCGGCTCATCAGTTCGTAGAAATGACGAGAGGGGCACCCCTGACCGGGGTGCCCCTCTGTAGATCTTAAGCGATTCGTTGACGCGGGCTTCGACTACAA
>DPVW01000386.1:5574-15707 GCA_003529325.1 Candidatus Latescibacterota bacterium | reverse complement strand
GGCGACCACGCCCATGCCGGCGCGTTCGGCGGCGGGCAACACCTCACCGAGTGCGCTCTGATCGAGAATGTTGAACGTCACCTGGAGGGCATCAAAGACACCCATCGAGATCGCCTGCAGAGCGGCCTCATCGTCGCCGCTGTAGCCGGTATAGCGCACCTTGCCGGCGTCGCGCGCTCGCAAGAGGGCATCCGTTGCCTCTCCCTCCCGCAGCACCTCAGCCGAACAGCTGTGCAGGAAGACCAGGTCGAGACAGTCGAGGCCCATGCGTTTGAGTGAGCGGTCAATGCTGCGTTCGATCACGTCCCGCGAATACTCCTCTCCCTGTTCGTCGCCAGCGATACAGCCGCATTTGGTGGCTATGACGAATTCGCCGATACGGTCTGCGAGATAACGGTGGATGAGCTCTTCACTCTGGTTGTAGCAGTCGGCCGTATCGATGAAGGTGATGCCGGCATCGAGCAGGCTGTCAAACAATTCCTCAATCTGCTCGAGGGGAACGCCGTCGCCGATGCGAGCTGCGCCAAATCCATGGCGACTTACTTCGAGGTCGGTGGATCCGAGCTTTGCTACTTTTTCCAATTCAAGCCTCTCTAAATGAGCGTCAGGAGTCTGTGTGAAGATCGCGAACATAGCCCAACTGTGATGTTGCTCCCAATGGGTCTATCACAGCCGCCATCTCGTCCCGATCAGGGAAGTCTTTTCGCCGGCCTTATCCAGTTGATAGTAGACGCTGATGATGGATCCATCGGCCAACTGCACTGCGGCCGGGTACCCCAGATCGTCGTCCAACGCCGACTGGACCACGCGCTCGTCGTCGCTATCCCAAGTGGATCCTTCGTCGCTGCTAAGACATGCCCGCTGGCCAAATGGAGCCAGTCGTCGCCCGTACACGACCAGCAGTCGATCGTCCTGCAGACGGGTCAGGTGAGGTGGGAAGCCGAGCATCGGCGTGACGCGGGCGGGTGTCCACGTGCGGCCACCGTCAACACTGTCGGCTTGATAGAGGAAGCGCTCGTTCATATGGTCGCCACCGACCCGAAACAGGGCTACGAGTTTGCCACTGGCGGCTTGTACCAGATGCGGTTCGCCGAGTCCCCGGTGAGCCGTCTCCGGTGGATGCGAAACGCTGCCGATCACCTTCCAGGTGAGGCCGTCGTCCACTGACTCCTCAGCGACGAGGCCGCGTTCGCCATCGATTTTGCCGACGCCAAGGTAGAGGATTCTGCCGTCACGCAGCTGCACCGGGCCGTGGGGGCTCGACGCGTTGACCCGAAGGGGCTCGTCCCAGGTGCGGCCACCATCCTCTGAGCGCAGTACCCAGTTTCCCAGGTGCCGCTCGCGTACCTTGGCTGTGAGGGTTGCCGCATAATCGCGGTAGTCGGGACTCGACTCGAAAGCAACGGCGGAAAACCAGGTGACGAGAAGGGTTCCCCGGGCCGTCTCGATAAGGCCGGCATCGCGGTCGTCGAGCGGAGAATCGCGGATGACTTCCGCTGCGCTCCAGGTCTCCCCGTCGTCATTGCTACGCACGAGATGAGTTTTACCCCAAGGGCAGAAGTGACCCTCGCGGTCGCCTGAAAACACGGCTAGCAGCTCACCCGTTTTCGTTCGTGCGATAGTTGGCCAACCTATATATCGGTCCGGTTGTTTGCAGATAACCCGGGTCCACAGCTCGTCTACTGGTCGTGGCATTTCCTCTTTCCTGTTTCTGATCTGGCATTCAGTAGCCGGCACCCGCTAGTCCAGCTACACTAATCCTGGGTTACCAATCGGTGACCCAATCTAGGTAATCAACGCTTGTAACCAACTTGTGCAATCGCCTGCGCCGCCGCCGGCGTGTTGCTCACCAAGCCTTTTGTGTGGGAGCAAGGGAGCCTTCAGGTGAACGCGATAACGGAACCTGGCGGCGAAGTGGTGGTCGAGGTAGTAGATGCAGACACCTTGAGTCCGCAGCCTGGCTGGCGTAGAACCACACACTCAATCCACCAGGCGCGCGGACCCCAGTTATTCGGCTGCTGCGGGCCGTTCCAGCAGATGCGGGCAGTGTTGCTCAGCCAGGCTCCGACGCTCATTCAACTCGGTCAGCCATAACGAGCCGGCGCTGCACAGTTGCTCGATCGTCAAATTTGGCGCGTCGTACACGAGCGTGCTGCCGAGGTCAGCTCCGGAAAGATCGGTGCCCTCGAGATTGGCGTTGTAGAGGACTCCGCTGCGCAGGTCGACGCCACTGAGGTTGGCTCGTCGCAGGTCACCTCCGGTGAACTTCGTACCCCTCAAATCCGCTCCCTCAAGATCGGCTCCCACCAGCAGCACCTTCTCCAAATTGGCGCTGCTCAGGTCGGCGCCACGCAGATTGGCCCCACTCAGGTCGGCGCTATGAAGAATGGCGATGGAAAGCAGGGCGCCAGACAGGTCGATGTTGCCGAGTTTCGCGCCACGTAAGCGGGCGACGCGTAGGTCCGGCACGACATCGGGATTCTCCCGGCGCCATTCATTCCAGGACTCAGGCCCTCTTTTCAGTATCGCGACATGTTCGAGATTCGCCATCTACCATCTCCTCATTGCAGGATCACGTTCGAAACAGGCTCTTCTTCGCCATACAGCGCCAGAATACTCTGCTCAATGATCATGTTTCCACCCGCGGCCGTTACCCAGTCAGCCTCTCTCCAGCACCATCCCTTCCCGTTCAATGCGTTCAAACATCATCCGGTACTCCGGTGACCCATCGTCATCCCAGTACTCTGTCTCTATTGGCGACACGTAGCTCATCGGGATCAGCCGCCGGCTGTCGGGCCGCACCATGAACATGGCGTCGTCGGGGTCGGCGATGTTGTGCATCATGGACCCATTGTCGAAGCGCGATTTGAGGGGACCCTGGTCACGCTGCGCCTTCAAACGGGGTTGCGTCGAGGAAGCGGCACAGGACGTTTTTCGTTATGCGCGAGACATTGTTCTGGTAGTTGTTATGGGACAGGGCGCCGCACCAGGTGATCGACGCAGTCGAGAACACGGCACCCCCGCCAGGTAGTTCGTAGAAGACCATGTCAGCGCGCACGTGAGGGTGCGCTTTTGGGGTTCTTTTCTTTCCGGCCTCGCTGGGATACGTCTGATCGTAGTGGACATCCTCGGGAACATACAGGTAGACGTCTGAAAATCCGCAAGCGGTCGCCAGCAGCAGAGCATTCGGGGGGGTGCCCTGCGCGTGGTCAAACCGATCTACTTCGTCGCCTCCGGCACCACCTTGTTGCAAGCCGAAATTTCCGATGACTTCCTCGTTGGCGATGCCTTCGAAGATGAAGGCGGCTCGAGGGTCAAAGCTGCCTGGTTGCCGCAGGAAAGGCATCGCCTGGTCAGTGCCTACCGCAGTACACGAGACGCCGCAGATCCTCTGTGCCGGTTTGCCGCGGGCCCGCCATAGTCCTGCGTACTCAGCGGTCGTACTGTGGTGGTGTTCGCCCGCGGGTGCCTGCCAGACCATGCCATTGGTCTCGACGCGACGGTGCTCGGCGACGTGGGGACGCTCGGGGTCCACGGAGATGACGCAGAAAAATCCGTTGCCACCCATGTACATGAGCCGGCCCTCTCCTGCTTGGTAATCCTCCAGAGCACTCAACATCGGCCCGGTCCAGTATTCCGGATGGCCGCCCGTCATCATCACGCGATAGGGCTTTAGCGCGCCGACTCCTTCTTCGTGCAGGTCATGGTCGGTGAGGACGTCATAGGTTACCCCTTTTTCCTCGAGCCAGTTGAGCAAGTGCAGATCAGCGCTGAGTCCATGGGCGTAGCCGCGAAAGCGGTTGTAGTAGTCGGGCCGCACCGTCAGCGGCCGGCGCCAGCTAGCGTAGTACACGCCGGTACCATCGATATGCCGTCCGTAAAGACTGCGCATGTCGTTGAGGGCCATGTACTCGTCCATGGGCGAATGGACCTTGGGCACGAACATCGGCGCGGCACCTCGTTTTTCGGCCACGGTCAGTGAGGCATCGTTGGCATAGGCGAGGTAAGAGAGGGTCGGCGCAAGGAAGACGACATCGGCTGTAGGAGCCCCTTGTCTGGGCCTGATAAAGAACGGGATGCGATCCTCGTCGGTAGCGCTCGATACCCGGGCGGCGTAAACGCCACTGCGCATGTCGAGGGGAATCGTCCATTCGAAATCGGTCTCCCAGCAGGCATCCGTCAGATCATCATGGTGAAAATGGATCGCCCCGTACTCTTCCAGTGCTTGTAGCCAATGGATTTCATCGCCGCTCCAGTTGCGCCCGGTAACCGCTCGAGCAGGATGGTTGATGGTCTCACCGTGAAGCTCGTTTCCGGAGGTGTCCGAGACCTTTGCCGTAGAGATGTCGAGGGAGAAGTCCCAGGCGGCGACAGGTCGAGTGGAGATTGAATCGATCTCGCCGCGCCGCAGGAATTCGATCTCCTCCGGACTCAAGGCACTGGAGAAGAGCGTCGGACTCTCGATCTTGCCGTCGAAATGGAGCGCTGGCCGCGATCCATCCCAGGCAGAGGCCATGAGGAATGGAGCGGCGGGTTTTCCCACGGCGACACCCTCAGCTGCCTTCTCGATCATCACTGACGAGGTGCCGCTTGCCCAAGGCACAACAGACCGTTGGTACAGGCACGCCGTGCCGGCGTCAGCGTCGAAGACGACAGCGACGAAGTACCACCAGTGAGGCTGCAACTCGACCCCCGTGCCCAGCTGGTGGACGGAACCGGAACCGTTACCAATGCAGACGACGACATCGCCATCGGGACCGATGAATAGTCCGTAGCCGCTCTCCTGCGAACGGTCCCAGTGGGTCAACAGCCCTTGTAAGCCCTTCCTGGGAAGGGTTGGATAGATCCAGCCCTGCAGCGTAAAGGAGGACGACTGTTCACCGAGCATCGGGGAGGGTTCAACGCGGACGTGCGACCCCGGATGAATGTTCTGCACGCGCCCAGGGCAAGCGGCGCTGATGGTATCAACGACCTCCTCCTTACGACCAGGCCCCTGCGGGTGAGGATCACCGTGAATGAGGCGAACGATGTCGGCGCGATAGCTCGGCGACTCGCAACTGACCTTGAACGGGATGCGATCGCCTGGTCTGACGCTGATACAATCGGTGTAACCGATGATCTCTTTGTTTCTGGTTTCCATTCAGGCTGTTCCTCTCGAAGCCGCCACTTTGCTGAAGGTAGCGAGTGTTCGCTCAATATCCTCCTCGTTGTGGAACAGAGCTACATCCATGCGGATCTGACCGGGGAGGTACTGTCCGGCCAGGATGCCCAACTTGGTTAACGCCCCGTTAAAGTCAGCGGCCTCCTTCACGCTCACGGTGACGATGCCGGCTCGCTCGTTGTCGTTCTTGGGCGTCAGCACCGCAAGGCCGAGCTCTTCAAGGCCGACCATGAGCTGACGCCCAAGAACCCGTGTATGCTCCCAGATGCGCTCCGGGCCGAGTTCGTCGACGATGCGCAGGCCGGCCAATGCTGCTACGAGACCGGCGCCGTTGTGGACGCCGCGCTGCAGTCGGCGAGCATCATCGTGCAGCTCCATGCTGTGGATATCAAAGCCGGCCGGTCGGCGTGCGCTCATCCAGCCAACCAGCGGCGGTGGTCCCAGCTTGAGGAGGTCTTTACGCACAAAGAGAAAACCGGCACCCAGGGGACCATAAAGCCACTTGAAGGTGGGGCACGACAAGAAGTCAACGCCAGCCGCAGCCACGTCGATCGGGACGACGCCCGCCGATTGCGCCGCATCGACCACCAGGTAGGCCGCGTGCTCATGGGCCAACTCGGCGAGACCAGCCAGGTCATGCCTAAACCCGTGTCCCATGGTGACGTGGCAGACATCGACGGCGGCGGTGTTATCGTCGATCAGGGCTTCGAACTCGCTCAGCGCTACACGGCCAGACTCTGCATGGGCATAGCGGACTTCGACTTCGGGACGCAGCAACCAGGGGTAGACGTTGCTCTGGTGCGTCAGTTCATCAACGACCACGTTGCTGCCCGGCTGAGGCGCAATCAGGCTGGCAGCAATGCTCAAGCCCATGCTGGTGTTTTCGATGGTGGCGATCTCACCGGCATCGGCGTCGATGAGCTTGGCAAAGAGCGCTTTGCCCTCTTCAAAGGCGTTCTCCGCGAGCCCCCAGCAGGCGTCACCCTCCCGTCTCCACAAGGCGACGAAGTCATCGATTGCAGCGGCGACGCTATTGGCGCATGGGCAGATGTTGGCGGCACGCAAGTAGACCTTGTCGTCGGCGATATCGAACTGCTCGCGCACCGGACTTCCCTGGTAGATCAGCATGAATTTCTTTCGAAGGTCCTATAAGGTCCACTTCACCATTGCCTGCGGCACGTACTCGTCCGTTTCACTAATACCGAACTTGCTGATTCAGACATGGTACTCGATACCGCCATATAGATTACCCGGCGAGCCCCAGACCCCGCCGCCGTCCACCAACAGCTTCGGTTGGGATAGAAGGCTGGCCGCCTTTGGGCCCTCAGAGCCAGCCCAGTCCACAAAACCGACAAACTGGCCTTTCGACTTGCCCAGCCCAAAGTTGGCCAACCAGGCTGTCGTCAACGGGTAGCGGATCGTAGTAGAGGGATTGAAGGGATTGGGGGAATTCTGCGCCAGCGAGTAGGCCTGCGGCAAGGCCAGGGCACCCAGGCGACGCACCTGCAGAACCGCCGAGGGCTCCACCGCCACCGAACCGGCGTCACGCAAATCGATCACCTGCTGATTCAGCAGCAGTTGCCACTGGCCTTCCTCGGCCGCCGGAATGTCCCATCCTATTTATCCTTTTGAGAAGGCCGCGGCATCCCGAGGCCGCCTACTGTAAATGCCAGCCCTCTGGCCCAGGAGGGTTCGTGCTTGACATTTAGTTTCCATTTTCCAAATTCTCCATTACTTGCCCTTCGCGCAGGGCGCTGAAGACGTGCAGGGACGGCTACCGCGCACCGAGAGCAGTGCCAGATTCACCAAAGGGTAGTCCAGTTGGGCCCAGGAAGTTAATAACCGGGAGAGGTGTACAATGAGACGATCCATAACTCGATTGACCTTTTGGTCGGCCTACCTGGCTTTGGGCCTGGCCTTGCTGGCAGACGCGCAAGAGCCCCAAGTCGACTACGAAACCCAGATTCAGCCAATTTTCACCACCAATTGTTCGGTTTCAGGTTGCCATACCGGAGAAACTCTTCCATTTGGCGGATTTGCAGGCGCAGGCTTGAATTTATCCGTCGGCAACTCCTATAACCAGCTCGTCGGCGTTCCGTCCAAGCTCGACTCCAGCCGTTTTTCGCGCGTCATTGCAGCTGCCAGCGCCGCCAGCTTGATCACCATGAAACTGGAAGGCGCCGAGGGCGTAGGCTCGCGGATGCCCCTGGGGGGTGAGCCGTTATCAGCCGCAACCATCCAGCTTATAAAAGACTGGATCGACCAGGGTGCTCTGTCCGAGCGTCCTACCGCTGTCGAAAAAATGACCTGGGGAAAAATTAAAGAACAGGACCCGGGACAAGAGTAGTTTCATCCCGGGTGGCTGTTAGAGGAATCGATCGATTAATTCCAGAAACCGGGGGTCCTGTCTGAGCCCTTCCAGATCGGGATCGGCCTCCAGGTCCTCGCGGCTGATATGGCGGTGCTCTGGCGTTTTAAAAAATTCTTGAAGCATGACCAGAGCTAACTCGTTGGTGCCAGCAACGGCATAATAGCAGGCGGCGTTGTAGAGTATGCAACAATGCACCGGTTTTTCTGAAGGCCCCCGTTCGTCGCAGCCGCCCAGTTCCAGAGCCCGGACAAAAGCGCTACGCCCCTCCACCGGTTTTCCCAAACGCACCAGTTGGACCGCGTATTGCAGCAACGCCAGCGGGTCGTCCGGCACCAGCTGTAGAGCCAGGGAGGCGTGTTCGGCGGCGCCAGCGAAGTCGCGGTATGCGGTTGCCAGCAGCGCACTGAGGGAGCGATGGGTAGCCGCCAGGGGCATGAGGTCGATGCTCTTGTGAAGCAAGCGGATGGCCTCGTCGACAGACCCCTGGTGCTGCGCTATTTCGGCCAGGCCGCGCCAGGCAAATGCCGTGGCGCGCTTATCGGTGTAGGGCGCCGCGACAGCACGGCGAAAGGCGCGGGCAGCGGCTTCTGGATCGGCGCCATAGAAGCGCAGGTACTCGCCGTAGTAGGACCACGCCAGAGCATACTCGGGGAAGCGTTCCCGAGCGCTGCGGTAGGCCGTGCCGACGCCTGCCACATCACCGGTTCGCTCCGCCCTTTCTCCCTCCAGAAGGAGCTTATCCAGGGCATCCGGCAACTCTTTTTCGCGCTCGTCGGTCTGTGCGTGGGGCGCGCCGGGAATGGGTGGGAAATTCGTTTTGCACGCGGTTTGTAAAGCAGTGCAGAGGAAGGCCAACATCCAGAGCGCGGACAGCGATGATCTCAGGCAGCAAGGCTCTTCTCTCACTGGGACTCTTTTGCGGCGCCGTAGGGCCTTACCGACTCATCGACCCAGAAGGGCAAGGCCTTACCCGGTGGCCGGTGCGCCCGGGCCGTGAGTTGCTGGAAGCGCGGATCGTGATAGAGATTGCGGAAATGATAATCCGTCAGAGCCTCTTGCATTTCATAGGCGCGCACTCGGTCGTTGTACTCGTAGGTATAAAAATGATCGCGCAGGTATTGTAAAGCCCGCTCGTCGTCACCGAGTTCCGCATAGATCACGGAAAAATTGTAATACATCGAAGGATCGAAGGGGACGGATTCGAGGATGGCCAAAGTCTCTTTTCGCTTGCCTTCATAGGCTAGAAAAGTAGCAGCGAAAACCTGGTTGTAGGCAGCCTCTGGGGCGAGAGCCAGGGCCTTTTCCATGTAGTCCCGCGCTTTGTGGTAGGCGTCTTCGGAAAACCAGAACACCGCCAGATTGCGGTACGCCAGAGGGGTTGGATATAATTCTACCGATTCCTCGAGCATATCCAAACCCCGGGCAAAATCTCCCCTCCAGATAGCCATCTTGCCCAGTCCATGGAGAGCCAGTGCCCGCACCTCGTCGCTGGCCGCTTCGTTGGCCAGCACCTTCTTGAAGTTGATTTCGGCGAGCGACCAGTCGCCGTCGTGGTGGCGGTAAAATTCTCCGATGTGCAACTGGGTGACAGGTTCCTCGGGATCCAGGGTCTCGGCTTCTCTGTATTTGCCGAGCGCCTCTGGGAAACGATTGGCAAACTCGAGATCGCGGCCTTCCTGGATCAGCTCCTCCAGGTCGGGGTAGGGCGCCCCGGTATCGTCTACAGATGGAACGGGAATGCCCTCGATGGGGGCGACGACAATGGCCTCGGCGCGGTCAGGATTTGGGTGTCTGATCTTGGAACAACCGCAGAATAGGCAGCCCCAAAAAATTACCAGGACCATCGAGGTGGCAACCAGACGGCAAAGCATAAGGTGAAACTCCGTTGCGGCGGGGGCTTGCTCTTTCTTCCCGGGCACTGGCTCAGCCGCGTTCAATTCGAACGCAGCGTTTTTTCTCCCATCTCGGCAATGGGGGTTCCAGGATACAGCGAAACAAGGGTGCGCAGCACTTTCTTTGCCGCGGCCTGGTCGGTGTCGATCAATTCCATACCTCTATCCAGTTCGACCCGAGCTTCGGCCAACAGGCTATCGTACAGTTGCTGGCCTTCGCTTACTGCTCCATAGCCTTTGTAGCGCAATAAGTCCTGGAGTTGCTGGATTACCTGGCGCCGCTGGTCGGGCTCGTCGGTGGCTTTTTTTATTTTTTCCAGGTCCTGGACCAGCTTCCCGTTCAGGGCTTGCGTCGCCTGCCCAAGGGCGTTGACACCGGCGCTGATTTGTTGCGCCGATAGTTTGCGGGCGAAGCCCCAGATCGGATTGCCATAGGGGTCGGTCAGAATGACTGCGGGCCGCACGGTGAGATTTATCGACTGCGCCATCTTCTCGCCGGCATTGTCTTTGAGGTCCACAAAGGGGACCGTCCTGGACAGGGCAATTAATTTTTTGTTGGTCCAGATTTTCGCTGGGGGTTCGTCCCCCATAATGCAGTAAACAATGCCCGATGTGCTCTTGTGGGCCTTTTCGGCGGCCTCGGCGGCCTCGGTCCAGTAAATTTCCCCCCGGGGATTCAAACGCTGCATGCCCCCGCGTCCCCCCCCCC
>DPVW01000386.1:0-5247 GCA_003529325.1 Candidatus Latescibacterota bacterium | reverse complement strand
CGCCGCCACAGGTGGCCTCGAGGGGAACGAGAAGGACCCACTGGAGCAGCAGGACTGCAGCAAGTCTGAGGGTCCAGAATTGCACTGAGGTCATGATTGATTTCCTTATTGGCGCTGCGCCTGCACGAGGTGCAGGCAAGCGGCGCGCCACTGCATGGGAAATTTGCTTTTGCTCCGGGGCAGTCCACTCCTATATAAATAAACGAAAATAGACAAATAAACGAAACATGCCGGTTCAAACAAGATGGCTGGCGTCGTATAGATAAAAACCGGGGCCTAAAAAAGAAAGCATATTTTTATGGGCGAATAGCATCCGTCGGACACCGCCCTGACGCCGTCGTCAGCGCCATATTCCCATGCGGACAATGCGGCGCTGTCGGTGGTATTTCCTACTTCCTTTTGAGCTGCTGGTAGTAGTCGAGTCGCTGGCGGATTTTTTGGCCCTGCCCAGCCGGGGCAATCTGCAGGGCGCGCTGGCCATTGGCGCTGGCCGCATCGAGATTCCCTGTCGCAGCATAGGCATCCGCGAGCACCAGCAGGGCATCGGGGTTGGCGTAGTCGAGCGTGCGGCAGACGCGCTCCGCCAGGGCGATAGCAGCGCGTCCATCTCGCAGCCGCGCATCGGGACAGGTCGCCAGTAATGACGCCAGCATGAGGGCACCTCGTAAATTGTCGGGCGTGACTCCCAGACCTTCCCGCAGAACCTCTATCGCAGCACCGAAATGCTCCTGCCTCAACAGGACCTGCACCAGCGCATCGCGCGCCTTGGAGAAATCCGGCTTGATTTGCAGCGTGCGCTCGAAATGGTGCTGGGCACCTGGAAGGTCCCGCTCTTCGACCAGGGTCGCACCCAGGTTATAGTAAGCCTCGACATAATCCCATTTGGCGCGGATAGCCCGACGATAGGACTTGATGGCCTCCTCGTTGTTCCCCTGGTCGGCTAAGAGATTGCCCAGATTGAAGTGGGCTTCTACCAGATCGGGTTGCAAACGCAGGGCACGGCGGTAGTGAAATGAGGCTTCTTCTATATTTCCCTGGTGTCTGAGTTCTCTGGCCAGATTGACGTGGGCGGATACGTGCTGCGGGTTAGTGCGCAGCGCTTCGCGGAAGTGTGCGGTAGCGCGGTCCCTCAGAGTGCTATCCTCGGGGCGCCGTTGGGCAAAACGGCTATGCAAAATCCCGAGAGTATTGTGGACCGTGGCATTGCGATTATCCAGTTCCACCGCGCGACTGCCCGCCTCAATGGCCTCTTTGTAGGCATTCGCCCCCGACGCTGCCCAACAGTGTGTGGCCCAGGCAGTGGCCGAATTAGGCAGGATCTGAGTGACCGTTCTCAAGCGCTCCAAAGCAGATGCATGCCGTCCCGTTTTGACGAGGGAGGTGGCGGCTTCCATCTGGATAACGGGATCATCCGGTTCACTCTCGCTGTACTGGATGATCTCTGCGCGTATCCGGGAGTCGTACAATCCCTGCGTGGCATAGCGCAGCCAGCTTGGCGGCGGTGGTTCAATGGGCGCGTCAACCTGGCCGGGTTGACTGCGCCGCGCCGCCAGTCCGGCGCGCATGCGGCGCAGCTCCTCAGTTTCGGGCACGAGTTGTCGAACCCGGTTTAGCATCTTAGCAGCGGCCCTGACGTAGCCTTTGAGCGTCCAGATAGATGCCAGCCGCAACATCGCAGCGGTGTCGTAGGGATTGGCTGTGAGGACCTTTGCCAGCGCCGCTTCGGCATGGTCGTGGGCGCCGACCGCGTACATCAATTCGGCTGCAAGCGGCTCGGAATGACCGAACTGCAAGCCGCTGCCTCTGCGAATGGCCATCCGCAGGTGGATGGCAGCCGGCAGATATTCTCCCTGTGCGGTAAAGTAACGGCACAGGGCCGTGGAACTTGCATAGAGGTGCTTGACTGCAGGGGAGAAGAGCAAAGGCCGCGCCTTTTCAATGTCCTGTTGATCCAGGTAGATTTTTCCCAGTTCGACGCTGGCCTTTTCACTATTGGGGTTCAGCGTTTTGACGTAGGTCCAGTATTGCATTGGCGAGCGGAACACCTCGTTGAGGCTCACCTGCCGCCAGGCGAAGAAGAGCAGAGCGATCCAGAGGACGCTCCAGATGCTGCAGGCCACCGCCCGCTTGCGCGCGTGTAGCCCGTTGGTCACGCCGCCGAGGAACAGGGCCATGCCCCCCAGAGAGTAATACAGGTACTGCCAGGAAACGTATTCGGTTACGCTGTTCCAGGTGGTCGAGGCATAGGGCAGCATGGTGCTGAAGAGCACCACGATACCCAGCGCGCTCCAGTGGCGCCGGCGCAGGAGCACACAGGCCGAAACAAAGGCGGCCAGGTTGAGCCCGCCCCAGAACAGAAGGCGCCCATCTGACAGGGTATAAATCTGCTGCACTACCTCGTGCAGGACGAGGGGAATATCCCATCCCAGAAAAAGTCCGCGGGCGTACCATTCCGTTGCTCCAATGACCGAAAAGAGGCTGAACCAGGTCGTGCCGGGCGGGAATTCGGTATAGGTGTAGTGCAGTGGATGGGGACGCAGATACAACCAGATGGGCGACAGCGCCAAAGCGATGATCGCGAAGGCGCCAAGTCGTGCCGCGAGCCGCCTCAGACCCGCCCGCCGATAGAGCACTTCGTAGGCCGCCAGCAGTAGAGGCAGGGTGAACAAAACTTTTGAAACAAAAAGGCCGCTGAGAAACAGGGCTAGAGACCACAGATAGGGCCCTCGTCTACTGCCGGGCCGGTCGGCCAGCAAATAGAGGTAGAACGATGCAAGGTAGAAGGTCAGACCTAGGAGATGGTGAAAGAGGCCGACATCGTTGACCAGTACCGTGGCGAGAGGATGCACTGCAATTACCAGACCGGCGAAGAGCGCACTCCAGAACCGCTTCCCGAAGTGGTGGACGAGAAGCGCGACGAGAAGCGCGTTCAGCCAGTGGAAAAACGCCAGCCAAAGATGCCAGAAGATCGCGTTCTGTGCTTCGATAAAAGTACGGAGCAGCGCTAAAAGCGCGTAACTCAAGGGACGGAACTGCCCCCCCGAAAACATCGCGAAGTCCACAGAGAAGATGGTCGGAATATGCTTCCACCCGCTCAGCAAGGGCAGGTGGAGAATACTGGAGGCGGTAGTGATAAACGCAGAGCTATCAAGACAGACTGCAAAGGTTCCCAGAACGGCAATGCCCAGAATCAGGGCGGCGCTCAAACGCGGATGTGCCTGAAGTCCCCACGTACTAGCAGGCGAAATTGGCGCTGTCTCCAAGTTCTGAGAGCTTTCTTTTGCGTGCGGCATTATCCCCGCATAGGTATAGCTGCGATTCAGGGGTACTGGGGCGTGCCCTCATTGACCAGATGGATCTGATTTTCGACCCGGACCGCCTCAAAGAGATCGCGTTCGGCAATCCGCGGCCTCTGAGCTACAAATTCGGGGATATTAAAGCTGAACAGGGGGTCCTCCCGAATCGGCAGACGCACCGCCGGCGAGGCATGCCCGTCCTCGTCTATCTGGGTCATGTACAGCCGTGCGTATATGCCGTCGTCGCGCTTGCTGGCAAAGACCAGCCAGTGGCTATTGGAAGACCAACTGTGCCACGAATCAGCGGCGAATTCGACATTGGATTCGAGCCGATGTGGGGCGCCTTGCAAACTGGCTGGCAGTAGATATATGTCACTGGATGACTTCATGAGGATGCCGGCGTCAGCCTGACAAAAGGACATCCATCTTCCGTCCGGTGAAAAGCGGGGATAATAATTGCTGTTGCCGTTATCGGAAGCTCCTGCAACGGGCCGGGGGACCCCCCCTTTGCCCTCATTGAAAGGAATTTCGTAAAGGTCGTAACGGAGGTCTGCCGGATGATGGCCCACAGGTGCCGAACAGTAAACCAGCCGCTGGCCGTCCGGACTCCACCGCGGCAGGATTTCCAGCCTTTCGGGGTCGGCGGCGCCGGGAAGAGTATAGGAGGTATTGCGGTCGACGTCGTAAATCGCCAGATCCGAAGTGGGCTGTCCGGCGAACTGGGTTTCGTAGACGATTGGCGCAAAGGTGACAAATAGCTGGTTCGCAGAGAGGGCCAGAAATTGACCACCGGGGGACCACGACATGAAAGTAGACATCTGGATATCAAAAGGCAGTTTGGCCTTCCAGCCGCGTTGTTCGTCGATGTCGTAAACGCCCAGGTATACCGGCAATTCGGAGCCGGGTGACATGTAACGAACCTGGATGCCCAATTTGCCGCTGGTTCCGGCCTTGGAGGAAAAGGTATGACAGTTGTAACAGTAATTGTCGCGCGCCAGTAAAAAAGGACGCACTTCGAAAGATCTGATGTCCCGGGTATAAGTCGAGGGCGTTTTTCTCATGTTGAAGGGGGGAACCACTGTGCGGTATACAATCACATTGTCCGCTTCCCATGCCGAGATGCGGAAATAAATCTTCTGCGATGCCTGGATTCCTGGCGGCGAAGATCCTTCTTCAAGCGACCGCCGCGTCCCCTTGATCTGAATCCAGGCCTGTTTTTTAACCGCCTCCCTGCTGAGGGTGTCCCACACAGAGGCGGGGAACCACCAGGAGCGTTCGTCGACAATAGCCGTCCATTGCAGAGCAGTGTCGGAAAGACCTACGGTCACCTGCCACAGATCGTTGACGGGGTCTTCCCAATCCACGCGCGGGGCGCAGAGATTGGCAGGAAATACCGCATTGTTTGGAGGGTAGGAAATCTGCAGCAAAGAGGGGGGTGGCGTTTCGCGATAGACACTGGGCAAGTAGAGGTAACGAGTAGCGCTGGTGCGCTCCACCGTACCTGCTCTTTGCGCCTTCTGCATCGAGGCCTCGAGTAGACCCCGTCCCGCTCCATCTATCCAATCGGGTTGGATGGAAGCGGATTCCTGGCCGAAAGGATCCTCGGCTTGAGCGGCGAAAAAAGAGATACTGTCGTAGGTTGCGTAGGCGTGGAGGCTGTAGGTCGGGGGAGATAAGTAGGGTGGTTCTTTGGGGTCTGCAAGTTCATAGGGGCCGGCGAACAATGCTTCGAGTTCCCGCTGTTCATCCTTTTCCAGGTAGCTAGTAGTGCCCAGAAAAGCGATCAGTAGACCGGCCAGGGCCAGCGCGACTCGTTTGTTGAGAAAAGCAGGATAGATCTGTCTCATCGTGTCTTCCCAGTTACAACTCCAGACAGCTATAGGGTGATTCCCACCACAGTTCAGGGTTTTGAGAGGAGGGGCCGTCAGGGCCATGTTTTATGGCCTTGCCA
>DPVW01000439.1 GCA_003529325.1 Candidatus Latescibacterota bacterium | reverse complement strand
GGCCACGGCGATCGACGAACGCTCGCCATACACGGGTGGTCACATCCGTCGGGTCGAAGAGATGACGATGCATGTCGCCCAGGGCGTCAACTCCTGCACCGAGGGGCCGTTGGCGACGACGGTTTTCGACGAAGATGAGATGGGGGAGCTGCGGCTGGCAGCGTGGATGCACGACATCGGCAAGATCACGACACCCGGGTGGGTCGTCGACAAGCCGACAAAACTGACAACGATCTTCGATCGCATCGAACTGTTGCGGACACGCTATGCATGGATCACCTCCGAGTTGGAGGCCAGGTATCAGCGCGAACGAGCCGATCAGTTGGAGGCAGGTGGGGGGATCGATCCGGAACGAACGGCAGCGCATGAGCGGATGCGGGCCGAACTGGTGGCCGACCTCGAGTTCCTGCAGCGGGTGAACCTGCCGGGGGAATTCATGGAGGAGGCTGACCTGCAGCGAGTTCGGCAGATCGCTGGCAGGCTGTATGGCGAGGGACTGCCGGCGCCACTCACCGAGGAAGAGATCGAGAATCTGTCGATCATCAAGGGTAGTCTCACCGATTCCGAACGAAAAAAGATCAACGACCATGCAGCGATGAGCATCCGCATGCTGGAGATCATCCCCTTCACTCGCGCCCTGGCTCAAGTCCCCGCCATCGCCGGCGCCCACCACGAGAAGCTCGATGGAAGCGGTTATCCAACCGGCCTCAAGGGGGAGGAGATTTCACTGCAGGCTCGGATTCTGGCCCTGGTCGATATCTTTGAGTCGCTCAGTGCGGACGATCGCCCGTATCGGCAAAATCCGATTCCGCCGGAGGTCGTGCTTCGAATTCTCCAAGAAGAAGTAGACGCCGGATACCTCGATCGAGACGTCTTTGACCTGTTCTTGCGTGAAGAATTGTATCTGAAACTCGACGATATCAAGGCGGCGGACCGATCTTCCCGTTCTGACTCCTGAACGGTACGGGCGTCTGGGGGAAACAAGGTTCCGAAGCGGTAATATCTTCCCATCTGAAACTGTTCAGCCCCTGCAGATCGGGGTATGACAGGTCCACCCGCCACATGCAGTCGACTCATTCGTCCACAATGCCACATGTGACACTTCCACCGATCTATCGTGCACAACCTGCGAACGTGACAGGAATCATCTCAACGTGCACGAAATGTCGATAACCATCTGATTTTACTAAAGGATATGGGGCATCAATCCGATTATCTGAGCATCGGTAGTGGCGTTGCTGGCCTGTATTTTGCGATACAGGCCGCACGAAGTGGCGCGACGGTTACCATCGTTACCAAGAAGGCGGCGGTGGAATCGAATACGCGCTACGCCCAGGGGGGTATCGCTACCGTGTTTGGTGGCGACGACTCGATCGAGGCGCACATCCGGGATACGCTGGACGCGGGCTCCGGATTGTGTGACGCAGCAGTGGTCGAGACGGCGATTCGCGAAGGCCCCCGGCGAGTGGAGGATCTGCTCGAATTGGGTGCCCGGTTCTCCAGGGAGGAGGACGGCCGGTTGTCGCTGGGACGCGAAGGCGGCCATTCGTACCACCGTGTCGTTCATGCCGACGACTGGACTGGCAGGGAGCTGGTCCGGACGCTGCTGGAAGCAGCGAAGGCCGAAGAGCGGGTGAGATTCCATGAGGATCACCAGGCTCTCGACCTGATCGTCGACTCGGACGGACATTGCCGCGGCGCGTGGGTGCAGCAGGGAATGCAATGCGACGGAACGCAAGGCGAGATCACCGCCTTTGAAGCGCCGGTGACGATGTTGGCCACCGGCGGCGCAGGTGGGATTTTCGCCAGCACGACAAATCCGTCCGTGGCGACGGGAGATGGCATCGCCATGGCGTACCGCGCTGGCGCTACCTTGGCGAATCTGGAATTTGTCCAGTTTCACCCGACGGCGTTGGCTCATCCCGAGGGCAGCACCTTCCTCATCTCGGAGGCGTTGCGAGGGTATGGCGCGGTACTGGTCAACCACGAAGGTGATGCCTTCGTGGAACGACAAGTACGCGGCGGATCGTTGGCGACAAGGGATATTGTCGCTCGGGCGATCGTCGCAGAGATGAAGAGTAGTGGCAGAGAATGTGTTTTTCTCGACGCCACCGGGAAGGATCCCGAGGAGACGAGAAGGCGATTCCCGAATATCCACCGCACGTGCCTGGGTCTTGGTATCGACATGACGGTTGAGCCGATTCCAGTGGCGCCGGCGGCGCACTACCTATGTGGCGGTGTGCGCACGGATATGGATGGCTGTACCGATGTGGCAGGCCTGTATGCTGCTGGTGAGGTGGCACATACCGGCCTGCATGGGGCCAATCGACTGGCGAGCAACTCGCTGTTGGAAGGGCTCGTATTCGGCGCTCGTGCGGCGGCTCATGCTGGTGGAACACAAGAGAGTTCCCGTACAGGTTGCCCGTTGCCGGGACCACCGCCGTCGGTAGTACCGGTCGATTCCGAACTCGCACAGCGAGTCACGGAAAGCATTGGCCGTGTGATGCTCGACGAAGTCGGCATCGTACGCACAGATGAGTCACTGGCGCGCGCATGCAGTGCTCTCGAAGAGATGGAGCAGGAGTTGGCAGAGACCGACCCGGCGCCAGTGGAACTGAACAATAAGCTGACGGTGGCCCGTCTGGTGGCACAATCGGCACGCGCGCGGCGCGAGAGCCGGGGTGTCCACTATAACGCGGATCACCCGGAACGAGACGACGAGAACTGGCAGCACGACAATCTGATTCGGGCCAGCCGTTGAACGAGGTGCGACTGGTCGATGGCGGACACACGGAAGGCGGCACGTTCGAGCGATGAAGAGAACACTTACAGCCTGGGTCCTGGGAGCGCTCGTGCTCTGTGCCCTACCGGCGGATGCCGGCGAGGGGCCGCATCACGAAGATCCGTGGGCGCACCCTGACCATCGACAAGGGGGCGGATGACGGCCTCGAGGTAGGTCTCGAGGTGACGATCGTGCGGCTACCCGACGAGGCCATCATCCATCCGCTGACCGAAAAGAATATAGGCGCCCCTGAGATCGAGATCGCCGGGGGCCGCATCAACAAGGTCTACGCCCGCGCCGCCTCTATTCAACTCGACAGCAATCCGATCCTCTCGATCCGACCTGGAGACATGGGCCGCTTCCTGACCATGGAAGAGAAGATGGTCATGGAACAGGAGGTGTCGACGGAAACGGCGGAGCAGGCGGCACGTGAGCGACAGCATCCTGGCGGTGACGCCGAAAATCGTCGGCGCCCTGCAGATCATACAGATCTATGAGCACACGTCCCTGGCGCGATCCCGTCGATCCTGTCGTCAGCGGCGGCCAGTCTCTGCGCGATCAACTGCTGGGTGCCTGGAGTCGAGCCGACGACGAGAAGAATGAGATCTACACATTCGCCGCCGACGGTCGCATCGAGGTGCGTGATTTTTCGAGTCCCCTAGGT
>DPVW01000442.1:1128-8346 GCA_003529325.1 Candidatus Latescibacterota bacterium | reverse complement strand
AACTCACCGTGTCGGTCCGGGACTGTGAGTTCAGCGACGATGGCACCGATCTCCAGCAGGCGCACGACGGCACCGTTGTCGTTGGACAGAGTGAAGACGGCCACCTCCTGACCACGGGCGGTGGTGCCGAAGGGATCTCGGGTGACGGTGCTCATCATCTCTCTTTCGAGGGTGGGGCACTACTGTCTTCGTCAACTCGTGGGTCGCGAAAGTAGGCATTGTGATGACGATCACAAGTGCGTGATGACGATCACAAGTGATGGAAGTCACAGCCACCATCGAGCCCAGGGCCGTTATTTCTGATCGCTGACACGGGAGTTCGCGACGCCAGGCGGTCCACCCGGCGCTTTGGGCTCGATGTGGCAGCCGCGGCGGCCAGCCCTACGTGAAGAGGGGGCTGGCCGTCGGTCGTTCTATTGTTTTATCACATCAGGTCGTGACCGGAGGAATGGCTGATGATCAACGCACGGACCGACCCTTGCAGGACATCAAGGTTAATGCCAGTGTCGAATTGGCGCGCACGCATGTGTCACTCGACGAGGCCCTGGCGTTAGAGCAGGACTCAGTTCTTGGATTGGACCGCCTGGCGGGGGAGCCTGTCGAGGTCCGCCTCAATGGTAGACTGTTCGCTCGTGGCGAGGTGGTAGTAGTAGAGGGCCTGGCCGACATCGAGATCGATTGTGTCTTCGAGTTGGGACGCAAGAGCATCACGCTGGACCAGGCCCGGGATATTCGGCCGGAGTGCGTGATCCTCATTTCGGCAGGTCCGTTTACGATGGGGGGCGGTGATGATGGACCTGCAGCACGTCTCGTCGACCTCCCCGCCTTCCTCATCTCCCCATTCCCTGTCACCCAACCAGGACTATCGCGAATTCGTCAATGCCACCAGTCGCCCCACACCCCGACACTGGCGCCAACCGTCGTCACCTCGTCGGGCGAAAAATACGATTCCATGATCTGCCTCCGTCATGAAGGCGATGCGTGGTTCACCCGCAGGATTCAGTGCGATTTCAGGCTTGGTGCCGGTTCCTACGTGTTCGAATGACCACCGTTGAGCGACAGCCTGGACACCGGTGGACAGCAGGTAGAAGCAAAGAACGAGGACGCCAGTTCCACGGGGCATGGCAGGACCTCCAACAGGGGTTGCTTTAGCGCACCTGCCCGTATGATACAGAAAACGAAGGCGCCGTCGAGGCTTAGATTCAGGCTACACCTGAGGAGCCCATGCCATGCACACGTATACCATCGATGATCTGCGCCAGCGAATCGGTCGCCCTGCAGATCTGCGGATCACAGAGATCCGCGTCGTGCCGTTGTCCTATCAACCTGCCGATGACTCCTTGGTCCATGTCTGTGGCCCCGTCGTGCTGACCCGAATGGATGCCGGTTATGTCGAGGTGCGCACGGCTCAGGGCATCAGCGGATTGGGACCTGCAGTGGCTGGTTTTGCTGCCGACCACAGCCACCTGATCGGCAGCAATCCCTTTGACATTCTCGACATGGAGGTGCTTGCCGGCATCGATGTGGCCTGCTGGGACATTATCGGTCAGGTGCTCGAGACACCGGTCTGCGATCTGCTCGCCGTCAACCATGCCGCGGATCGACAGGTACCCGTTTATGCGAGTGGCGGGGTCATGTGGACATATTACGACCGGGGCGACGGCAAGGCCTTCGGCGTCGAGCAACTGATCGAGGAGGCCCTCGACTATCAACGCCAGGGTTTCAGCCTGTTCAAGTGGCGCCCCGGCACCGATTGGGAAGAGGCGGGAATCACAGCGGCGAAATTAGGCGACATCTGTAGAGAGTTGCGGGACGCCGTGGGGCCTGATTTTGATCTGGGGCTGGAAAAAAAGGGCTACGATTCGTGGACCTTGGAGGAGTGCCTGGAGATCGCACCCATTATCGACGAGTTGGGGTTTCTGTTCTTCGAACAACCCATGGGCGATGAGGGGCCGGCTCAGTTCGACGACTACCGGCGCCTCAAGGAGCGCATGCCGCGAGTGATGCTGTGGGGAGGCGAACGTTTTCGCTCCGCCTCGCAGGCGCAGCAGTGGATCGAAGCCGGCATCTACGATGCGGTGCAGGGCGACTGCGTCCATCTGGGGATCACGGAGACCTGGCGTCTGGCGCAGATCGCCGGGGCACACGGCGTGCATATCGTTCCCCATAATTGGCACACCAGTCTGGGAACGGTGTGCAACAGTCATCTCGTCGCCGGTGTCAGCAGTGGGCACATGTGTGAATTTTTCATGTATCCCAACGACATGCGCTATGGCCTGCTAGAGGAGCCACCAAGCCCGGTGAATGGTCTCCTGACGGTCCCTCGAACCCCCGGCCTGGGAGCTCGACTGATCGACGGCGTCGAGCGCCTGTTCCCGAGCGTCGAAGGGGCCGCTGTGATGGCGAACCCGTTGTTCCCGCACGCCTGGGAGCGAGCCCGTCGCCGTGAATCGGAGGTCGCCGCCGCGTATGCCGATTTGCGTCCCTGATGAGGGACCGGTTACCATAGAGGACAGACCGACATTACAGGAGGGATTATCGACCATGATCGACAAGATCGAGATTCAGTACTGCAGTTCGTGAGGCTACGTACCGCAAGCCGTCAGTTTGGCGGCTGATATCCTGAAGGCGAAAAAGATGGACCTCGGGCAGCTCGTGATGCTGCCGTCCCACGGCGGTCGCTTCGAGGTGAGTGTGGATGGCGAGTTGGTTTTCTCGAAACTCGCCGAAGGTCGTTTCCCGGAAAACGAGGAGATCCTGGCCAAGCTCTGATCGAGGGTACATCCTGGGATATGGCGCGCACGTCACAAATGGCGCAGGTGGGCAAGCGCAAGATCGAGCTGTCCAACCTCGAAAAAGTGTTGTGGCCAGAGGACGGTGTCCTCAAGGCTGAAGTCATTCAGCACTATCTCGGGATCGCCCCTACCATTCTGGCCCACATCAAAGGTCGCCCCCTGTCGTTGGTACGTTTTCCCGACGGCATCC
The DNA here is from genome assembly GCA_003529325.1 of Candidatus Latescibacterota bacterium. Classification (GTDB taxonomy): domain Bacteria; phylum Latescibacterota; class UBA2968; order UBA8231; family UBA8231; genus UBA8231. The sequence continues at coordinate 5,361 of DPVW01000442.1, read as the reverse complement.
ACGGTGAGAGCTTTTTCCAGAAGAACCGGCCGAAATATTGCCCCGAGTGGCTCGATCATGAAAAGATCGGGGATGGCGAGTCCGGTGCCGGAAAGAGCATCGACTACGTGCTGGCCAACGATGATGCCAGTCTGGTGTGGCTCGCCAATCACGCCGCCCTCGAGTTGCACCACATCCACTCGCGTCGCCCCCACTTCGACAAACCGGACTACTTCGTCTTCGATCTGGATCCGCCGGAAGGGTATGCCTTCCCCAAGGTCGTCGATCTTGCATTCCAGCTGCGCGAGCACCTGGAGGCTTTCGGTTATCACTGCTTCTGCAAGACCACGGGCCGCAAGGGCGTGCACGTCGTATTGCCACTGGAACCGCGCTACGATTATGGCACCGTCTTCGAGACGGCGAAGGGGCTGGCTCAGCCCTTTGTCAGGGCCCGCAAGGCGACGACGACACTGGAGATCCGCAAGGACAAGCGACCAGACAAAGTGCTCATCGATGTCTATCGCAATCGGCCGGCGCAGACGATCGTCGCCGCCTACAGTCTGCGCGGCTCCCCTGGAGCGACGGTGTCGATGCCACTCACCTGGGATGAGTTGGAGTCACTGGAAGATCCGCGTGTGCACAACATCCACACTGCACGTGATACGGTGTTGGAGCGCGGCGACCCCTGGGAGACGATGGCGGCATACGCCGTGCGGCTGCACACGGACCGCAAGGCGCCGGCGAAGAAGAAGCGCGACGTCGGCAAGTCCCGCACATACAAGACGCCGGAACAGCTCTCCGAATACGATAAGAAGCGTTCCTTCGATCGAACACCGGAACCTGGCCCCGAACTGGAGGGTGGGGATGGCAATGCTTTTGTCGTGCATCGCCACCATGCGTCGCGTCTGCACTACGACCTGCGATTGGAAAAGGACGGCGCCCTGCGCTCCTGGGCGATCCCCAAGGGACTGCCGGCGCGACCCGGAATCAAGCGCCTGGCGGTAAATGTCGAAGACCACCCCCTCGAATACCTGACCTTCGAGGGGGAGATCCCCAAAGGGGAATACGGCGCCGGGCCGATGTGGGTCTATGCGTTGGGAAATTACGTGATCACGAAGGACAAGAAGGACAACTCCTTCTATTTCCGCCTGCAGTCGAAGCAGCTCACCGCCGAGTATCGACTCATCAATACCAAGGGCAAGGACTGGCTCCTCGAGCGTGTCGACGAACCACAGATGCTGTGGCTGCAAGCCGATATCGAGCCGATGCTGGCCGAGAGTCGGGATGAGGTCCCCGTCGGTGGCGACTGGAGTTACGAGGTGAAGTGGGACGGCATTCGTGCCATGATCACCGTGGACGAAGGGGTCGTGCGAATCAAGACTCGATCTCAGCGCGACGTGACCGCCCATTTTCCGGAACTTTGTCTGCCGGAACAGGCATTCTATGCCAGCGCCGCCGTCTTCGATGGGGAGATCGTCTGTCTCGATAGTGCGGGTCGGCCGATTTTCACCGATGTCATGGGGCGCCTCCATGCCAAGGGAGAACGGGGTATCGCCCGCGCCCAGGCCCGCCACCCGGCTGTCTGTTATCTATTCGACTGTCTCTATCTGGATGGCCGCCCCATTGGCAACGAGCCTCTGGACCGGCGTCGTGCGTGGCTCGCCGATGCGGTGCGCAAGGAGCAGACCGATTATCGCGTCAGCGAGACCGTAGAGGACGGCGAAGCCTTGTTCGAAGCGGCCAAAAGCGTTGGGGTAGAAGGAATTGTGGCGAAGGAGCGAGGTGGTAGCTATCTTCCCGGGAGACGCGCTTCCACGTGGCAGAAGATCAAGGTGCGACGCACGATAGACTGTCGCATCGCCGGGTATACACCGGGCAAAGGAGATCGCGGACGGACCTTTGGTGCCCTGCACCTTGGGCGCCCAGCTCAGGATGACGCCGATACCCTCGAGTATCTGGGCAAGGTCGGCGGAGGTTTCGACGCCAAGTCGTTGCAGGCGGTGCTCAAGGAACTGAAGTCGCTCGACACGATCGATCGTCCCGTGGACGAGAAACCACTGGATGATGCTGAGACGATCTGGGTGGAGCCGCGGCTCTGGTGTGAGGTGCAATATGCCTCGTTCACCAATACCGGAACCCTGCGGGAACCGGTCTTTCTGCGGATGCGCCCTGATCTGACCGATAGTATAGAAGAATAGGAGACCGACAATGCGTTCTTTGTGGAAGGGACATATCCGATTCTCGATGGTGACCATTCCCATCCGGCTGTACAACGCCGTCGATTCCGGATCGAGTATTCGTTTTAATCAGTTGCACAAGGAGGACAATGGCAGGGTTCGATACGAGAAGGTCTGCCGCAGCTGCAGTGAGAACCTGGGAAGCTCCGATATCGTCAAGGGATATGAGTACGGTCCCGACGAGTACGTCATCGTCAATGACGAAGATTTCGACAAGGTCAAGATCAAGAGTTCGAAGATCATTGAGATCGAGGGCTTTGTTGCCACCGACGAAGTCGATGTCAGCCTCTATGACACGCCCTACTTCGCTGGTCCCGATGGCGACGTTGCGGTCAAAGTTTATGCCCTGCTCGTGCAGTCTCTGGCACAGAGTGGTCGTCTCGGTGTCGGCAAAGTGGTGCTCCGTGACCGCGAGGATATGGTCCTCATCGGCTGCCAGGACAACGGTCTCGTCCTTTACAAGGTGCGCTACCCACAGTTCCTGCGATCGGTGAATGAGGTCCCGGGTCTGGCGGAGACCGAGGTCAGTGGCGACGAACTGAAGCTGGCACAGAGTCTCATCGATTCGATGACGAAGCCCCTGGGGGACATCGAGATCAAAGACACCTACCACGAGGCCGTGAAGGACATGATCCAGGCCAAGGTAGAGGGTAAGGAGGTCGTGATGGCTGCCGACGACGAGGTCAAACCCGTCGTCGATATCATGACCGCCCTTCGCGACAGTATCGAAGCCGCCAAGGGGGATGCGAAGCCGATGGAAGCGGCGAAAACACCGGCAGAGAAGAAGAAGCCGGCGGCCAAGAAAAAGGCCAAGGCGAAAGCCAAGTCAAAGGCGGCCTGAGGCTGACATGGCGAAGATTCTTTCCTTCCCCGGTTCTCCGAAACCAGAGGAAGTCGAGCCCAGGGAGCCGGCGCTTGTACCCTCCGGCGCAACCGACGAGCGCAAACCATTCGGGTTTACTCGGGTTCGCCGTACGCGGCGTGGCCCCGGCCCGGGCCAACTGGACCTGTTCGTTGGCAGCACACCACCTGCAGTTTCCCCAATGGGCGACAAGTTGCTTGCCTTTCCGGGGGCGACGAGCTCCTTCGAGCAAGCCCTGCAAGAGGATGAGGCGGGTCACGAGGCGGCAGCGCGAGCCGGTTATCAGTCCGCCATCGAAATGGGTGACAGCACGAGTGACGCCTACTGCAATCTCGGTATCCTCGAGTATGTGGCTGGTAACTCGGAGACCGCTTTCGACTGCTTTCGTCAGGCTTTGAAGGAGGATCAGCGGCACTGGGAGTCACATTACAACCTGGGCAATCTCTACTTCGACGCCGGTCAGCACGACCCCTCGCGGGTGCATTACGAAGTTGCCGCCGAGATTGAACCAGGGTTTCGCAACGTTCATTTCAATCTGGCGCTGATTCTGGCGCTGGAGGCAGAATACGGTGATGCTGTCGATGCGCTGGAACGATTTCGCGAACTGGCTCCTGAGGAGGAGGCGGAGGCGGCAGAAGAATTACTGGATACACTACGGGCCTCCCAGGCCCACGCAGAAGCCCGGCGATCACCGGACTGAGAACTGCTCGTCAGCTGTCGAGAGATTCGCCACAGTATTTGCAGAAGCTGGCATCGGGGTCGTGGCCTTCACGAACACAGTTCTGGCAATGCCGGGTCGTGACGCGACTCTTAGAACGCAGGTCGGCCATTTCCGAAGCGACGATCCCCGTCGGCACGGCGATGATGGCATATCCGATAATCATCACCGCCGCCGCGAAAAGCTTTCCAGGTACGGTAACAGGGGCGATGTCGCCGTAGCCCACGGTTGTCATGGTCACGATCGCCCAATAGGTCTCTGCGGAATACTGGTAAACCCCGATCTTACCCCCTTCGATGAGGAACATCAGCGCGCCGACGATGAGCTGAATTGTGAGCACCGCTGTTACGTTGCACGCCCATTGACGTAGCTGGTTGCACATTATCTGTCACCGCGTGCATCGGTGATGGGGGCCGTTCCGTTCCGTGCGCGCCCTA
>DPVW01000442.1:0-777 GCA_003529325.1 Candidatus Latescibacterota bacterium | reverse complement strand
GAACGGGTGGAAGATGGTGCGTCGAGGACGTCGGGAAAAAGGAGGCAGGGCTCATCTTGAGAGGCTGAGTTCGCTCTTTCGGTTCGTCGGGCAGGCACCACCCAGCGGCCCCTAGGATCACGAGGCGCAGTTGTGGCCACAGTGGGCGAGGTAGCAGGCTGAATCGGTCCAGGCGTGCAGGTCGGAGCTGCCGCGCAGGGCCTGACCGGGGTCCTGCCGTGCGCGTTTGGCCATATGATGGACGAGGCCGACGGCGACGTCATGTTGGCGATTGAGTTGACGCAGGAAACCCAAAAGGCCGGAGATGTCGGCGGCACTGTTTTCATCGAGCCTGTGGAGGCGCACGAGGGGGGGCGAGTAGCAGCAGCTTGGGCTGCAGAGCCGTGAGGCGACGAAAGTGGCTGGCCAGCGACAGTTGCTGGCGCACCTCGAGTTGTCCCGCTTCGGTGATGGGCACAAACAGCGCGGCCTGATCACCATCGAAATCGGCGTTCATCCAGCGTGTCACCAACGGATGAATCCGAATCAAGCTGCGGGATACGCGCACGGGCTGGAAGGCGATAAAATTCAACGGCAACAGCGTCGGTGGATGGGAGAGTATCACCCAATTTTCGGCCATGGCCTCGTCCAAGGCCGTGGCTTCCGGTGAACGGGATGCAACCAACTCAAGACTGCTGAGTTTGCGCGCCGCAAGGGGAGCGAACAGAATCCAGGCGATCTCTTCGGGCACGCCAATCTGATCGTGGTGCAAGTCCCCTGGGCCGATGACGCCACGGG
>DPVW01000082.1 GCA_003529325.1 Candidatus Latescibacterota bacterium | reverse complement strand
GGCTACCACCTGGATGGGACGGCGGCGGCGGTGCGAGCGCACCTTGAGGTGCTCGCCACCGTGGGCTAGACTCAGCTCTCTGTTATCATCTGAGACTAGTGAAAATGTGAATATCGACGGCGTGGTCGAGAGCATTCCACTGCACCTCGATCTGATCCTGCCGATGGTCGTATCCTGCCCGAGCCATCGCCTCGAGAAAGGGACGCGCCGCGGGCCGTCCCGGGTCGCTGAGGATAAAGCGGCCACCAGGCGCCAGTAGGCCCCGGACCGTGCGTTGCAGATACGGATGTAGACTCTTTTCGTAGGCCACATCCGAACCGACCAAGACGGGGTTGGGCGTACCGACAGGATGGCTCCAGTCGAGATAGGAGACGGTATGCCGGCTGCCAACGCCATTGCGTTCGGCGTTGTGGGCGGTGAAGACCAACGCGTCTTCGACAAAGTCGGTGGCTTCCACCATCCACCCGAGGCTGGCCAGGGTAACGCCCACGAGCCCCAAACCACAGCCCAACTCCAGGGCCCGTGCGGGAGGCTGCTCTGCCAGGGCCAACCATCGTGATAGGGCCAGGGATGCCGGCCAGATCTCAGCCCAGTAGGGAAACCGCGTAACCCTGTCGCGAGTGCCGGACTCCTGCTCCTGTTCGATGAGCCTGTCGAGCAGTTCATAGGCGTCCGTCGTCTCGACCATCGACAGCTTCAGGTCGTCATCGATGCCGACATCCACCTCCTTCGTGTCGTACTTCCGCAGGGTTCGGGAAATCTGCCGGCGGGAATAGCGCTTCACGGAAGTGCCGTTATTGTCCCCGAAGTCCTCGTCCCCCTCCCCGCCCTGGCAGCCCCTCGCTCCCAGGGCGGCCCTCTGGGCCACCACCTCTCATGCGACGGACGATATCGACCAGATCGGTGCGAAAAGTAGAATCGAAAAGCAACAGGCGCGCCTGTTGTCGTGGTGTCAGCAGTTTATCAAGCTTCCTGTGGAATGCCTTCTTGGACTGCGCGATCACCTCTTCGATGTCCCGTACTTTGACCATCGTCGACTGCAGAGCCTCATCGTCGGCTTGTTCTTTGAGTTGTCTGGTGATGACGCCCAACAGGGCGCGCCGACGCTGTTCGAGAGAATCGGTCTGCGCCCGTTGTCGGCGAAACGCCGGAAACACACGCGTCGCCTGCTGCTCGTCGATTTCAAGTTCATCGACAAGCCGCCACATGCGAAGCAACTCGAGATGCTGCTTTCTGCCCTCCATCTCGAGCATCGGCATCTGCGCGTCTGCGCGTCGTGGCCCTGCCATCCAGATCGTCGTCACCAGCATGGCCAGCAAAAGGCCCAGCATCCCTCGCCGGTACTGTGGGCACCATTGCATCTACACCCCCTCCAATCTCCCTCTGCGCTACTCTTCCAGCAGCGCGTAGTATTCGTCGTCTGACAGTTCGTCGAGTTCCAGCAGCAATTGGTCAGCCGACGCCGTCTCCATCAGATAGGTCTCGATCATCTCAGCTAGTTCTGTGTCCTCAACCTGTTCGGTGACCACTTCCTCCGTATCAAGCGGCTCCCAGGCCGATTCCTCTGTCGCCACTTCAAAAGCCAATTCAGGCGCCAGGTCCCGGGTCCCCATAACGAACATCAGGCCAGCCGCCACCACCACCGTCACGACTGAACCCCCGAGGGCGGGTTGCCAGGCGGGACGGTGCGATCCACGCTGATCGCGAAGACGACGGCGCACTCGATGCACGAGCGTTTCCCCACGCAAGGGACTCCACACAACCGCCGGCATCTTGCTGGCAAGTGTCAATGTTGCCGCAAATTCTGCGTGCCGGGAACGGCAGCCACTACAAACGGACAAGTGCTCGTGGGAGATTCCGTCGTCGACCAAGACAATCAGTTCGTCATCAGTCAGATGTGTGTTCACAACTCTCCCCCCACAGAAAACAGGCCCGCCTTGCTCGCCGCAGCCCGCAGCTTGCGCACGGCGTGAAAATAACCAGCGCGGATCGCCCCTTCAGAACGACCGACGACCTGGGCGATCTGAGCATGACTCATGCCCTCGTAATGACGCATGACGAAGATCCCACGCTGCCTGGGTGGCAAGGTCTCGATGGCAGCCTCGATATGTCGTAGTAGATCAACTTCCTCTACCTTGGCGGCTACGTCGTATGTCTCGACCAACTGCAATTCCACCCCTTCGCTGTACTCGTCCTCGCGATCCAGGCGCAGAAACCGACGCACACGCCGGCGCCGCAGCAGGCTGATGGCCTGATTGTAGGCGATACGATAGAGCCAGGTGTAAAGAGTCGACCCACCACGAAATTCGGCGATTCGTTCGTACGCCCGAATGAAGGTCTCCTGAGCGACATCACTGGCATCGTCGAGGTCGCCGACAAGACGCTGGGCGAAACGCACCAGCGGTTCCTGGTGTTGCCGTACAATTTCCTCAAAGGCCGTGTCATCCCCTGCCTGCAGGCGCGCGATAAGTACCGCCTCGGGGTCGGTCCGGTCATCGGACATGGGTCTCGATTTCAGCGCGAGGGTCATAATAACAGGCGGTTCGAATGTGTGAGACCGGGTCAGGCAGCGCCCGGATGCGATGTCACCTTACCCTATAGACGCCTGGGCTCGTCGTAGCGTTTAATCCTGCCCCGGCCATCGTTTTCGTGCCAAGGTCATGGCTGCCTCGTTGTCGTCGACTGTCTGTCCTGCCCCTGATGGGTGCGTTCCCGGTGGAAAAACAGTCCGGGAATAGAGTGGGTAGGCCTCGGTGCGCAGGTGGGAGCGCATATCGTGGCCACGGCGACGGGCACGCTCGTGGCGGAGACTGGCAACGTCGATCGTGGTAACGACGATCTTTTCTCCGGGGCCGGGATCAGCCTGGGCCAGCAACCGACCGTCGAAGTCAACGACCATACTCCCTCCGGGCCACGAAAATGGCGCGTACCGAGACAGTGCGGCGCCCTGGTTGGCGGCCACGACATACGCCGTATTCTCGAGGGCCCGGCAACGATTGACAACCGTCCACCAATCCATCGGCTCCGTCGCCCCCCAGGGATCCATATAGGCAGAAACCCGAATCAGGATCTCTGCACCATTCGCCGTCAGCTGGCGGAGTGGTTCGGGGAACATCCAGTCGTAACAGATGGCAACGCCGATGTTACCGATGGGTGTGCGGGCCACTGGAAACAGTTCCTCGTCGTATCCAGGCAGATCGTGAGGACTCGAGTGCACCTCCCATGGAATCCATGGGTTTACCTTTCGATACTTGCTTAGAATTCCTTCCGGCCCGATCAGACAGGTCGTATTGAAGACCTTTCCCGGCCACTTCGGATCTTCCTCCAGGAATGTGGCCGTCTGAATGTAGACGCCCAGTTGCCGCGCCTTGGCGACATATTTCTCCGTGTGCTCGTTTGGAATTGGCACCGTGAGCTTCGCTCGCAGCCCCTGTGTCGTCGGATAGATGGGGGCGGCATGACCGAATTCTGGAAAGGCGAGCAGCTTGACGTCGCAGAATGGCGCGTAGCCCTCGACGGCCATGTCGATCATCTCCAACATGCGCGCCGTGTTGCGGCCGATCTGCGAACGGTCTTCAGGATTGGGCTGATCGACCTGGCAAGCAGCGACTGCGTAGCGCAGCCTGTCGTCACTCATCCGTGGCGACAGCGGATGCCGTGTTCGTACGCTTCGTCTTCCACTTCTTCTTGGCCCCTCGCCTGACCTGGATCATCTCTCCAACGACACAGATGGCGATCTCTTCGGGCGTATCGGCACCGATATTGAACCCTACGGGTGCATACACCTCGTCGAGTTTCGACCGGCAGCCACCGCGGGCCTCGATCCGATTCCACAGAGTCAGCTTCTTGCGCTCGCTGCCGAGCATGCCGACATAACACGCCGGTGTGCGGATGGCCTGTTCCACCACGACCTCATCGTTGGCGTGCCCACGTGTGGCGGCGACGATATACGTATGTTCATCGATGGGGATCCGTGCGAAGATGGCCTCCGTCTCGTCCGCCAGGCATTCATCGACATCGGGGTGACGCTCAGCATTGGCGAAATAGGATCGGTCATCGACGATGACGACGTAGAAACCGGCATTGTGCGCCAGCTTCGCGATCTGTCCGCCGACGTGACCGCCGCCGAAGACGTAGAGCAATGGTGGTGGTGCGAAGGGTTCAACAAAGAGCCCGCGAGCCGCCTCGCCTGTAGCGTGCAGAGCCGGGCTCTCGCGTTGAAGACAATCCTGCACCCACGGCAGGACCTCGTCGTTGAGATCGGCGCCAAGACTGCCGCGGCGCTTGCCTTGCGAACCAAAAAAGAGCCTGGCGCTGTCGTCGAGAGCCGTCACCAGCGCACAGGAGGCGCGGCATTTTCTGGCGCTGTCAATGTCGGCGTAGAACCGGCCCACCGTCGCATCGACGAGTTCGCTGAAAATCTTCACCGTGCCGCCACAATTGAGCCCATGTTCGCCGGCTTGCTTTTCGGTCATCGTGTAGGACGTGATCTGCGGTCGTCCACTACCACGCACATCTCCGGCGACGGCGAGAATCTCTGCTTCGAGGCAACCCCCGCCGATCGTGCCCAGCACGGTACCGTCCGCCGCCACCAGCATCTTGGCGCGCGCACTCATGGGGATGGAGCCACTACTGGCGACCAACGATGACAACACGGCAGTCTCACCTGAATCGGCCAGCGAGGCGACGGCGGCGATCACGTCATCCATCAGCCGTGTGCTCCGGCGCGCTCGATCTCACGAGCGTAGTCGCTGGGGGTATCCATGTCATCGAGTATCAGCTCGTCGTCGAGGGCGACTTCGATGGTGTCCTGCGCGTGGGCACGTGTCACGGCGTTCAGACCAACCCTCTGCGGATCGAGACCGAGGATCTCAGAGCGATACCGTCGATGGATAAAAACGGGATGCCCTCGCTGTCCGTCGAAGGTGGGAATCACGATGCCTGCCGCACCCACAGAGGCCCGCACAACAGCATCGATTGCAGCTCCGCGCAAAGAGGGTTGATCACCAAGGCAGATCAGATAACCACGACCGTGGTTGGCGGCGAGAATCCCGGCCTGTACGGAGGACAGCATCCCACGATCGACATTTTCATTGATGGCGAGAGTGATGTCCAATGCACTCAACATGGCCGCCACCTGGCCACCTACGTGACCGACAACGACGACGAGGCTGGAGACATGTGGCCGTATCTGATGGGCGACGACTTCAACGACGGTCTGCAGACCGGCAAGTGGGAGCAACTGCTTGGGCTGTCCCATCCGGCGTGAACGCCCCGCCGCAAGCAGAATGCCGATGACACCGTCTCTCATGTGGTTGAGCCTACGGGGGCTGAAGGTTGATGTCAACGCGTCGCCACCTGGCCGCCAGCAACGAAACCACTCGACCACGCCCACTGGAAATTGTAGCCGCCAAGATCGCCGTGCACATCGACCATCTCACCGGCGAAGTACAGACCGGGAGCGACATACGACTGCAGGGTATGCGGATCGATTTCATCGGTACGGATCCCACCGATAGTGACCTCGGCATAGTCGAAATTTCGTGGCCCGGTAACTCGAATCGGCAGGGCGGTTATGAGCGCAGCCAATTCCCTGCGCTGCCGCTTGGACACCCCTGCCACGAGTGCCGACGCCTCGAGACCTGCCCTGGCGAGCAGGACGCGAGCCACCTTGGCATGGAGCAACCCCGCCAGACTTAAGCCCAATTCTCGGTGCGGGTGTCGTTGCCAACGCGTCTGCAACAGTTCCCCCACCTCTTCTGCTGACTTGTCCGGTAGCAGACTGACCAGCAGGGAAAGAGGACCCTCCTCTCGCAGATGCCGCACGATGCGGGCACTGAGGTTCAGGATTGTGAACCCCGACACGCCGTACTTGGCAAAGAGCAAGTCGTCGGTATCAACGACGGTCGCCTTGCCCAGGCCTTGCGCCTCGACTCTGGCCCAGACTTTCACCCCCTGCAGATCCCGTATCCATCGATCGTCGCTCTCCAACGCAACGAGGCCCGGATACAACGCGGTGCG
>DPVW01000027.1:1750-14581 GCA_003529325.1 Candidatus Latescibacterota bacterium | reverse complement strand
CGATGACAGAGTCGAACTCATTGTCGCTGCCTTTGGCGTAGATCCTATCCGTTCCCGCATCCCCGCCAATGGTGAGCTCACCCACGACTTGATCCTCGGACCAGATCCGGATTCGCAGCCGTGGCGTGTCGAGCCCTCGACTGTTTGCACCTTGCACCGTCGCCGGCAGAAACCGTTCAGCCTGGAGCTTCTCCATGTTGAACAGGATCGCATTCAGCTCATCACCGTTGACCGGTTGCGGCGGGGAGACGAGCGCCCAGGAGGACTCATCCCGCACGCACAGGATCGACCGCTCCGGATAGGCAAATTCGATTCGATCAACTTTCTTGCGTTCAAAACTGAGCAGGTGTTTCTGGCTCAACCCAAAGGCGGCGACAGGCAGTTGATTGACGAGCGTCGAATCGAGGGTGAACACAGCGGCTCGCGACGCATCCTTGGCATAGAAATCACCATTTATCGCCGTGCCGATCAGCAGACTCTCCACCATCTCTATGTCACCAGCACCAACAAGGTCGACGTCGACTCGCATCTGCGGTGGATCGAGTCCGTAGTCGCTGAGCCTAGCGGGTGCTTCATCAACGAATTCTCCGGCGACCGAAGCGAGGCCGACGAGAAAGGCCTCTACTGCCTGATCATCAGCCCTGCGGTCCTGCGGACGTTGAAACAGCCACTCCCCATCTTCTTTCGCCAACTGGACGGTATCTTCGGGGCTCTCGACACGCAGGCCCGTCGCCCCGGGTTTTTCGAAGGTGAGGGCCCGCCTGTCACGCAAGGCACTCAGATCCTTGTCGATGGCTGTGCGTCGGTAGAGCTCGGTCATGCCGACGCGGCTCTCAGAACTCTTCTTGACGTAGACGAATTTGCCGAAGAGACTGTTGCCGAAATCCACCGTATCGAGGATGCTGCCCTGCACGCGGAGGGTCACTCTCGCATGGGGAGGATCCAGGCCATACTCTTTGAGGATCGAACCATCGTCGTCATCATCAAGCACGACGAATCGATTCAGCCGGGCCCGCTCAAGATTCGCCAGCACGGCCAGCACGCCCCCACGGCTGGCCTCAAGATCGAGGGGCTCAACGATCTTCCATGCCTCCCCGGCCTTCTGCATCACCACCCTGCCGCCCTTCGCCTCGATGGTCAACTCGTCCACCTGGTCTTTATCGAAGATCAGCAGCTCTTTGGTATACTCCTCGGCTTGCTCCTGCTCTGTCTCTTGCTGATTGGAATAGAGCACGACACCGACAAGAACGGCGAACAGCACGCTGATCAACAAAACAGACTTCAGACTCATTGGCGATCCTGCATAGCGGCTGCGCTCATAGCTCGAGTTCCTTGTCCTCGGTGGCGAGAACGACCTTCTCGATGCCAAGGCCCTTGGCCACTTCCAGCAAGTCCAGCAAAAATTTGTGCTTCGTCCCTTTATCTGTGCGCACGATCAGTGTCAGACTTCTCGTCTCCTGTTTATGCCGCATCAACACCTCCGGCAACTGGGCAAGCGTAACAAGCTCCCTGTTGATCTCCATCGTACCATCGGCCGTGATGGAACTCACGAGCTTTTTCTCCTGCACGCGCAGTGCCTGCTGCGCTTCCGGCAACTCAACCTGAAGATTGTAGGGTTGTTTGAAAACGGTGGTCACCATGAAAAAGATCAACAGCAGGAAGACACAGTCGATCATCGGTGTCAGGTTGAGCTCCTGATCCTCGTGCTGACTGATACGGGCCATGCCCCTATTCACCCTCCTGAACGCGCACGAAAGCGATCCCCTTCACTCCCACACCTTTGGCTGTATCGACGACGAATACGACGTACCTCTGATCACATTCCTCGTGCGCCTGGACGATAATGTTTTCGTTGTTCGCTTTCTCCATAGCCGCTGTCAGCCCCTCGGCCAGTTGCGACGCTTCGACGGGCTCACCACCGATCTCGATCTCCCCCTTGGGGCTCAGCACCACGTTGACGTCCTTCTTCTGCTCTTCCTCGGCTTCGCTCGGGGCAGGCAGATCCACGTCGAGCCCTTTGGTATGGATGAATACCGTGGTGACCATGAAAAACACAAGCAACAGAAACACACAGTCGATCAACGGCGTCAGGTCCAGGTCGGTATCCTCCGCAAGACTGCGCACATGTTGGTGGCGATGTCTGGCCATTGTCGTTGCCTCCCGGTCGCCCTCAGGCGCTGGGCTTCGTCCGCTGAGACATGATCAGCGTGTTGGCGAAAGCATGGCCATAGACCTCGACCTCCTCCAGCGAGCGGTCTGCCCGTCGCGACAAATAGCGATAGACGACGATCGAGGGAATGGCGACGATCAGTCCGGTCGCGGTCGTAACCAGAGCCTGAGAGATACCACCGGCCACAACTTTCGGGTCCCCTGCGCCGGCAACCGCGATCGATTCGAAGGCGATGATCATTCCCAGGATCGTACCCAATAGGCCGAGCAGAGGACTGATATTACCGATGGTGAAGAGGATGGGCAGGTTCTTGCCCAGATAGGCTCGCGCCGCCTCTTCCGTTTGGATCACCAACTCAGACTTCATGTCCTCGAGCTCTCTCTGCATGACCATAAAACGGCCGATATCACCGCCCCCTGCGCTTACCGCGAGGTTGACGATTTCCTTCTGGGTCTGCTGAAACTCCCGTTGCTCGATCAACAGGGTATTGTGTCTTCTCAGCAGGGAGGAAAAGACAAAATTCAGCACGCCCTTGCCCTGATTGCACTGCTCAACGACAGCAGCCTGCCCGCCGTTGAGAAGAGCCGCTTCAAGTTCGTCAAGCTCCGCCTTGGCACTCTCCGGACTGGGCATGCGACTGAGAATCCATGATCTCTCGATCGTGTAGGCGATGGCCATAATCGCACAGATGGTAAGAGGTACCATCATGGGACCACCGCTTTTGTAGATCTCCCACATCTCGACTGCTCCTTGTTCAAATTCCCTATTCGGTGAGCTCCGTATAGAAATCGATCTGCTGCTGTGCGATAGAGCCCTCTTGGGTCAACGCGAATACGACCAGATTGACCCCCATCCTCAACTGTGGTTCGTTTTCAAATTCATCCTGCCAGATGCTTCCGTACCCCATGTCCGAGTAGACGGCGACCAGTCGGCCGTCGACGAACACGCCTTCGAGGAACTGCACTTCATCGGGCTGATAGTAGACATCCGTCTGCTCGGCGGAGTTCAGGTAGAAGATATCGGGGTTGCCCCTGACACTCAGATACTCTCCACCAACCGGTGGGCCATCCAGATCGAAGAAGCTGTGAAAGATCGGGTGACTGTTGGGAATGCGCTCCAGTTTGCCATCTCTGCCAAGAGCCTGACCGAACATCGCCCGTAGAGAGGCCTCCGCAGGGCCGAAATTGAGATCCGGCCTGTCGTTGTCGGCGAACACAAAGCCACCGCTGCGCATGTACTCTCCCAAGCTCTCGATCTCTTTGTCCGTCAGTTCAAAACCGTCCTTGTCCGTGATGTAGACGAAGGGTGTTCGAAACAGCTCCGGAGAGTCCAGGAACATGTGATCCGCCACCTTGGCCTGGATGCCGGTGTATTCATTGATGCCTTCCGCCAACTTCGACACCGACCGTGGCGCATCTGGCTGTAGATCATTGCCCCAGGCGAGCGCGAGGTAGACGAAGCCACGAATGTTCGTCCTGTCGTTGGGGTCCTGAATCACCATGCCCCGGTATTTCCCCGTGTCGAGGGCATTGAGATCCAGAAACTCTTCCTGCATGCTGATCCGCTTCTCCGGATCCTTCGAGCTTCTGATCTGCATGGCTGCCAGTTGCGGCGTCACCGTGCTGGTGCCAACACTGGTCCCGACGTCGATCTGGTGCGCGAAGGTCGCAACGTTGCCAAGTGCGTCATTGCGGCGAATCGAGCGCGGCGGCGTGCGGGCAAGCTTCGGCTTCGAGGTAACCAGTTTCCTCGTGATCTGCCGCTTCTGCACCTGGGTTTTTCTCATGCGGAAGGGTTTCTTGGCCATCGGCTTGCGAATGATGAATTCCATGGACAAGGGCTTGGGCGCCGGGCGCTCTTTTTTCAACGCCATGAAATAACCCAGAGTCCCCGCCACGACCAGCATCGCCAGTGCAAAGGCGAAGTAGGAGATCCTGCGTGTCTCCCGATACAGTCGCACGAGTTGCAGCCCATCCGATGGGGCGCCGAAACGTGTGGGTCCAGATTCAGTCATCTACGTTATTTTTGCTTCACTGAGGTATGAAGACAGTGTCGGCATTGGAGCTCTCACCGACGAAAGCGGTGGCATCCACCGCCTCGACATGAAAGATGTAGACAGAGTCGGTCCAGGCGAATTCCACCGTGATGCTCTGCTCGTCTCCTGGAGCGGTGTACTTCCACTCAGCTCCCGAGCTTCCCTCGGAGAGGGTGACGATGTAGTAGAGTACTTCAGCCGGCGTGCTGATATTCCACTCCAGAACAACATCTTCGCCCACATATTCGGCGCTGAGTTGCTCGGGTGTGCCGATCCGGTCGTCATGAAACTTGGCAGGCAGAACGTGATCCTCGCTACACCCGAGGATGGTGGCCATCGCCGTCGCCAGAATCATCCGAAGAGTTCTGTGCATCACGCCTCCGACAAGGGTCAAAATCTACCCGCGATCATCAGTCGAGTTGGGGCGTCTCTCACCCCTGGTACAGCCCTCAGGTTCCAAGTTATTGCAGTGGTGGACGCCGGTTGGTCGGAACGCAGGATATCCACCAAACTGTAGACATACACCCCCAAAGCCACCCCGCCGAAAACCCGACGAATCCGATGCAGATTGTCGAGGTCATCGGCCTCCTTCGTCAGTTCCTGCCATCTCTGTTGTGCCAGATCGTGCTCACTGTTGCCCGCTGCCATCTCTTCATACTCCGCTTTCAGCCGGTCGAAGTTATCGAGGCGGGTCTTGTAGTTCTCGTTCGCCGTCAGCGTCGTCGCCAGAGCCCCTAGCTCAGAAACGACCAGGATCGTCCCGGCAATCCGCCGGCCGGTGGACAGTTGACCCAATCCCGGAAACACCGCGGAGAGGAACGTCGCCGCTCTCCGAGAACCGATCTTCCGGGTGGCAAAGGCGTCCTCGTCGGCACGGACTGTGCAGGGGGTAACGATGCCGATCATTGTGAGCACCAATACAAGGTTTCTCATCACGACTCAACTTTCTCGCAGAGCAATCTCAAAACTGGGGTGCCCCTGCCACGATTTGCAGGAAGGTGGACAGCACGTCGGTGTCGTCCGCGCCTCGAAATGGATTGTCGTATTCCCGGCGATCGAGGGTGACCCCCGCGTTGGTCACGATCTCGTAGCCAAAATAGTCAGAACGATTCGTCATCATCATCACAAAGACATCCTGCTTGAAACTGTTCCACCCGTTGCCGCTGTCCTTGACGCGATACTTCCATCCGGGCAGGCCCTGGGCGCCAACACGGAAAGTCGTTCGCGGCGTCACATGATAGCTGGCTTTGATGATGGGAATCACCGTCCGCTCGTGGGCCAGCGGGATGTCGACAATATCCTGGGTGCGCTTGAGGAACAGCAGCTTCAGTGCTGGCGCCACCTCCCACTTGCTCCGCGCCGGGCGGTATTTGTAGTCAATACGATGGACTGAACTCATCGAGCGGATCTCGTTGCGACGCTGATAGGTGCCATCGTCCAGAAAGCCACGCTGCTGGCGGTTCCGTTCATAGCGGAAATTGTGGGACATATTCAGTCCCCGCACCGGACTCAGGTCGACCTGCACGTAAAATCGGTTCACCCAACTGTTGCGGTAGTTCAGATTGTCTTCGATCAGGTTCAGATCGAATTGCTGCTGGTAGCCGAACCCGGCAAGGTGCACCTTGCCGAAAGGTCCCCGGGTGAAGTCTGAAGAAACCAGCACACGATCCGGCACGGAGTCCCAAACACGCTTCACGGTGTTCTGCACGTGGAGTTGGCCAATGCTTGGACGCCTAACTGTCCAGTTCATGCGGCCATAGTTCATCAGGTTTTCGCCAGCGCCGGCCTGCTGATTGGCGTCGAGGCGCCCCAGGGTCAGGGCGAGGTCGTCGCGCAGATGGTAGGTGCCAATTACGTGGTACCCTTCCAGATCTTCCGGGTACGGGTAGTCGGGGTCGGGGTCATCCTCGCGGCCGTCCGGCCGATCGTTGTTGTTCAGGTCGAGGTCGTAGACGTAGTCATCGGACTCCACGCTGTACATCAGGAACGGCTCTAGGTAGTCGGGCAAAGCGTTGCCGTTCTTGTTGGTATCCGGGCGACCATCCCCATCCAGATCCTTGCCGGGGAACACGCCGTCAGCATCCACTCCTTCGTTGACGAACCCGGCGATGTACTGCTGGAACCACGAGTCAGGGAACCGGTCGTTATCGTCGTTGTCGTCAACCATCATAAGGCGCACGGTGCTGTTGAAGTGAGGCACCGCCGGCGTCCCGAGTACGAGCAGTTCCGTGTTGTACTCAGGTCCCATGTGGAAGTATTCAGCGCCCCAGTCAAAGCGCTCGTGCTCCTTGCTCACGACGAGGTAGTATGCCTCCCCGTCGGTGTCAAACCGTTCACCAGCACGGATCGGCGTCGTGGGATCTGGGCCGGGCACCCCGTCGGGATAGCGCAGGTGATGGATGCTTCGTGCGTACTCTCCATCGACTTTCAGGCCGAGAATATTGGTACTGAAGTCTGCCCCCATGATCTCCATGCCAGTTTCCGTACCGACATCAAAGGAGATGCGCTTCAGGTTGGACATGTCCTGAACATTGCCCGGCGCGCGCTCGACGACCCGATATAAAGTGGGTTGTCCATAACGGGACGTGTACGGGCTGTCGAGGGGCGCCAGCGGATCACCCAGGTTGACCCTTCTGTTCCGGGCGACGGTACCGATCTCGATCTTGTAGTCGTTGGCGATCAAGGCATCAAAGGAGACAGACTGGATGAAACCCTCGCCAGCCAGGTTGAAATAGTAGACGACAAAATCCTCTCCGGAAACATCGATCGGACCGGTTTCATCACTACGCCAGCGAAAGGATTGCTCGAGAGGCCGGAAGGTGTTATTCAGCGCGTTGTTGCGAATCAGGATTGCCAGGACTTCCTCTTCGGTAAACCGCTGCCCCAGAATTTCGTCGACATTGTCCTTGTAGTAATTGCGACTCGTGGACGCATCCGGTTCCAGATTGACCGCTAGTTCCCACGCTTCTTCAATCGGAAATTCCACCCCGCGCCACACGTAATTGGTAAAGTTACGCTGCGGATCCGCCGGGTCGTTCAGCCGCAGGTCCCGGAAGAACAGGTAATCCATATATAACGGCGCTTCGTTGATCCGGTGCTGCAGGTACGAGGCCTGCGTCGGCACCGATGAAGTGAATGCCGCGGACAGCTCAGCATAGGCATTTCGCACCAGGCCCTGCGTGCCGAATTTGCCGACGGAGGACTGCGTGACCCCGTCGATCTGCTCGATCACATCCGGGACAATATCTGGCCGCAGAATCCCGTTGATGCGGATGTTGACCTCGACGATGTGCGGGCCACCCCGGTTGTCTCCCGGCGAATCGTCCGAGATCTTAACAGCGATAATCTCGGGAAAGGGCTGATTGTGACGCAGCACGCCATCGCGGGAGAGGGCGTTCCCATACTGGTCGTTGAAACTTTCGTGGGCGTTCACGTAGGTCAAACCGAAATCCAACAGACCCACCCGCCGGTCCAGATGGAACGCCCCCATGCGGTAAGTACGGTGCGTCATGAACAGCGCCGAGAAGTCACTCTGTTCTGTGGCGACATCCAGACGGAAGCCTGGAAAAGCATTCACCTTCAGCGTCAGGGGCGTGAAGCGTCCGCGCATTTCCTGCGCGATCGTGAGCCCCCCCGACCAGCGGTTGGTGTGCTCCGAGACCGTCAGAACATCCTCGAAGTAGCGCCGGTAGGTCGTTTGCTCACGCCCTGGGTAGTTGTATAGATCACCGGTAATTCCCTGCGATGACCCGCCTCGTGCCTGCCGCCCGAGGCCCTTCGTTTCGACCCAATCGTAGCCACGGATGCCATAGGCGAGACGATTTCCCAATGGGCCGTAGTAATACTGCTTGGGATCACGGTACGGAGACAGGATCGTGGGATAGTTCGTGTACATGTCCTCGGCGTGAGCAAAATTCCTGTACGGCTGCCATGGCCGCCGGAGAAACATCTGATCCGGTTGCACCCGGGCAACCTCCGGGATATCGACCCCGGTTCGTGGCCCCCAACTCACGCTCTCCTGTGCGTCGCTGACCGCGACCCAGAGTGCCAGACAGAGTACCACCACCGCTGGTACCCAGCTTTGCTCGCGGAGCCTTAGCAAGTAGCTCGTCATATCACCGGACGCAGCCCCACAAGGGCCCGGAAGAAGAAGATGGAGGTGTTCACATTCGAGGGGGCACGCCTAGCGGAATCGAACTCCCGCTTCTGGATCTGGTAGCCCACGTTGAAGTTCACCTCGTACCCCTGATAGGTGAACGTATTGGCTAGAATCGCCACGTAATCCTCCCCCGAGGAATCGCGGCTCGGATTAACCAAATCCAAGGACCGACTCCGCAAGAATGAGAACCCTTGCGCACCCAGCCGGATACTGGTCAGCGGCGTCAGTTTCCAGTCGAGGCGGAGAATGGGATAGAAGAAGAATTCGTGCAGCACCGGGACCGGGAACCGCCCATCCGTCAGCTTCTGTGACATCACCTTCATCTGCGGCGTGATCTTGACACCGCGGAAGCGGCCAGTCAAAGCACGTGGATACTGTGCCTTGAGCACGGAGGTAGACCGGATGATGCGATTGGCCCGCTTGCCCTGTTCGCCGTACTGGTGATTGAAGTCGTACTTGCTGTTGAGGTGGACATCAATCGGCTTGAGTCCCGTGAAGTCGAGCGACGCATACGCCGTGTTAACGAAACTATCCCGCATCTGCAGCGGATCTTCGATCAACGCCACGTCAAAGCCCGACCCGGAAAAGCGGCCGCCTACGTCTTCTTGAAGTTCAAAGGTGGCATTGCGCGGAAAAAGGAAGACGTTGTCGCGAATGTCGTCCTCAACCTTCTTGGCGAAGTCGACCAGGACGAACCTGCCCCAGAATGGCAGATGATGGTCGTAGACTGCCTTGCCATAGAGGACTTCGTTACGCCCCCCCGCCGCGATCTGTTCGGTTTTGTACTGTCCCGCCGTCAGTGTCATCCCTTCCCACGGATGGTACGACCCAAACAGATGCCGTCCCTCCAGATCCAGGTCATAGGGATAATCCGAGTCGGGATCGTTTTCTCGAATGTCGATGACGCCATTGTTGTTCAGGTCATCACCGTAGTCATACTCCTCCGGGTTGACGCTGAACAGCAGGAAGGGCTCCAGGTAATCTGGAATGCCATTGTTGTTCTTGTTGGTCTCCGGCCGGCCATCCTGGTCCAGGTCCAAGCCGGGGAAGATCCCATCGATGTCTCTTCGAGAACGGATGTAGTGCTGGTCCGCGAACCGGTCCTTGTCGTCGTTGTCCTCGACAGTGTCGAAGACCAGCGTGCCATTGAGCGCGCTCTGATTGAATCCGTCAATCCCTTTCAGGCCACCGTCGACCTCGCTGTCTAACGGTGAGAAGGGCAAGGTGACGAAGCTCTGGTACGACGGGTCCTGCACGTTCAGGGATGTGCCGTAGTTCGGGCCCATGTGAAACAGTTCACCGCCAAACTCCATCGGCCCCTGACGCAGAGTAGCGTTGACAAAGTAGGCCTCTCCCGTGCGTGAGGAACGCTTCCCTGCAGCGACGGGGAAACGTCGGAAATCGGCACTGACATCGTACTCCGCGCGCACCGATAGGTTCTCTACCTGCAGGTCGGCGTGCACACCGGCGAGCATCCGCGCCGTCTGCCGACCGTAGCGGAACTCCACAACCTTCAGGTTGGAGAGGTCCCGAACGTTGCCTGCCGCAAAGGCGACATCCTGGAAGTACAACGCCCGGTTCCGATCTCGTGGACTGCGACTGATCCTCGAGCGGGTGGGATCGTTGGCATAGACCTCGGACAGGCTGATCCTGTAATCGTTGGCAACCTTGGCCTTGAAGGAGACATCATCGATGTCCTCCGTGCCCAGGGGCACCCAGAACAACAGATACTCCTTGCCGTGCGCTTCCACGTAGCCGCGATCTCCGGGAAACTCCTCTGGCAAGGCGCCACTTATGAAATCGACGTAGGGCGGAATCTCCCGGCCGAGCTCTCGTGGGAATTCCTTGTCACCGTTGGGAAAGGCAGGATTGATACGCTCGTTGTGGTGCCGCGTGACAACGATTCGTTGCGTATCGTCCAGCCCCGCCGCCGACACCGCATTGTTATGCACCTTCAATTCGGGACGCAATTGGCCGTTCACGTATACCTGCAGGTCGTAGACCCGCGGCCCGCTGCCGTCGTCGATCGATCCATCGGCGAACTTCACCACCAGATAGTCGATCGCCTGCGTGTTGCCTGGTACGGCACCTCGGATGTCCCACTCTCCCCGCCCCAGCAGGCTATTGATGCGATACTGATTGACCCACACAGCGCCGAGGTTCAGAGCGCCGATCTGGGTCTGCAGATGAGAGCCAAGCAGGTAGGTGGCGAAGGAGGGCGGCGTCGTGCCGATAGAACTGAAGTTGTTCTGCTTGTTGTCGTCGTTGGCGGAGACGTCCCGGATCGGATAGTCCATCCGCGAGTTGATCATGGTGAATTCGAACCGCGACGTGCTCATATCCCAGCGGATGCCATTCATCGCCGCCAGGTCCAGCGTCAGCGAGGTGAACTTTGTGCGGATCTGGTCACCCACAGCGAGGGTGGTATGGAAATCTCCGTACGAATCGGAGGCCACCGACAGACGGCTGAGATAGTCCTTGAAGTAGCGGCTCTTGTCGATCACACTTCCTGGCTGGGGGTCCAGCGTGCGCGACTCCCGCAGCCGGAACACCTCGATGCCCTCGACGACGAAGTCGCCAAGTTCGTCGTATACCAGATCTTCAGGGCGCACCAGATAAGAGCGTGGCCAGTGCTTGTAGGGCTCGCGGGCGTGCGTGATGTAGCCTTCGCCCGGCCGGTAGAGGAAAACCCCTTGCCCACGCACTGTTGGGAAGACCTCGGAGGCCCCGGTGAGGGTTAGGGCCGCCACGACCGTATACAGCAGTCTGGTAGACTTGCTCATAGTCTCTTTAGCCTATGCGCAGACGGATGTAGTAGCGCTCGGCGCCTGACGAAACGCGATGCGAAGAAACCAGACGGTCGAAATACCTCTCGAAACCAATGCTGGTACTCACGTCGATGCCCCGGTAGTTGCCGAGGTTTTCCAGCAGGAAGATGTAATACCAGGAATCCCTGTCGAGGAACGGTCGTAGCAGATCCCTGTGCATCTCTCTGAAGGGCAAGCCAAGAATCCCACCACGCAAAACGGTCTTTGGCGCCAGTCGGTAGTCGGCTCTGAAGATGGGGGTTAATGTGTAGCTGTGGGCCTTCAGGCTGGACAACTCTGCCCGGGTCCGATTGACAACCCCCTTGAACATCGGTCCGAAGGTGAAATTCTCCCCCAGGTGCCAGGCGTAGTCTGCTCTGGCGACATACCCCACCGTCGTGATCCGACCATCTGCCTGGTAAAAGTCTGCCTCGTGGAGTTCGCGCTGGTCGTTGACCTCCACGAGGATATCGCTGTAGAAGTTCAGACCGGGCAAGGCGTCGGTGTTTACATGCACGCCAGCAACCAGGGTGTGCTGCAGGCTGTTGCGTGACAGCAGGCGATCTGGTAGCACGGCGTAGCTCCCGCCGACGAAGCGATACAGATCGTTGCGGATATTATCGCGGGCCCGCTTGCCGTAGTAGCCGGCCTGAACCCGGCCCAGTCCAGGCCACTGCTCCAGATAGTTTGCTTTCACATAGCTTGTTTGGTCGCTGCCACCACCGCCAGGCTGGCGCATATCGTATCGGCCGATACGGACCCAGGAATTGTCCTGGTCCTCGCGGGGTCGGAAGGTGACGAAGCCGTGCCCGCCACGATTGTCCTGGTCGTCGGGATAGTCCGCCCGGTTGTCATTTTCCCAGCCGTCGACGACCCCGTTGTTGTTGAAATCATCGCCAAAGACAAAGGGCTGATCATAATAGGTGAGGATCCGGTTCCCACCGTTGTACCAGACGTTGTCACGAACCCCGTCGTTGTCGACATCCAACCCGGGGAAGACCCCAAAGCCCAATCCCGATCCGGGCGCCGGCGTCAGATTCAGCGAGGCGAAGTCCCGTTCCTGTTCCCAGCGATCCGGCCATTCGTCCCAGTCGTCGTTGTCGTCTACCAATTCGAACGGGGCAACTACATTTTGCCGGGGGTTCTGCATCAGCGCCTGGAACGTCGTGGAAAAATCAGAGGGGATGTTCGTGTACTCAAACCCAAGGTCCCAGCGTCCCATATCGCGGTAGACGTTGAGGAAGAAAGCATCACTATCGGTAGCGAGCCGTTCCCCTGATTCGGATGGGTACCTGAAGTAGGAGGTGTTGCGGGCCAGTTCGCCCCACGCTTCAAAGCCCAGCAGTTTGGCCTCGAAATTCATCCCGTAGAGCACGGTTCCCGTTGGGAACCCGTAGCGGAACGAGATCCATCCCATGTTGCTCTGGTCCTGGACGTTTTTCCCCGCCCGCTTGACCGTGTGCCAGTCCCGCCACTGTACGTCGTTGCCAATCCATCCCAGCGCGCTGGCGACATCCACGACATAGTCACCCGCTGCGAGCGCGCGAAAGCGGACCTCTTCGGCCCCCGGTGGCACCTCGAACCGATAGACGAGAATGTCCGTGCCGTTCGCTTCCAGGAAGGGTGCATCTTCGTGGGAAACAGGCTCTCCGGCGTTAAC
>DPVW01000027.1:0-1431 GCA_003529325.1 Candidatus Latescibacterota bacterium | reverse complement strand
AAAAAACACCCCGCCACTGGTGAACGAGCTGAGTGCGCCGCTGCGCGTGTAGCCCTCCTTGACGATCTCCTCCATCAGGTAGCTTTGGATCAGCCACGACGGTCTGTCTGCCCGCTGCAAGGCGATCTCGCTAGTACCCAGTCCGGTCTCTCGGTTCGCCGCACCGACGAGAGCCGGCACCGACGGGACGCGACGAATCATCGGCTCGATATCTTCTCGACGCTCGCCATCAACGAAGATCTCCATCCGGTAGACTCTGGGCCCCTGTTCGTCCCAGTGGGAGTCATCGCTGACGATCACGAACACGGACTTCGCCTCTTCGAGGCTGGAGAAGGGCACGACGCCTTTCACCGAACCGTCTTTTCTACCGGCGATGCTGTCGAAGTTATGGACGTTGACGTAGGAAGATCCGAGGGTGAGGACATTCCCAAGCGTGGTCTCCCAGTGCGCACCCACCAGGTAGGTGCCGAAGGAGGGATTACCGGAGATCCCTTCGGAATTGACCTGCACGCCACTGCGCGTCAGCCCCGTGGCAAGTAGCACGGGATCGGAAACGCGCGAGCCGATGATGCTGAAACTCGACTTCCGTGAGGAAGCGTCGAAGCGAATCCCATTGAGTCGGCTGATGTTGAGCGTCAGCGCAGAGAATCGCGTGGGTACCGCGTCCCCCACCATGATCGACGCCGACCAACCCCGATAGGAATCCATTCCCACCATCAGATTGCGGAAGATCCGCGGATACAGGGGGCTCTTGAAGATGGCGCTGCCACGCTCCGGTCCTTGCGTCCGCGTCTCCTGGAGCGCGAAGACCGGAACCCCGTCGATGAGATAGACGCCGAAGG
Organism: Candidatus Latescibacterota bacterium; assembly: GCA_003529325.1. Taxonomy (GTDB): domain Bacteria; phylum Latescibacterota; class UBA2968; order UBA8231; family UBA8231; genus UBA8231. Next base: position 589 of record DPVW01000027.1, on the reverse strand, counting down.
GGTCATACACCCGACGCTCAACGTCCCGGTCGTCGAAGTCCCGATAACCAAGGCGGCTGATGTTCTCGTAGCCCTCTTTTTCCCACAGAGGGTAATAATCCCGCGAGATCAACTGGGCGTCGGCGCGACAGCACAGCAGGAGGAGGACGGCGTATGCCGCAAAGGAAAGCCCTGCGCGAATCTCGGTTTTCACGACCCTTACCTGTGTAGCCTGCACTTTACCCCACAGCCAGCGCGTGTCAGCGCTGACTTGCGTGCGGGAAACGTCTCTAGTAGACCACGTGAACGACGCCGGTGACGGTCTCATCACCAGTATCAAGATTCGCCGTCACAGAAAACAGGTAACTCCCGGGCGCGACGAGATCACCCGCGTCATTTCTGCCGTCCCAAAACCCTGGAGAGATGCTCGCAGCCTCGCCCTGCAACAGAGGATTCTGGTACCTGCCGCCGATCAGCAGTGGCGTGTCAAGCCGGCGCACCCGCCGACCTCCAAGCTCGAAGAGCTCCACATCCACGCGCCGGGGCACGGTCACTTTTGTCAACGTAAACTCGAGGACGGTGAAGTCATTGATGCCGTCGCCATTGGGCG
>DPVW01000072.1 GCA_003529325.1 Candidatus Latescibacterota bacterium | reverse complement strand
GACCTCGACGATGCGTCCCTGGTCGAGCACGACGAGCCGATTGGCGTTACGTAGCGTCGACAATCGATGGGCGATGGCAAAGGTCGTGCGCCCCTCGACAAGGCGGCTGAGAGACTCCTGGATCTGCTTCTCCGTCTCGACATCGACCGATGACGTCGCCTCGTCAAGAACCAGGACTCGTGGGTCGTGCAGGATGGAACGTGCAATCGCGATACGCTGACGCTCCCCACCCGAGAGTCCTGCACCCCGTTCCCCCACTTTTGTGTCGTAGCCATCTCCCTTGGCCATGATGAACTGATGGGCATTGGCGGCACGTGCCGCCTCCATGATGGCTTCGAGCCTGGCGTCCGGATTGCCATAGGCGATGTTGTCAGCGATGGTGCCGGAGAACAGGATCGGGTCCTGCGGCACGATGCCGATCTGCCGCCGAAGGTCGTTCAGCTTGATCTGGCGAATATCTGTTCCGTCGATCGTGATGCCGCCCTGATCGACATCGTAGAAGCGGCAGACCAGATTTACCGTCGTCGTTTTGCCGACGCCCGACTTGCCCACGAGTCCGACTATTTCGCCAGGTTCGACCGCCAATTCGATATCGTGCAGCACGGGCTTGGACTTGTCATAACCGAAACTGACGTTGTCAAAGACGACGCGACCTTCCATACGCCGCACACGGATGGCTTGCGAATCCTCGTAGTCCTCTGGGGTCGTATCGATGACTTCGAAGATGCGCTCCGCGCCGGCGAAGGCTCGAGTCATCCACGAGTTGACCTCGGCAAACCATTCCATGGGTCCGTAGACGAGGTGCATGAACGAGTAGAGTGCGAGCAGATCGCCCATCGTCATGCGGTCACCGAGGACCTCGTGGCCACCGAAATACCAGATGATGACCATGCCGGCGCCGGTGATCAACGACATCGTCGACCAGAGCAGCCGCAAGTTGCGCGCCGTGCGCACGCTGATGGCCCCGAGGCGCTCGTTGATTTTCTCGAAGGCCGCCACCTCACGTTGTTCCTGGGCGAAGGCCTTGACGACACGAATACCGTGCAGGGACTCGTTAAGCCGGTTCCCCAACTCCGACCAGCCGTGGTTGTATTTGTGGAAGATGCGCCGCATCCGCTTCCAGAAAAGGGTACTCCACAGCACCGTCAACGGCAGGGGGATCAGAATCAGCACCGTCACCTTCCACGACAGGGACAGCATGAATCCGATGATGCCGATGATCATCATGCCATTGATAATCAGATACGGCAACCCGTCGATGAGGAATTCCTGCAGCATTCCAGAGTCTCGGGTAACCCGCGAAATGAGACCGCCAACTTGGCGTTTGTCGTAGAACTGCAGCGACAGCATCTCCAGCCGTTGGAACAACTGCGCCCGAATGTCAGCAGTGACTCGGGCACTCAGCCAGGTCACCACCCAACCATGGGCCAGTTCCGCGACCCAATTCCACACGCGGGCGCCAACGAGAGTCAATATCAGCAGGCCGAGCAAGCTGACTCGTTCACCCATGGCGGGCAGAATCTCCGCCGTCGGCACGAGCACGTCGTCGACCATTCGCCGCGTGATCAAGGGTGGGAGTAGTTCCGCCACCGTCGTCGCCACCGAGGCAACCGCCAGGATCGCGGCTCGCCCCTTGTGTGGCCGCATGTAGCCGACGATGCGTCCCAGCGTCGCCCAACGCCGCACGCATGCGGGGCACAATCCATTCTTTTCGGGCAACAAGCGCTTGCACTTGTCGCAGCGGATGCGATCCAACTTCGGATTGATGTGGAAGGTCTCGCCCTTGCGCAGCTGCTCGAGTCCGCGGGCGACTTCGGAGAATTTCACCGATTGCGTGCCGGTATATGGCACATAGAGGGTGGGCTGATCGAGCCGCTCCAGGGCCAGTTGCGCACCCCCGACAAGCGCATCAGCACGGACGGCGGTCAGCTCCGAGACGGCGACCTCCAGGATGGGGGCCTCGCCGCCGGGCAGGATGAGCACACGTCGCTCCGTGACCACCACCCACCGCGTCGAGTAGATGCGGTCGTGGTCGAGATCCGCATAGACGCGGATCAGGACTTGCTCGTCAGCCGGCACATGTTCGGCGATCTGTGCCAGGACCCTGTCAGCAGCGGGCCCAGTCACGGGATCGAGGAGCCGGGGGGTGCTGTCTATTTCGGTTTTTGTGTCGGTATCGGTCGAAGGCGCCGCTGGCTCGCTCACAACTGCCATGCCCTCATGCTGGAAGTCAATCGCATGTCCGAAAGGTATCCCGTGTCCGTCGTAAAGGCCACCGGTTGAAAGCACTCAGCTGGCAGGCCTCACCGCGTCCATTACCTCTCGAATGGTTTCAGGGCCCGAATCGCGACAATGTCTCGCGCCGACTCCGCTGCCGACGCCTCCAGCAGGGCCTCCCCCATCTCTGCCGTGGATGGTCGCGGATCACCGACGCCACCATGCTTCGTGCGTTGATCGAAACGGTAGTATCCGGAGACCCCGGGCACCCGCATGCCGTCCCGTTCTCCGTCCGGATCGAGACGGTCGGAACGGACCAGGTCCGGGCGAATGGCGAGCATCATCGCCGTTTCCGTCTCACCTGCATGGCCGGAGCCACCAGGTAAGGTGCGAATCGAATTGAGCGTGTCATTGCCCGCCCACGCCCAGCGCGAGTAGAACTCCGCCTCCTCTTCCGGGTATTTCTCCATCAGACGCTGCAGCAATACCTGGATACCGGCGCTATTGCCACCGTGACTGTTCTGCAGCAGGATCTTGCGAAACCCGTGATGCACCATGCTGTCCACCATATCCAGCATCAGGTCCATGTGCGTCGAGGAGATGGCGCTCACCGTACCCGGATAGCGACTGTGATGCTGTGAGTACCCCAACCACTGCACAGGCAGAACGATCACATCATCCGGTATTTTCTCATGCACGCGGCGCGCCACATCCTGACCGATGAAACTGTCCGTCCACACCGGCAGATGGAGGCTGTGTTGTTCGCATGAAGCGACCGGTATCAGCACGACGATGTCACGGGGCAAAGCTGCAACTTCGGGGGACGTCATCTCACAGAGAAACATTCGTGGACCCTATGGTTTTGAGATCAAGACTGTGACGATTCCTTTGGCCGTTGGGGCAACAGCTTGGCCATGCCCCTGGCCAGCGATCCGGAGCGGACACCCACGACCGACACATCTTCGCGCCCCATGGGCCGGGTCAGGTCGGCCAACTGTGCACACAGGAAGATGCGTGCACCCTGTCGTTCCAGACGCGTCATCTCCCGTTGTGTGTTGGCCGATACGGAAGCGTCAAGAAACACCAGCGCCAACCCCCGGGTACGACGCACGCCGGAGAGTCCGACCACGACGGCGCCGGACTGCGCTCCCACACCGATCAGCCGTGAAGCGCGCGCGATCTGCTCCGCAGCCAGCTCTTCCATTGCTCAGGCGAAAGCTGGCTTGACCGGCGCTCCGCCCTGCTTGATGGCGGAGAGATTCGCCGCCTCGAGCACGCCGATAACCCGCGCCGCGGACTCGGCGGTGATGACCAGTTTCGCCCTGCCCTGCAGATGCCGATAGACATTCTGGTAGTAGGCGTCCCAGCTCGAATCGGCGGGTTTCACCGTCGTCTGCATCTGCCGGCCATTGATGATCGACTTGACGAGAAACTCGTTGTTGCCCGTCGCCTCGATCGAGCCCTGGTCGCCAAGAATGCGCCACTTTGGCCGCGAGGAGAGGGCCATATTCGAAATCATCAGATTGGCGACACAACCCTTCTTGAACTTGAGGAAATATTCGGAGTGATCCTCATTCGTGTAGTCCCGACCAAATGCCTTGTTCTTCACCTGGTAGCCACTGACCCAGTCGATCTCATCGGTGACGAGGTTGAGGATCCAGTCGGTGAAGTGAGCCCCCCAGTCATAGATAGCGCCCCCAGAGATTTTCTTGTCAGCCCGCCACCAATCCCTGGCTTTGCCATAACCGCCAAAACCGGCTTCCACGCGAAAGACCCTGCCGATCAGCTTTTCCTCCTGAATCAGGTCTCGAAGCAGCATGAAGTCGCCATCCCAACGGCGGTTGTGAAAGGTCGACAACATGACCTTGCGCCGTTTGGCCATGGCGATCATCCCCTTCACCTCTTTGGAGGAGATCGCCATCGGTTTTTCGACAACGACACCGACCTTCGCATCCAGACACTGAATGGCGAGTTTGGCATGGGTATTGTGTGGTGTGATGATCGAAACCAGATCGAGATCGGCATGGCGTAACATCTGCCCCACCGATCCATACGTCGAGATTCCTGGAAAGTCTTCTTCCGCTACCTGGCGTCGTGAAGCATCAAGCTCACACACGGCAGCGGCAACCATGCCGGGGTTCTTCTGCATCGACGACAGGTGCGCACGACCCATATTGAAGGCGCCACCGTAGCCGACGACACCGCAGCGAAACCGTTTACGCTCTGCCATGACAACTCCATGACTCCATTGAGGATGTGAGTCAACTCAAGAGTACGAAGAGCATTCCATAGGCTCCCGTCAAACCGATCGTATGCCACACGATAGCCGTTGGCCGTTCACAGAACCGTCATCTACAGCGCCTCGAGGTCGCGCACACT
>DPVW01000437.1 GCA_003529325.1 Candidatus Latescibacterota bacterium | reverse complement strand
ATCATCTTCATCGACGAGATCGATGCCGTTGGGCGTCATCGTGGCGCCGGTATCGGTGGCGGTCATGACGAGCGCGAACAGACCCTGAACCAGCTGCTCGTCGAGATGGACGGCTTCGAGTCGAACGATGGGGTGATTCTCATCGCGGCAACGAATCGCCCCGACGTGCTCGACCCGGCGCTGTTGCGTCCAGGACGTTTCGATCGTCGCGTCGTCGTCAATCTTCCCGATGTGCGCGGTCGCAAAGGCGTCCTCGAAGTGCATTCACGAAATGTCCCCCTGGCTGAGGACGTGGATCTCGAACGGCTTGCCAGAGGGACGCCCGGTCTATCCGGTGCCGATCTGGAAAATCTCGTCAACGAAGCGGCCCTGTTGGCGTCGCGTCGTGACCGCGAGCATGTCATCCACAGCGACTTCGAGGAAGCCAAAGACAAGGTCATGCTCGGCGCCGAGCGCAAGAGTATCATCATGACCGAAGAGGACAAAAGGCTTGCCGCCGTGCATGAGGCAGGACACGCTCTGGCGGCCAAATTGACCCCGGGTGCACCAGCTATCAACAAGGCCGTCATCGTGCCTCGTGGGCAGACGATGGGCATGGTTTCTTTCCTCGCTGATGAGCGCCACTCCGTCACCGAGTCCCAGCTCAAGGCGCATCTGATCACCGGTCTTGGTGGCTGCAGTGCCGAAGCCCTCGTCATTGGCGAACGCTCTACAGGGGCGCAGGCGGACTACAAGCAGGTAACCGGTCTGGCCCGTTCGATGGTCTGTGACTGGGGCATGAACAAGGAGCTGGGACCATTGGCTCTCGGCGGCGACGACGAAGAGATCTTCCTCGGCAAGGACTTCGGTCGAACCCGTGCCCACTCAGAGCATACGGCACAGGCTATCGATCGGGAGATCCGTGATCTCGTTCTCGAAGCCGAGGCACGCGTCGGCGAGTTGTTGCTGGCCCATCGACAGCAGCTTGAGGACCTGGCGGCGGCGTTGTTGGAGTTTGAGGTTCTCGATGACAAGGAAATCGACCGGGTCCTCGAAGGGCTGCCGATCGAACGCCCAGCGGAGGCGCCAGCAGCCGCCTCGGCCGATGTCGTTGCAGACGAGCCCTTGCCGGTGGCTGCCCAGCCGCCGGCTGAGGGTGACGCGGCGGGGTGATCTGGCGACTGCACCGCCACCGGCAGATCGATTTCGATCTCCGCGTGCAGATCATAGGGGTGCTCAACGTCACCCCCGATTCGTTCTACGATGGCGGTCGTTATGTTGATTCGCAGCAGGCGGCCGATCATGCCTTGCAACTGACGGATGAGGGCGCGGATATCATCGACATTGGCGGCGAATCCTCACGTCCTCCCATCTACGGCGAGGTGGCGCCGGTAGCCATCGACGAGGAATGCCGGCGCGTTGTCCCCGTCGTGAAGGCCATTCGACGGCAGTCTGAGATCCCAATCTCCATCGATACCGTAAAACCGGAGGTCGCGCGCCAGGCCTTGGCGGCAGGGGCGGATATCATCAACGATATCAGTGCTTTCGAAGAGGCGTCGGGGGGCATGGCCGACGTTGCCGCGCAGACCCAGGCGCCAGTGATCCTGATGCATCGGCGGGGAACGGCGGCGACGATGCAGCAGGACACGCAATACGACGATCTCGTCGGCGAGGTCGCCAGGTACCTGCAAGCTCGGGTGGAAGTGGCCAGAGAAGCAGGCATCGATGCCGATCGGATCGCTGTGGACCCAGGTGTCGGTTTCGGCAAATCCATCGACGGCAACCGCGAACTCATCCGCTGCGCCGCCCAGTTTTCCGTCAGTGGTTGTCCCGTCGTTATCGGCGCTTCACGCAAGTCTTTCATCTGGAAGCCCATGGGCGTTGACCCCGATCAGGCCCTCGAAGGCAGTCTGGCTGCCGCCGTTCTTGCTGTCGCCCACGGTGCTCGCGCCTTGAGGGTCCACGATGTGGCGGCAACCGTACGCGCCGTGCGTCTGGCTGAGTCCATCGAAATCCCCGCGCTTCCTTAAGGACTGGTCACGGTGGACGATCTCATCCTCTTCAGGCTCTTCGGCTTCCTGCCAGTCAACGTCATTTCGCTGCTCGACATCCTCGTCGTAACCCTGGTAATCTACCGTCTCCTGCTCCTGATTCGTGGCATGCGCGCGGCGCAGATGCTGGTAGGATTGTTCCTGCTGGCCACTGTCGCGCTCGCCGCCAGATGGTTGGAAATGTCGGCCCTCGCCTATCTGTTGGAGCAGGTGCAATCGATTCTGCTCATCCTTCTCGTCATTCTGTTCCAGCCGGAACTGCGTCGCATGCTCGTCGTTATAGGGCAGAGCCCGATTCTCAACTGGTTCTACAAGGCGGAGCCATCCCGTGTTATCGATGAAGTCGTCAATGGCGCCGTACAACTTGCCGATCGTGGCTACGGAGCACTCATCGTTATCTCTCGCGAGGCTGGGCTCGGGTCGATCATCGAGTCCGGTGTACCCCTCAATGCCAGCGTCTCCGCCGATCTGCTGACGACAATTTTCACGCCTCGATCGCCACTACACGACCAGGCCGTCGTCATCCAGGGGGAGGCCCTGGTGGCGGCACGCTGCACCCTGCCCTTGGCCGAGGAGGTAGAGGATCAACGCCTCGGCACCCGGCATCGCGCTGCTCTCGGTGTGTCACAGGAGACGGACGCAGTGACTATCGTCGTGTCCGAGGAAACCCAGACCGTATCGATTACCGTAGGAGGGGGATTGGTCCGCGGTCTCGATGCGCGGGAGTTAAAACAAAGGCTGTCAGAACTGCTATCCCCACGCGAAGCCGTCGCCGGGCGTCCGGTCCTAGCCGACGATGATTGACAGAGCTGATGGGGCAGCCTATATTGAATATTTATTCCAAATAAACGCATAAATATGACAAAATGCCGACTGCGAAACAGACCCGACACAACATGATTCGTAACGTCTTGCGAGACGAACGGATCGACACCCACGAGAGCATGGCCGGTGCCCTGTCACGCCACGGGATCGATGTCAGTCAATCGACTCTGTCGAAGGATCTACGTGAACTCAGCGTTGTCCGCGTACCACAGGCGGATGGTGGCTTCCGCTACTCGCTGTCCGACGGTGTGCAGCACGTCGACCGCGGCGTGCTCGAACGGGAACTGCGAGATTACGTAACCGAAGTGGACCGGGCAGGCAATATCATAGTGATCAAGACCCTTTCAGGGCACGCCCAGGCCGTGTGCGAAGCGGTGGACCGCATGGCGTGGCCGGAGGTGATGGGTACGTTGGCCGGAGAGAATACGATCTTCGTCATCTCTGCGACCCCTACCCAATCACAGGGTTTGAGTGTGCGAATGGAGAATCTGACGGGCCTTTCGGCAGGGAAAGACAGTTGAGTATCATGCAGCACGATCTGCAGCAGTATATCGACAAAGCGTCGATCCTCGTGGAGGCTCTTCCGTATATTCAGTCCTTCCGTGGCAAGACGGTGGTCGTCAAATATGGGGGCAGTACGCTGACGACGGAGGCCGCTGTGGATACCGTTCTGCGAGACCTCGTATTCATGGAACTGGTCGGCATCAATCCCGTCATTGTGCATGGTGGTGGCTCCGCCATCGATCGGCGCTTACAGGAACGTCATATCGAAACGGCGCGGGTCAACGGCCTACGAATCACGGATGCGGAGACGATGAAGATCGTGGAAGACGTGCTCTTCGGTGAGGTCAACGCCGGTCTCGTCGCCGCCATCGAGACACTGGGTGGCAATGCCGTTGGCGTCTCGGCCCGGGATGCCGGGATCCTGGCGGTTCGTCCTCACGTCGCGCAGACCCCTGACGGTCCCGTGCCGCTGGGATACGTAGGGGACGTGGAGTCCGTCGATGCGGCGCCTCTGAACGAACTGATCTCCCGGGAGACGATTCCCGTGGTGGCACCTATCGGTCGCGGTGAAGATGGGGCCGCCTACAATGTCAACGCCGATACGGCGGCGGGCGAGATCGCTGCCGCGATACATGCGGAGAAGCTCGTCTTCCTTACCGATGTTATGGGGATCATGGAAGACCCCACGGATGAGAACACGCTGATGTCGACAGTACACCTCGCCCAGGTGGAAGGCCTGATTTCCTCCGGCGTCCTTCAGGGCGGCATGATTCCAAAGGTGTTGGCCGGCGTGCACTCCGTGAAGGCCGGCGTGCGCAAGACGCACATCATCGATGGGCGTATTCCACACTCCATGCTTCTCGAGTTCTTCACAGACGAGGGTGTCGGCACGCAGGTCGTGCAATGAGTCAAGGTCTTACAGCCTAAGGAAATGGTATCATGAGAACTGACAAGGTTATCGAACAGGAGCACCAATACATCCTCCAGACCTATAGTCGGCCCGACTTCGTCCTGGAGCGTGGCAATGGAGTCTATCTCTTCGATCTGGATGGCAACCGCTACCTGGACTTCGTCAGCGGTCTGGCAGTCAATGCCTTTGGCTACGGCGACTATGACATCCTCAAGGCGATCGAGGAACAGGCGGGACAACTGATGCACGTGTCCAATCTGTATCACACCGTGCCATCGACGGGTCTGTCACGGCAACTGGTAGAGAACTCGTTCGCGGACCGGGTCTTCTTCTGCAACTCAGGGACCGAAGCCTGGGAGGCGGCGCTGAAATTTACGCGCAAATGGGGCAACACCGTCGCGGGGGGCAAGTATCGTTACTTGTCATTCAACAATTCGTTTCACGGCCGCACCATCGGTTCCATCTCGACGACGGGACAACCCAAGTATCATCAGGGCTTTGAACCGCTGCTTCCGGGTGTCGATTTCGCCGACTTCAATGATCTGGCTTCGGTCGAAGCGGCGCTGACAGATGAAACCTGTGCCATTCTCGTGGAACCGATTCAGGCCGAGGGTGGCATCCACGTCGCCAGTCAGGAGTTTTTGCAGGGTCTACGGAGCTTGTGCGATGAGCGCGACATGCTGCTCGTATTCGACGAGATCCAAGTCGGCATGGGACGTACCGGTTCCCTGTGGTCGTACCAGCAGTTTGGTGTCGAACCGGATGTCATGACCCTCGCCAAGGCGCTGGGGGGCGGTCTGCCCATCGGTGCCACACTGATGACGCAGAAGGTCGCCGATGCGATCCAACCGGGGGATCACGCCGCCACCTTTGGCGCCAATCCCGTGGTCGCCAACGTTGCTGTCACGGTGCTGGCAAAGCTGATGGCGGAGGGATTTCTTGAAGGCATCCAGGAAAAGGGGGAATACCTCCGGGCGGGTCTGGAGAAACTGCAGCAACGTTATCCGGACAAGATCAGTGAGATTCGTGGGCGTGGGCTGATTTATGGTGCCGTCGTCACAGATACGACGCCAGCTGAGTATCTGGGAGCCTTTCGCGAGCGGGAGATCCTTGTCGCTCCATGCGGCACGGATGTGGTCCGCTTCCTACCCCCACTTGTCGTCGAGAAGGAACGGATCGGCGAGGTCATCGACGTCTTCGACGAGATCCTTCGTCAGGCATGACGACCGAAGACAACTCGGTTTCGAGCGAGGACAACTCGGCGACGGAGAAGCCGTGGGGGGGGCGTTTTACCGGCGCCACAGCCGAGTTGATGGAGCGGTTCAATGCCTCCATCAGTTTCGATCACAGGCTGCTTGAGGTCGACGTTGCGGGAAGCAAGGTCTACGCCCAGGCGTTGGTGCGGGCGCAGCTTCTCAGCCAGGAGGAGGGAGCTCAGATCGTTGCCGGTCTGGATCGGGTCCGGGAGGAGTTGGCCCAGGCCGACCACCTGTTCGAGCCACGCCTCGAGGACATTCACATGGCCGTCGAAACCCGGCTCGTAGAGCTCATCGGCGCTGTGGGTGGCAAGCTCCACACCGGTCGCAGTCGTAACGATCAGGTCAACCTCGATGAGCGCCTCTATCTGCGTGCCGCCATGGCCGCCACCCTTGGGCGGGTGCGCCATCTGCAGCAGGTGTTGGTGCACAGTGCCGAACAGCACACCGATACCGTCATGCCGGGGTACACCCATCTGCAGCAGGCCCAACCCATCCTGTTCGCGCACTACGCTCTGTCCCTGTTCTGGGCGCTGGAGCGGGATGCCGGACGGCTGGCCGATGCGGCACAGCGGGCAGATCGTATGCCCCTCGGCTCCGGGGCGCTGGCGGGATCCGCCTTCGAACTAGATCGTGAGTTCATGGCCCGCGAACTCGGTTTTTCGGCGGTGACACCGAACAGCCTCGATGCCGTCAGCGACCGGGATTTTCTGTTGGAAACGCTGGCGGCCCTGTCGATTCTGATGACACATCTGAGTCGCTACTGCGAGGATCTCATCCTCTGGTCGTCGGCGGAGTTTGCTTACGTCGAGCTCGATGACGCCTACGCCACCGGTTCGAGTATGATGCCACAGAAGAAGAATCCCGACTCGCTGGAGTTGGTGCGCGGCAAGACAGGGCGCGTCTACGGTGACCTGGTGGCGCTGCTGACGACGATGAAGGGCCTGGGCCTGACCTACGGCAAGGATCTGCAGGAGGACAAGGAACCGGTATTCGACGCCTTCGCCACCGCCGACGACTGTCTTGACGTGTTCGCCGCGGCGTGGGATACGATGACGATACGGGTGCAACGCATGGAGGCCGCCATCGACGACGGTACGTTGGCGACGGAGTTGGCCGATTTTCTGGTGGAGCGGGGCGTACCCTTCCGGGAGGGGCACCACGTCGTCGGCGCCGTCGTGCGTGCCGCACTACAATCAGGACAGCGGCTCACCGAGTTGTCCGTAGCCGACCTGCGGCAGCATCACGATGCTTTTGACGATGAAGCCCTGCAGCGTCTCGACCCGCGGGCCAGTCTCGGGCGGCGCAACCTGCCCGGGGGAACGGGGCCGCAGGCGGTGGCCGTGCAACTGCAGCAAGCCAGGGAGATTCTGGCGGCTGAGCCATCGACGTGAGCGCTGTTGCCGAGGCCCCCCGGGTGCGGATCTGCGGGGCCCGGTTCGGCATCCGCCATGTGCCGATGCGCATGCCTTTTCGTTTTGGCATGATCACCCTCACCGCCTCGGCTCAGATCCACCTGTTCCTCGAGGTGGAGAGCAGCGATGGCCGTCGGGCGACGGGGTTGGCCGCCGATATGCTGGCGCCAAAATGGTATGACAAAGACCCGGACAAGAGTTACGCCGACAATCTGAACGACCTCGTCGCCGGGGCCCGACTCGCCGTCGAAGTGGCGATGTCGGTCCCTGGAGCGCGGTCGGTGTACCACATTTGGCGTGAGACGTACGAGGCTTGCCAGGTCGCGGGCGCCGGGGCGGGGCGCAATCCTCTGCTGGCCAGCAATGGTCCATCTCTGGTAGAGCGGGCCATGTTCGACGGACTCGGCATCCTTCTCGGTGTGCCATATCACACGCTTCTGCGAGAGAATCTGGTCGGTATCGATCTTGGCGACATGCACGCCGAGTTGGCCGGTGTCGCACCAGCGGAGGTGATCCCGAAAGAGCCTCTGGCGCAGATTGATCTGCGCCATACCGTCGGCCTCGCTGACCCCATCCGCACGGCGGATATAACGCCCGATCAGCGGCTGTTGGACGGTCTGCCGCAATCCCTCCAGGAGTATGTCGAACGCCAGGGGATCCGTTACTTCAAGATCAAGGTAGGTGGCGATGCCGACGAGGATGCCGCGCGCCTCGCTCAGATCGCCGAGGTTTTGCCAGCCGGTGATGTCACCATCAGCCTGGATGGCAATGAACAGTATGACGACCCGGCGGATCTCATGGGACTGCTGGACCGCCTGGAGCATGGGGAGAGGGCGACGCGTCGACTCTACGACGCCATCCTGTATCTGGAGCAGCCACTCGACCGAACCGTCGCTCTCGACAGCACTCGCGCCGGGGCGATTGGCGCCCTCTCGGCCCGCAAGCCGATGGTGATCGATGAGTCCGATGAGAGCTTGACGACCTTCAAGGAATCAGTCGCACTGGGGTATCGCGGGGTGTCGTCGAAGGCGTGCAAGGGCATGACGAAAGCCCTCGCCAATCTGGCCCTCTGCCAACGATTTAACGAGGAGGCCGGACAACCAGGGCATTACACACTCACTGGCGAAGATCTCACAAACGTGCCCGTCGTCGCCCTACATCAGGATCTCGCGCACCTGGCAGCGTTGGGCGTCACCCATGCCGAGCGCAATGGTCACCACTATGTGCGGGGTCTCGACTATCTGCCCGAGTCCGAACGGCAGACCTGTGCCCAACTGCATGCCGGGTTGTACGAACAGCCCGACGACGATCTGGTCTGTCTCGCGGTAACGGACGGGCGTATTGGAGTTCAGTCACTGCAGCTACCCGGGCTTGGTGTCGGCGTCGATATCGACCCGGAGGCGACGATTCCCCTCGATGACTGGCGACCGGAGGATCTGCAAGAAGCCCATGGCTGAGCGTCTGTCGGTGCGTGATGTGAGCTACTATATGCGCAATGTGCGTACTCGCATGCCCTTCCGTTATGGGGTGGCATCCCTCACCTCGGTCCCAATTCTGCACGTTCTGGTAGACGTCGAACTCGCCGATGGCACGCCGGGCTCCGGGGTTGCCGCCGACATTCTGCCACCGAAGTGGTTCGACAAGGATCCGACCAAAAGTTACGCCGACAATATCGATGATCTCGTTTTTGCGGCGCGCGCCGCAGCCAACGCCTACACCGCTGCCTCCACCACCGCCGCTTCCGTCTTCGATATCTGGCGCGATGGGTACACCGAGACACTGGCTGCCGGTGATGGAAGAGGGCTCAATCACCTGACATCGAGCCACGGCAGCACCCTGATGGAGCGCGCCCTCATCGATGCACTCGGCAAGACGCGCAGTTGCACCTATCACCAGATGTTGACGGCTGCAGATAACCCCCTCGGCCTCAACCTGGGCGCGATCCTGCCGTCCCTGGCGGGTGTGTTGCCGGCCGCGGCTGTTGCCGCCACACCGCAGACTACCATCGCGATCCGCCATACCGTGGGCCTCGCAGATCCGATCAGAGACACGGAAATACCATCGGTAGAGCGACTCGATGATGGCTTGCCGCAATCACTGGAGGCGTATCTGCGCCAGCAGGGACTGCGTTGGCTGAAAGTGAAGGTTAATGGTGATCTTCCCGCCGATGTGGAGCGCTTGCGAGAGATTGCTGCCATTGTCGACGAGGTTGCGTTAGGGGGCGTATCGATCTCACTCGATGGCAACGAACAGTATGGTGAGTTGCAGAGCTTCACCGATCTGCTGCGTCGTGTGGAGACCGAACTGCCAGCGTTCTACGAGATGATTCGATACATAGAGCAACCTCTGGAGCGGGCTGTCGCTCTCGACCCGACGCAAGCTGCGGGTATCGCCGCGGTCTGTGCCCGCAAGCCGATGCTCATCGATGAGAGCGATGGGGATCTCGATGCCTTCACGCGGGCCGTCGAATTGGGCTACCGCGGTGTGTCGACGAAGAACTGCAAGGGATTGTTCAAGGCTCTCGCCAACGCCGCCCTCGCTCGCCGCCTCACGGCAGAAGGGGACGGGGCAGGCACCTTTTTCCTGACGGGTGAGGACCTGATGAATCTACCCGTCGTGCCCTTGCACCAGGATCTCACCCACGTCGCCGCTCTTGGGATCAAACACGCTGAGCGCAACGGTCACCACTATGTGCGCGGCATCGACCACCTGTCGCCTGCCGAGCGCCGACAATTGCTGCTCGAACATGCCGACATGTATGACGCCGATGGCGACACAGGATTTTTGCGAGTAACAAATGGCACCATCGACATCCGTTCCCTGCAGCGTCCCGGTCTGGGTGCGGGTGATAATATCGACACGGACGAGATGGTGCCGCTGAAGGACTGGACCTTTGACAGCCTCGCCTGATCACCAGGAAGCGACGACCCGACTGCAGCGGATGGTGCGCTTCGATACGACGAATCCTCCTGGCAACGAACTGGCGCTGGTCCAGCACCTGGCGGCACAACTGCAGGCAGAGGGTTTGGAGGCACATGTGCTCGAAGCTGCCCCCCAGCGGGCGAGTCTGGCAGTCCGCCTGCGGGGTGACGGTTCGCAACGGCCCCTGCTGATGATGTCACACCTCGATGTCGTTCCCGCTGAGCCAGCTCGTTGGAGTCATCCGCCATTTGCCGGCGAGATCGCCGACGGCATTCTGTACGGACGAGGTGCCATCGATTCGAAACTCACCGCCGCCGTGCACCTGCAGGTTCTGTTGATGGCGCATCGAAGTCGGTTGCCATTGAAGCGCGATCTGGTTCTGATTGCCGCCGCCGACGAAGAAGTTGGGGGCACGTATGGTATGGAATGGCTCGCCAGGCAACACCCGGAATGGTTCGACGCCGAATATGGTATCAACGAAGCGGGTGGATTCGCCGTCCTCGTCGATGGTCAGCCGATATACACCTGTCAGGTGGCGGAAAAGGGTGGCGCCGATGTCGATCTCGTCGCCAGGGGCCGCCCCGGCCACAGCTCGGTGCCGCATGACGAGAATCCCATCGTCCATCTGGGGCAGAGTCTGACCGCCCTTTGTGGCAAGTTGCCGCACCGAGTGACACCGGCAGTGCGTGCTTTTTTTGAGTCGGCGGCGAAGGTGGTGCGACCGGAAGTGGCGTCGCTGCTGCTTGATTTACTCGACCCGCAGCGTAGTGCCGCCGCGCTGGCAGCGTTGCCGGCGGCGGCGCCGGTAAAGGGCATGTTCGACGCCATGCTGCGCGACACCTGTGCGCCGACGATGCTGGCAGCGGGTATCAAACGAAATGTCATTCCCTCTGCAGCGACGGTCAGTCTCAGTGGTCGATCCCTGCCGGGCGTGACGGAGGCAGAATTCATCGCTGAAGTCACCGAGTTGCTGGGGGAGGCGCAACAGCACGTCGATGTGCAGCTGAGCAGTTTCCGGGCGGGGGTCGCCTTCGATCACGAGACGCCACTGTTGGCGGCGATGGCGAGTGCCTTGCAGCGCCACGAACCGGGGGCGGTACTGGCACCATACATGCAGACGGGTGGTACCGACGCCAGATACCTCACGCATCTCGATATCAGCGTCTACGGATTCGTGCCGATGCGCTTTGAACCGGGATGCGATTTCTTCGATCTCTGTCACGGCCATGACGAACGGGTGTCGCTGGACAACATCGCCTTTGCCGTGGATGTCACTTTCGATGCCGTGCGACTACTGAACGAGTAGTGCACCGAAAGCGGACCGGCGCTAGTCGTCAATACCGGCCTTCTTCAGCTCCCGAAGAAATTCTTCCTCCGCCATAATCTGCACGTCCAATTGCTGGGCCTTTGAAAGTTTTGAGCCCGCCTTGTCACCGGCGATGAGAAGATCGGTCCTGGCGCTGACGCTGGAGGACAGTTTGCCGCCCAGGCGCTCGACGAAATCCCCCGCTTGCTGTCGTGAGTAGCTGACCATGGAGCCTGTGAGCACGACGGTCTTACCGATAAATAAGGATTCCGTCGTAGGTGCTGGCGGCGCCTCCGCCTTCAGCTGTAAGCCCGCGGTACGCAGCTTGGCGAGCAGGGCCTGGGTGGCGGGCTCGGCGAAGAAGTCGCGTACCGATTTCGAGATCGTTGGACCGATCTCGTCTACTTCGGCCAGTTCCTCTTCCGTCACCTGCGCCAATTCCTCGATAGATGGAAAGTGGCGGACGAGATTGCGCGCCACCGTCGCCCCCACGTGCAGGATGCCGATGCCGAACAACACACGGTTGAAGGGCTGTTGCCGGCTGGCCGCCAGCGCCTCGACGAGATTGTTCGCCGATTTTCGGCCGAGACGCTCCAGGCTGGCAAAGCTGTCGGCGTCGAGGTCATACAGATCGCCTACATCCTGCACCAGTTCCCGGTCGACGATCTGCTCGACGACGGCCGTACCCAGACCTTCGATATCCATAGCATTGCGGCCGCAGAAGTGGGAGATCCGACGCTTCAACTGCCCCTGACAAGCGGGGTTCACGCAACGCCGTGCGACCTCTCCTTCATACGTCACCAACTCTGCGTCACAGACCGGACAGTCCTGCGGGAAGGCGTAGGGCTTGGTGCCGTCGGGCCGCTCTTGAGGCACAACACCGACCACCTTCGGGATCACGTCTCCGCCCTTTTCGAGTAGCACGAGATCACCAATGCGGATGTCCTTGCGTTCGATCTCGTCGGCGTTGTGCAACGTCGCGCGCTGGACTGTGGTCCCGGCGACGCGCACAGGCTCGAGGATGGCTACGGGGGAGATGGTTCCCGTACGACCTACCTGCAGGTTGATATCGAGCAGTCGGGAGCGGACCTGCTCGGCGCGGAACTTGTAGGCCATGGCGCTGCGAGGGCTCTTGGCGGTGAATCCGAGGCGCTGCTGCTGATCGAGGGAGTCGACCTTGATGACGATACCGTCCACCTCGTAGGCCAGCTTGTCCCGTTCCACATCGTAGCGATCGTAGAAGGCGAAGACCTCGTCAAGGCAAGGGCAACGAGCCCACTCGGGGTTCACGGGGAAGCCGAGACGGGTCAGGGCCTCGAGGCGTTCTGAGTGTGTGGCGTATGTGGTGGCAGATGGACGGTCGATCCAATAGGCGAAGTAGCGTAACCTTCGTTTGGCAACGGCCTTGGGGTTTTGCAGTTTGAGGGTTCCCGCCGTGGAATTGCGTGGGTTGGCGAAGGCGGCCCGTCCTGCATCCTGCTGACGTTGATTGAGGACGGCAAAATCGGCGCGCGTCATGTAGACCTCACCGCGGACCTCACAGTTCACTCCGGGCTCGCGCAGGCGCAGTGGCACGGCGCCGATGGTGCGAGTATTGTTCGTCACCTCGTCCCCTTGCACACCGTTGCCCCGGGTTACGGCGCGCACCAGGCGACTGTTCTCGTAGGTCAGGCTCAGGGCGACGCCGTCGATCTTTAGTTCCGCCACATACTGCGCAACTTCCTCCGGCGCCAGACCATTATGCACGCGCGTGTCGAAGGCGGCGACATCCTGCCGGGAGTAGCTGTTGTCGAGGCTGAGCATGGGCGTGGCGTGGGCTAAGGTGGGAAAGTCGGAGGTGGGGTCACCGCCGACCCGCTGAGCGGGGGAGTCTGGATGGGCAAGGTCCGGCCACTCCGACTCGAGGCTGATGAGTTCGGCGAGCTGTCGGTCAAACTCCTCGTCAGAGAGGGTAGGCGCCGCCAGGGCATAGTAGTTGTAGCTGTGCTCGTCGAGTTGGGTCGTCAACTCGACGATGCGGAGTGCCGCCTCTGTCTGATTCATGGCGCGCGAAGCTACGTGGAGGGTGGCGCAAGGTCAACGATTTCGTTGCCCATGCAAGGGGCTGGCTCTATTTTCTTTGGCTTATGACTCTGCGGGCTCTCGATCCTTACTTCGAACTGACGAAACCACGTATCGTCACCATGGTCCTGGTGACGACGGCGCTGGGATTCTTCGTTGGCGGGCATGGTGTTACCAGTCCACTCAGACTGGCACTCACCCTTCTCGGCACGGCATTCTCCGCTGGTGGTTCCGGCGTGCTCAATCACTACATCGAACGGGACATCGACGCCGTCATGCGTCGCACCCGCGATCGGCCTTTGCCCTCCGGACGGGTCACACCCGCGGCGGCCCTGTCCCTCGGTTTCTTGTTGATTCTTGCAGGTCAGGTCGTTCTCGTGCTCACAGTAAATCTGATGACGGCCTGGTTGGCCCTGCTGACCGCTTTCCTCTACGTCGTCATCTATACGCCACTGAAACGCACGACCTGGCTCAATACCTCGTTGGGCAGCATTCCAGGGGCGCTGCCACCCGTCGGTGGATGGGCGGCGGCGACGGGCCACCTGGATGCCGGTGCGTGGGTGCTGTTCGCCATCCTCTTTGCCTGGCAACACCCGCACTTTTATTCAATTGCCTGGATCTTCCGTGATGATTATCGACGCGGAGGCTTCAAAATGCTTCCCGTCCTCGAAGAGGACGGGAAGCGCACCTGCCGGCATATTCTGGCCTTCTCCGTATTGCTCATCGCCGTCTCCATCCTGCCCGCCTTGCTGGGTAGCTCCGGAACCGTCTATCTGCTTGGGGCCCTCGTCCTCGGCGCCGGTATGCTTGCCGCCGGCGTGAGTCTGACCATCAGTCGCTCCAATGTCGACGCCCGTCGACTGCTGCGGGCGTCCGTTATCTATCTGCCATTGCTGTTGATCCTTACGGTGTTCGATTCTATCTAGAGGCGAACCACTGTCGTGCCGCCTCATACTCTTCTGGTTCGTTGAGATTGGTCAGCAGCTGTCCGTGCGGGTCCAGATTGGCCCATGAATCCGGTCCCAGCTGCCGAGCACCGATGGCACGGAGGAAGTTCTGTAAACGCAGTTGACGGCTTTCCAGCGCCTTCTCCATATCGGCCCGGCAATTTGCGTCATAGACGGCACACAACGGGTGCAGGCGCCCTTTGGCATCGACGGGGACGACACTGCCAACCTCCTGGTTCTGCTCGAGAAGCCAGAGCAGGAATTCGAGACTCAGAAATGGCAGATCGCAGGCGAGCAGCAGCACACGCCGGGCGGCTGTAGCGGCAAAGGCGGCGTGCAATCCAGCGAGGGGTCCCGAGTCGAGGTAACGATCACCCGTCTGCGCAACCCCAGAGGCTGCGAGCAGAGGAGCGAGATCGGCATCAACCGGCCCCGTGCCCGTCACCAGCAGCCGTGGCAGGTCCAGGGCTGCCGTGGT
>DPVW01000322.1 GCA_003529325.1 Candidatus Latescibacterota bacterium | reverse complement strand
GTGGCGAAAATCCCACTCGCCGTCAACATGGTCTTCTCCGACGCGCATCGCAAAAAGAAACTCAAATTTTTCTGCAGCCCGAAATGGGGAGAAACTGCGGTAACGAATCGAGGGGTTGGCCTGTTTCCCCGACTCGTCGTTCACGTAGGTACTTGTCCTTGTGACATCATTCACCCGCCACCCCATCGACCGGTCCGGCAACAGCGGCGTCACCACAAGGCGCACGCCTTCATTCTCAACGATCGAGACGTGACCCTTCGTGCGCACGGTCCCGGCGTAATGCATGAGCCATTCGACATGCCGTTCGCCATCGCACACGATCTCGTCGTGAACGATCACCGAGGCCGGTGCAACAAGATGAATGGTGCGTACAAATCGCTTGAGCAGGCCCGGGTAGACATCCGACGCGTCCGCGACGATCCGATGCCAGCCGTTGCCGCTGTCCAGCGATACAATCCTCGCCACGAAGGCGTCTCCGCAGGATTGGCCCTGGCCATCAATGAGAAGCGTATTGTGTCCGACGGACGCAAAGGCATCAAAATTCCAGCGGGGCCCCGTCTCATCGTGGTTGCCGAGTGAAAAAGCGTATGGCCAGGTTCCGCTATCGATCAGCAGCGGAACGCCCCGGCTCTCCAGGACAAATGAATTTGCATCCAGGTGTCCGTGGCTCATTTTGGTGCGTGTGGCCTTGACGGCAATGAACGTGTCGTCGGGGCCCCAGCCGGTCCGCGCTGTTGCAATACCCGTCCAGGGGAAGCGCACGGCTGTGCGCTGCGGAACATCGGTATGCAGGTCCGGGTTCTCTGCGGCGAGCCACTGCACGGAATGTGATGCGAACATCCTGGCCGTCTGTAACCAGTCTTCCCTACCCTTTTCCTTCGCCAGGAGCACCAGCGCATCCGCGGAATAGGGCGGCAACCGATCCATGTTGTCGTTGAAGTTGTAAACCCTGCCTCCGGGAGTGGTTGTCATCACGGCGAAGTCGCCCGTGACGCCGAGTGCCTCGTGTTGGAACAGGTCGACCGCGCCCCCCGACAGCCGGCGCAGGGCGGTGGCGAAACGGAGTCCCATGTAGAGCGTGGTGAACCAGTAGGTGACGCCCTCCTCCCAGTCACCTTCGGGCGGCACGGCATCGAAGGTCTCCATCACGCCGCGCGCGGCCAGCCAGAGCGCCTCCCGCGCTTCGGGGATGTGATCGGCAAAGGCGCATACCGCCAGCCCTGCCTCTCCGCAGCACATGATCTTCCAGTTTGTCTTCCAGTCTTCCCATGCCCACCAGGCGGCACGAGTTTTCGTGGAGAAGATGAACGGCAGAATGCAATGGTTGCGGATGGCGTCGGCGAGTGCCGCTTTGTCTGCTTCGTTGCGGGCATCGCCCAGCAAGTCGTGCGCCATGGCAAGATTGGCCGTGATGTTCGTCATCACGTGTTCTGCATGCGAATCAGGGCCGGTGCTGGTGCCGAGGGCGGGATTCATCCAGCTGGCTATGCCGCACACCTGCTCGATCTGCTTATTCACCCAGTCGGCATAGACGCGATCGCCCAGCAGGAAGTATCCCTCGGCCACCGTCACCATTTTATACGAGTCTTGATAGGTCTGCAGGGGAAATGGATCTTCCGGCTCCCGCGTCAGGATTGCGTTGCAGTCGTCGCGAACCTTGTCGAGTAGCGGCCGGGTGCCGCCCGAGTCATCCGGCACGATGGAGGCCTGGGCTCTGCGTCGTATGGTTTGCGCCTGCCCGGCATCGAACAGGAGCCACGGTCGTTGCGCCGGCGTGTTGAGCTCGCAACATTTCAGCGTCTCGTTGACGGTATCCAGATCCACGCCGTCACCTTACACGCCGTTTTACCACGCAGCAATCAACGTCCCGTCCTGCCGCGGCTTGATCGTGGGCATGAAGGCCCCTCGTCCCCGGGTCTGTTCCCGTGCGGCAATCTCAACCTGGAGATATCCTGTTTTCCTGGGCCTGTAGATCAGGTATCGTTGCTTCAGGGCCACCGGAGGCCCAAGTGCAGCAGCGATTTATAGAGGTCGAAAAACGAGGAGAGCAGGCATGGCGAAACTGACGATATACGACATCAAGCAGGCGAAGGGGAAACGGCAGCTTTCACAGGTACACGTCAGAAGTGCCGAAGAGGCGGCGGCTGCTGAAGCGGCCGGGGTGGACATCCTGTGCGTCTATCAGCACCAGACGGCAGAGCTGCGCCAGGCCGCGCCGAACACGTTTATCGTTGCCGCTTGCGGCGGCGGTGAGGCCAGTGACACCGATGCCATCAAGATTGCCATGGCGCCCATGGGCGCGGGCGCGGATGCCGTGTACACCAGCATCAGTCCGAACCGGATCAAGGCCATGGCCGACGAGAGAATACCCTCCATCAGTCACGTCGGGTTCGTGCCGCACCGGTCCAGCTGGTACGGCGGCGTTCGCGCCGTCGGGAAAACCCCCGAGGAGGCCATGCAGATATACCGTGATACGATGGCTTACCAGGAAGCCGGGGCCATCGGCGTCGAGATCGAAATCGTGCCCCACCAGATCGCAACCGAGATTTCGAAGCGCGTGGATATCTCCCTGATTTCCATGGGAGCCGGTCTGGGGTGCGACATTCAGTACCTGTTCGCCTGTGATGTTCTTGGACTACACGACGAACACTATCCGCGGCACGCCAAGAAATACCGGAACTTGAAGGTAGACTACGACCGCATTCAGCAGGAACGCATTGCGGCGTTCAAGGAATACTCTGACGAGGTGCACAGCGGCGCCTTTCCCGAGCAGCAGCACATCGTCGAATCCAAGCCCGAGGTGCTCGACGAGTTCGTGAAGATGCTCGAAAGCGAGTGAGAAGGGTTGGGGGCGCGGCCAACTGCCCCGCATAGTCACAAGCGCCTGGTAGCCTTCGACCCCTATAGCGGGGTCTGTTCCCGTTCGTTCTAGCAGGGATCGGGGCAGGACTTGCTCCACTCATTTGCCATGCCAGTCCGTTCCGCAGCTGGTTGACAAATGCTTACGCCCTAAGTATATTAAGACGTCATGAAGCTCCCGGGTTCCATTCGAGAGCGCTTCCAGGCCTACGGTCGTCAGGGTGGGCGCGAACGCGCCGCGCGCATGAGTCCGGAATTGCGCAAGGCCGTGGCGCGCAACGCAGCGATCCGCCGCTGGACGAAGGTTCGTTTCGGCGTATCCAGTTTCGCATTGTCCGGCTTGCCCGGCGGCGACGCGATCGACGCGGGACTCGTTGACCTTGCAGCGGGCAGGGAATCTGTCGAGAGCCTGGTGGTGTCGCTTGCTGCTCCACGCCTCAGGCGGGAAGGCGTTCCCGTGCCGCGCAATCCGATTGCGGACGCAAACTCCCGCCTGTACCGTTTGCTCGAGAAGTCAGACGGCGAATTGGCCCACGCTCGCTACAACGCCTGGCTCCGCCAGGCAGCGTCATTCGCCGACGCTTGCGCGGGCGTTCGTATAGACGGGTAGCCATGCGCGAGGAAGTCACACCACGGCGGTTGGATCTGCTCATGGATGAATTGGCGCGGGTTGCGCCGCGGCCCGGTTCCTACCGCGTCTATCTTGTCGGAGGTGGAACGGCCGTTTACGTCGGCTGGCGAGCGTCGTCCATTGACGTGGATCTTCACTCTGAAGACGACGTCGTCTTCAGAGACATCCAGGCGATCAAGGAGCGGCTTAAGATGAATATTGAGTTTGTTCGTCCCGAAGACTTCGTGCCGTCGCTGGAGGGAAGCATGAGTCGCCACGTATTGATCAAGACCATCGGCCCGGTCTCGTTCTACCACTACGACCCCTACTCCCAGTGCTTTGCCAAGGTCGTGCGCGGTTTCCAGCGAGATATTGAAGATGCGCATGCGTTCATCGTCAGAGAAATGGTGAACCGGGAAGAGTTGCGTTCGCTGGTTGCGGCCATCCCCGACTCCGCTTACGCCAAGTATCCCAATCTTTCCAGGGCAGGGGTTGAGAACGCGATAGAAGATTTTCTGGCGTCCATGCGCTCCTGACCGTATGCGGGTATGAGGGGCGATGCCGAGAAAGGATTTTCTTATCCGCTCCGGCCAGATCAGGAGCTGCAGATTGGGGCTACCGACGGCCCCGATCGGCATCGAATCGACGATTGTTCGTTCCGGTTGATTTGCTATACTGCTGCTCTACTTCATCACCCTATGGGGGCGTAACGGTATCGATTGCCGATGCGGTGGTATAGTTGCATGTCGTGGTTGATCGGTTGGCCACGTTAAAAGCCGATCACACAATAGGCGATGAACCTATGCTCCTCGCTGCTTAAACACAGCGATAGGAACGCGGAGAGATAGTCCTGGTATCCGCTAGTACGACACTTACAAGGGCGCGGCCGAGCCAACGGGCCTGGGTTCGGGTCCGCAACAGGGGTCCCATGGCTAAATCCGGATTATGGCGAGCCTTCGAGTGAGTCCCGGAAAGGGTTGTCGGGCCCAAATCCGACTATACATGTAGACGCTATGCTGTAGCTCGAGCAAGACGGGGGTTCGACTCCCCCCGCC
>DPVW01000225.1:5881-10799 GCA_003529325.1 Candidatus Latescibacterota bacterium | reverse complement strand
TCGGTGCCGAAGCCGCCATCCAGGTCGGTGCCGATGCCACAATGCCGACTGGTACCGGTGAGTTGGGCAATGTGATCGATATGATCGACCACCGTCTCCAGGGTGGCACCCGATTGTTGCTCGCAGGCGAGTAGACTGCGCTGCCAACCCGGGTCGAGCATCCAGCTGTCAAAGGCGGTGCCGATGACTCCGTCACGCTCGGCAATGGAGCGAATCATGTCATCCGTCAGCTGCCGTTGCCCCGGCGTCAGGGTGCGGCAATTGTGATGGCTGGCGCAGACCGGACCGTCATAGATATCCATCAATTCCCAGTGCGCCTGGTCGGTCAGGTGCGTGACGTCTACCAGGATACCCGCCGCCCGCAATGCCTTCAGAAGCGGCTCGGCAGGTGGCAGCAATCCCCCTTCGGTTGCGGTGCCATGGGAGTAGGTGCTGGTGCCGTAGTGTGACAGGCTGACCATGCGCAGGCCGAGAGAGTGCCACTCCGGCACCTGATCGGGATCAAGAATCGGATCGGCACTCTCCATGGACAACACGAGACCAATTGGCGGTCCCATCAGGCCATCTGCGCTGACCTCGGCGCGTTGCCAGAGGGTAGCCAATTCATCCAGTTCACTGCATTCGTGCAGGATCCTGATATGACCGGCCCGTTCGAGGGCCTGGTAGTAGGCCAGATGCCCTCTGCCGACCCCGTGGCATTGTTGCTGATGGTACATCCCGGTGCGCGTAACTCGGTCATCGGGATCGAGGCGGGACATCACCGTGCCACAGACAATGCCGACCCGTCCGCTGCGTAACTCGGGCAAAGTCACGGTACAACTGCCGTAATTCTGCTGGGTATCCACGGTATCCTGCACCCGCACCGAGGCTGCGGGTAAGGTCAGATCGCGGTTGATCTGCAGCGCGCTGAAGCCGAGATCGAGGTGGCTGTCAACGATGAGGGGCAGGCTCTCCATCAGGGGAGTATCCGACGCAGGAAGGTGAGCAGATTGCCGTGCATGATCGCGGCGACATCATCGCTGCTGAAGCCACGTCGCTCGAGCAGCCCCGGCAGTTTCTGCAAATCGGCGACGGTGTCATAGTCGACGGGCGCCCACTCGCGGCCGAAGCCGCCGTCGAGATCGGATCCCAGGGCGACGTGGTCGATGCTGCCGGTGAGCTGGCAGATGTGATCGATATGATCGCCGATGGCCGCCATGGGGCGTGTTGAATGGGCGGGGGCATTGGACAGGTCGTCAAAGTTGATATCGGGGTTCAACATGGGCTCCGCCAAGACCATGCCGATGACACCCCCACGTTCGGTGACCGCCTTGATCATATCGTCGGACAGGTGGCGCTGCCCCGGGACCAGGGCGCGACACATGCAATGGCTGGCATGCACGGGGCCATCCCAATAATCGAGCAGTTGCCAGAAGGCGAGATCCGCCGCATGGCTTACATCCAGGGCAATGCCGCTGGCGCGCAGGGCGTCGAGCAGGGGGTAGGCGCAGGCATACAGTCCCCCCTTCGTGCCGGTCCCGTGGCCCCAGGTATTGCTGCCGAAGTGGGTGAGGCTTACGGAACGCAAACCGGCCGCATACCAGGCGGAAACGTCATCTGGTCCCAGAATGGGGTCGGCGCTCTCCATGCTGAGCACGAGTCCGATGGGTGTGGCCTGTCGCAGGCCCTCGTCAAGGGCGGGGCTGTGCCAGGCGGTGACGGCAGTTTCGAGATCGCTGCAGGTCCGAATGAATCTGAGCTCGCCGGCACGCTCTAAGGCCTTGTAGTAGTGCAGGTGCGACTGGCCGATGGCATGGGCAGCCGCCTGCGTGCGTGTGCCGTCGGAGAGAAAACCTGTCGGCATCTGCACGCGGGCCATGATCGTCGACATGACGACCCCCACCTGTGCGGCTCGCAGTTCGGGTAAGGCAACGGTCGCGACGCCCACATCGCCGACGCTCGCTTCTTTGCCCATCGCATCGGGATGCGCGTTCTGCGGTCCTACACCGTCGCGGTAGATATCCTCCCGCTCGCGCAGGGTCTGCACGTTCTGCGTGAGATCGCGCCGATTGTGCAGCGCGTTGAAGGCGAGATCGAGATGGCCATCGACGATGAGCATGGGAGTCCCGGAAGTCTGTATCATGAAGCTAGCGACTAGCCGACCCGATACTTCGCGATCGTGTCCTGCTCAATTGTGACACCGAGGCCGGGGCCTTCGGGGACGTGGACGAAGCCCTCATCGTCAATGTCGAACCGCTCCCGGGTCAATTCGTGGCGCAGCGGTGAATCAGCCATGCAAAATTCGAAGATCTCGCCATGGGGCACGGCGGCCAAGGCGTGCAAAGAGGCAGAGATCGTGATGCCACTCTTGAAGCTGTGGTTGACGACGCGGGTGTGCATTCGGTGTGCGAGTCGTCCTACCTCGACCATCGTGCTGATGCCACAGCGACCGGGATCGGGCTGAATCCAATCGAGGCGACCCTCTCGCATCAGTCGTTCAAAGTCAACGTAGCGAGATTCGGCTTCGCCAGCAGCGATCGGCACGGGACTGGCATCGCTCAGGAGTCCATATCCGGCAACGTCCTCGGGATGCAGGGGCTCTTCCAGCCAGAAAATGTTGAACTCCTGAAATTGCCGCGCCCTCGTCAGCGCCGTCTTCCAATCCCACACCTGTCCCGCGTCGACGAGAATGTCGACGTCAATTCCAGCGCCACGCCTGGCCTCGCGCACCAGTGCCACGTCCAGGGATTCGTTCTGGCCCATGGGACCCCAACCGAACTTGATCGCCGTAAATCCCAGGTCCGCGTGCTTGCGGGCAAGTTCGTAGGTGGCCTCCGGCGTGTCGCCGAAGAGGATGGAGCAGTAGGCGCGAAAACGTTTCTTGTGGGGCCCGCCGAGCAACTCGTAGATGGGGCGGTCATTGGCCTTCCCGGCGATGTCCCACAAGGCGATGTTGACGCCCGCCATGGCATGCGACCCCGCGCCGGTGCGACCGTAATAGTTGGCGGCTTGTGCCATGGCCGCCATGCATACATCCAGGGCCATGGGGTCCAAGCCGACAAGGGCATTGGCCAGGCCGTTGGCGATCTGGTGGGACAGGGGGGCCTCGATGATGGCGGCAACCACAGTCGGCGCCGAATCGACCTCGCCCCAGCCGGTGAACCCCTCGTCGGTGTCGATGCGGATCAGGCAGGTGTCCTGGGTGCCGTCGCAGTCCGCCGTTACCTCGGGCAGACGCAGAACGTGGGCGGTGACATCTGTGATCTTCAAAAGCTGAACACGGTCTCGATAGACATCACCTTGCGACGATCGAGTCGGCCATCGGCGGCACGGACGAACAGAAAGCGGGTGTCCCAGACGACGGCGACGCCACCGGCCATTTCAAAACCGACGTCATAGCCGTAGAATGTGTCCTCCGTAGACTCGAAGAATCCGTCCTCCGAGTTCGGCGTGCCATCGCCGTCGAGGCTGGTGCCAATGTTGTTCTTCTGGTAGTAGACGCTGGCCCGCCGCAATCGTGGCACCACCGCCAACAATTGCGGTGACAGATCCGCTTCGGCGTGGAGTTGGCGCATCGGTTCGTCGGCGCCGACCATGTGCTGGTAATCGGCGCCCCCCTGGGCCAGACCAAAAAGATCCGTTACCAATCGCCCGTAGACACCATCGAGACTCTCACCGCGTCCCAGACGCGCGTCCTTCGGCTGGGCTCGACCGGTTGCGGCATCGAGGCGGGCGCGGTCCAAGTCGTACAGATTGTCGAAGTAACCGGCGTCAAAATCGTCCTGGAAGTGGCGGTACTCGAGACGGGCGTCGAAGGGACCGATCTTCGCCCAGATTCCAGGGACCATCACGCCGAATCCTTCGGCTTGGCGATTGCCCTGTGCGACGCCCTGTGAGTCGGCAGCGGCGGGGCTGAGTTCGTCGTCGTCGTCAATCATCACTGCCATCTGACCGTAGATCATCAGACTCAGTTGTTCGTTCTCCAACAAGCGATAGCCGAAGTCGAGGCCCAAAATGCCAAAGGGGTCGGAGCCGACCCGGGTCTTGTTGAAGGGGGTGCGTCGACGGACATCCCGATCGACGGCAAAGTCATCTCCTTCTAAGTCGGCCAAACCCTGTCTGATCCTGAGTGGCAGGCCGCTGCCGTCATCGATGTCGATCACCCCATCGTTGTCATCGTCAGCATCGAAGTCGTCCGACACGCCATCGCCGTCATT
Source organism: Candidatus Latescibacterota bacterium (assembly GCA_003529325.1). Taxonomy (GTDB): domain Bacteria; phylum Latescibacterota; class UBA2968; order UBA8231; family UBA8231; genus UBA8231. The sequence goes on along the minus strand of DPVW01000225.1, from coordinate 6,603 downwards.
GTCCAGGGCCAGATCCTCATCATCCGGGAAGGCATCGACATCGTCGGGGAAGCCATCCCCGTCACGGTCCAGCAGGCCCGCGTATTGATCGAGATCGACGACGTATGTCAGACCCACTTCCAGTTTCGGCATGGGCCGATTGAACAGCCGAAGCCCGACCAGTGCGCCCCCTTCTTCGAGATCCTGAAAGTTGCTGACCATGCCCTCCAGGCCGAAGTTGCTGCCCCCCATCTGCTCCAGTTGGAAACGGATTCCCGTGTTCTTGACACCCGGATACTGCAGCGTGTTGCGATAGCGGTCCATGATCAGACCGTAACCGAGTGTGACGCGATCGAGCGCGCCGACACGAACAAAGACAGGGTCACCAGGCTTACCGTATCGCACGTAGTAAATTTTGCGCAGGAAGGTGTCGAAGGTTTCCGCTGTGGTCGCGAAAGACCAACCACGGCTCTGAAAGTCACCGTCCTCGCCAACAAAAAGTTCGATGTCGAAAGCGACGGCGAGTTTGCCCAAAGGGATTTCCGGACGCAAGCTCAACCGATAGAGTTGGCGGTCCTGAACGGTTACCGAACCCATACTGGCACTGTATTGCGGGCTCATCTTCTGTCGATCCGCTGCGCCATACCGTGCGCCCGACCCAGCGTCCTGCGCAGCAACAATCGATATCGAGCCAAGGCTCAAGCCGAGTAGATAGACAACGTGACGCATGGGACGGATCCGGG
>DPVW01000225.1:0-5475 GCA_003529325.1 Candidatus Latescibacterota bacterium | reverse complement strand
CTGTTGGATCTTCTGTTCGTCTTCGTCGATAATAAGCTTGTAACTGCATCGATCGCAATCTTCGCGGATCAGTTCGGTCTGCTCGCCGATACGGATCTCGACACCGGCGAACAGGTCACTGACCACATCGACCGTTGTTTTCAGCGCCAGCTTCCGCTGCAACTCGGCGATCTCCTCGAGTTCTTCCTTTTGATTGCGTTCCAATTCGGCAATCTTGGCTACCCGTTTTACGGTGACGGGCATCGACTGTTTCTGCTTGGCGGAGGGATTTTCGTCAGCCATGATTTTTCGACTGGGCAACCACACAAAGGGGCAAGAAAGGTTCCTAACAAAGAACTAAGGCAGGCATTCCGTATATCTCAAGTGCCCAGTTCTGATCGCTTCCTTGAAGCGCTTCAAAGTCAGTTCTACGTAACAAGAAAACAACACCTTGCGCAAGCCTGGGGGTGCCATTGCCGACCCCGGGGGTTGCGGCTACTATACCAGCTGCCGCGCAACCTTACACAGGAACAACCGAGGGCAACATGGAAACGCTCAACGATCTGCTCGAAGAAAGCTTCGAGCGCCATGCGGACAAGGCGGCCGTGCGCCGGCTCGAGCGCGGCCCGGACGGCCTCGGTTACGTGCCATGCACCTATGCCGATCTGCACCAACAGCGAGACCGACTCGTCGCCGGTCTGGCAGCACTCGGACTGTGCAAGGGGCAGCGCATCGGCATTCTCACCGATGGTGGGTACGAACCGATCCTCGCATTTCTGGCTGCCGATCGCGCCGGTCTGACGGCGGTGCCGCTCTGCCACAAATCCTCGACTGAGATTCTCGTACATAACATCTCACAGTCAGCCGTCGTCTGTCTGATCGTCGATGACAAGGGACTTGAGCAGTATCGGTTGATCCGTCCCGCATTGTCCCAGTCGCCACAGATCATCCGTACGGAGGGCACAGAGGGGGAGGGCACCGGCTGGGCGGAGCTGGTGGCCGGGGGTGGGAATGGAACCACCTCTCAGGTGCAGGTCAGCGCCGAGGATGAATCGAAAATTCTCTACACCTCTGGATCGTCCGGGCTCCCCAAGGGGGTGGTGCAGACCCATGGCAACATCGTTGCCAATGTGCGCTCCGTGTGGGACAAGATCAGTCCTGCCGAGGACTTTCGTTTCTTCAAGTCTGCTCCCGATTACCACGCGATGGGCATCCTCAATATCTACTACCCCCTCGCCAAGGGCTGGACTCTCGACCTGGCGCGTTCTCCGGATCGTGTCCTGGCCGACATCCGCCTCTCGGAGCCGGATGGCTTCCTCACCGTGCCACTCGTGCTGGATAAGGTCTTCGCTAACGTGCGTAAGGAGATCGACGCGGGTGGCTTCAAGGGTCGCCTTGTGGATCGCGCCGTGCGGGCCCGTTCCAAGCTCTCGCGCAACCAGGGGGGGGTGGTGGATCATCTTGTGGACAAGACCGTGGGAGGCCGAGTTGTTGGTGCGATCAAAGATCAACTCAGCAAGCGGGTCGGCAGTCAGTTGAGTCTGCTCGTTGTCGGCTCCGCCAAGGCGGATCCGGATGCGTTGGCCTTTTTTCAGGACGTGCTCGGAATCCATGCCTTCGAGGGTTATGGTGTAACGGAGTGCGCGCCCCTGATCGCGGCCAACCATCTCGAAGGTTGCAAGGTCGGGACCGTGGGGCGGCCACTGTTCGACATCCGTCTCGTGCGCGAAGATGGCGTGGAGGTGGCCAGGGCAGAAGTAGATCGCGATGACTATCGCACCGAGGAGGGGGCAGTAGGGGAGCTTTGGGTGAGTGGCCCCAATGTGATGCGCGGATACTTGGGCGATGCAGAGCAGACAGCGCGGGTATTGGTCGAAGATCCAGAGGAGGCGGGGCGCCTGTGGTATCGTACCGGAGATTTGTTCAGCATGGATGCTGAGGGTTTTCTGACCTTCCGGGGTCGTGTAGGACGACAATTCAAGCTCGGCAATGGCGAATTCGTCAACCCAGAATTGCTCGAAACGATCTATTCCCGCGCCCCCTTAGTCGAGCACCTGCTCATCACCGGCAAGCAGGCCTGGAGCCATCTCGTCGTCATCGTCACCGTCGATGTCGAGGAGGCAGCGCGGCAGACCGATCTTGGGGAGTTGCCGGCAGTGGTAGATGGCGACGACGAGGGGTTGCGCACATTCGAACCGGTGCATGGACGCATTCGCCAACAGCTGGTGGTAGAAGCAGACCTGGCGGGGTTGTCGGGACACGAGCGTCCGGTACGCATACTCGTCTTGCCGAAAGCTCTGAGCGAGGAGGATGGTACCCTGACTCGCGGTCTGCGCAAAGTTGTGCCCAAGCAGGTGGTCGCCTTGTACGCCGAATCGATCGAAGCCGCCGCTCAGTAGCCCCTAACTGGAGGGTTCAACGCAGCCGCTCCCAGAGCCCGCCCAGGAATACCCGGTTGTCGCCGGCGGCGTAGACCAGCTCGGTGGCGATGCGGTGAAAACTTTTACAGAAGCGCAGATAGTAGGCGGGATTGTCCATTGGGGGTTCGCCCACGGACCAATCCCAGTCCATCGGCGCCAAGTCGTTGACGGCGACAAAGGGGGAGATCCTTTCCAAGTCCTGCTGCAGGCGCAGATTGTTGGCGACGGATGCCGCCTTCTCGAAAATCTGCGGTGCCATCACCGCCGATCCCACAGACAGCAGGACCCCCCCCTGCAAACCACTTACGGCGTGGGCGAAAACACCGAAGTCGATGCCCCCAGCCCGACCCAACACGGAGCCCTGCGCCATGGGGTGAACGAAGACGATGTCGTAACCGATTCCGGGATGCACCGTCAGTGGTACACGCTGTTTCCAGGCGGCTGCCGTCAAGCTATGGCCGCGGTGCGGGTGGGGCACGGCCTGCCAGCCCGCCGTCCAGTCGAAGGCTGACATGGCGCGCAGCAGCTCGGCTCGCGCCGGCACACTTTCATCAGCGTCCGGCGCGCTCGCCCAGGCGGCCACCTCTTGTTGTAAAACCTTCAGGTCGGGGAGGCTGCAGCCCTCTTCGCAGATGAAGCGACCCAGACTTTCGCCGTATCCCATGCCGTCGACGGCGCCTCCGAGCAAGGCCAGCTGCGTGAATCTTCCGGTTTCGTCCCAGGCGCCAAAGGTGCCGTGGGCGACATTCGCCTGTACGTCCTCTTCCGAGCGTCCGCCGTAGGCATATTCCCAGTCGTGGATGACACCGGCGCCATTTGTCGCCAGGTGGGTGATCCAGCCCCCTGCCAACAGACGGCTGACGACAGGGGCGAGACCATTCTTCACCAGGTGAGCGCCATAACACAGGATCACGGCGGCGTCACGATCGCGGGCGTCCTGGATCGCCGCCACGACACGGTCGAGGACGGGGGCCATGGCGCCCGCCTCTGGCGCCGGGGCATCCGGGTCTATGAGAATGTCGGCCAGTGCGTGTTTGCTCGTGCGCATTGCGAGGGGTTGCACGCGCACCGATCCTGTATCAAGACGGCGATACGCCATGGGCGATCTCCTTCCAACGGCGGCGCACCAGCGCTGGTGTGGCGGCGCCCGTGGTGCCAATCTGTTGTACGGTGACAGAGCCGACGAGGTTGGCAATGGTGGCCGCTTCCAGCCGTGACGCACCAGCGGCCAGGCTGCAGACCAGGGCCGCAGTGGTTGAGTCACCTGCACCCACCGGATCCACAGGGCGATCGACCACGGCGAAACCGGGCACGTGCGACGATTCCCCATCCGCACAGACCACCATGCCGCGCTCCGACAGTGTTAGAAAGACCGGTCGTTGTGTGCGGCCGGAGAGACGCTGCGCCTGCGCCTTGGCGGCACGCACCGAGCGCGCTGGCCGGGTGCCGAGGGCGGTGGCGGCTTCATGGTGGTTGGGTTTGATTGGCAGCCCGAAAAATCGATCGATGCGTTGCCGTGAATCGACGAGAAAAAGCGTACGAGGGTGGCTGAGGCTGAGCTGTCGCAGCTGGCGCCGGATGCGGGGTGTCACGACGCCGCACGTGGCTTCACTGACCTGGTCGACGACGATGACAGCGTCCCAGCTCTCTATCCCGGCGTCCAGGGCTGTGGCGAGATGGTCCTGCAATGCACGAGGGGTGGGCTGACGATTCTTGATGTCGATGCGCTCGAGTTCTTCGCACACGCGCCAGCCACGACCGTCCTGTTCCACGTAGCAGGGCTTGGCATAGGTCGGGGTAAAACGATCGGCGACAGACAGGAATCCCTCCTGCTGCAAACCCAGATCCGTCATCGCCCGTCGCAGTTCCCAGCCCTCGCCGTCTTCGCCACAGAAACCGATGGCGCTGACGGAGCCGACCCCGAGGGCGACGAGGTTGGCCGCCACCGTGCCCGCCGCCCCTGCCTGGCGGCGTGTGCGCACGACTTGATAACAGTTGCGTCCCGTTTCCAGCGAGGACTCGTTCAGGCCTGCGTCGCAGTCATAGTAGGCGTCGAGGAAGAAGTCACCGATGACAGCTACGTGAAGCTGGCGGAAGTGACGGAGCAGGTCGTCGAGACGGCGCTTTGGCAGTCGCTGTCTCACGAGATCCCCAGCTGCCGCAGAAGGTCGGCTGGATCTCGCCAGTCATTGACCAGCAGGTTTGCCCCCACCTGGCGCAATCGGCGCGCCTTCCAGGGATCGCAACCACTGCCGCGATCCTCGCGACTGGCGATGGCCACCGCAATGCCACCGACACGTCGCGTCTCTTCGATCTCAACGAACCCATCCCCGAAGGCGACGAGTTCGGGGCCAGACAGACCATTGTCGGCGATGATCTGCTCGATCACCATGCGCTTGGAGAAATTGTGATAGTCCTCCAGGGCGCCGTGAATGCGTGGCGCCCCTCCCTCATCGTCGGAAAAGAAAGGCGTGAGTCCGAGCAACTCTGTTTCTTCAATGACATTCGCCAGATCCGTGCCGCTCGCCAGATAGCAGGTGATTTGGGCGGCACCCAGTGCCTGCAACAGCTCGACGCTTCCCGGTATGAGAAAATCCGTCGGTGGCAACCGGCCCACGCGTAGCGCCTCAAGTCTGTGGTCGATGCTTGCGTGCAGCCGACGCAGAAATTCGGCCTTGTATTGGTGCGCCGGCAACGGCGTGGCACCGGCGGCGCGAATGTGTTGCTCGAGTTCGAGGGCCTGGAAGATCGTCTGTTGCCCGGTGAGCCGGGTGATAAATTCGCGGCAGACCTGTACATGTTCACATCGTGGCGTCGTCGGTACGGCGGCGGCGAGAGTGTCGCAGAAGTACGACTCCATCACCTGTTGCCAACCGGCGCGCAACAACGACAAGGTACCATCGAAGTCGAACAGAGCATGGCGCACACGCCCTGGGACAATTTCGACAGAATCGAGGATCTGAATGGTGGATCTCTTCGTCTGTAGGTTGTTGGTCTACACGGCAAAGAATATCGGCTCGACCCGCGCCGTGCAAGCCAGGACAGGCGCTCTGATGTGGGTTGATAAAATGTCGGT
>DPVW01000372.1:5374-9930 GCA_003529325.1 Candidatus Latescibacterota bacterium | reverse complement strand
CGGCCGATGATGATCGTCTGCGACCGATGATGCCGGCGAAGATCATAGCCGCCATCCCGTGGTTGTGTAGCCTCGCCGGTCTCTATGTCGCCTGGCTGGTGCTGTTGTACGTCGCTCAACGTTCGATGGTCTATCCTGGTACGCGTATCCGCGAGCGGCCACCATTGGCACTGGATCGAGCCGACCGAGAAATCCTGTGGTTGGCGTGCGAATTCGGCCGGGTCGAGGCGTGGCTGTTGAAGCCCCATACGGGGGATACGTCAAACCCCGTCCCAGTGGTCATCATCGGGCATGGAAATGCGGAACTCATCGACTCGATCCCCGATGGATTTCTTCGTTTCCGCGACCGTGGTTATGCTGTGCTCCTCGTCGAATACCCAGGATACGGTGATTCGGCAGGCAACCCGACGATGGCCAGTGTGACCGAGACATTCGTTACCGCCTATGACAGTCTGGCTGCGCGGGCCGACATCGACGCCGACGGCATCCTCGGTATGGGACGTTCCCTGGGTGGCGGCGCGATCTGCGCGTTGGCGGCGCAACGCACGTTGCAGGCTCTTGTGCTCGTGTCCACCTTCGCCGATCTGCCCAGTCTCTCTCGACGCTACCTGGCGCCGGCGGTACTGGCGTCGGAGCGCTACGACAACGAGGGCGTGTTAAGAGAGTTCGATGGTCCCGTGCTCATCGCCCACGGCACGCGGGACGAACTGATTCCACCAGCGCACGCCCAGCGCAACCTGCAGGCGGCGAGGCGGGGAAGACTCGTCACCTACGACGCCCGCCACGACGAATGCCCCGTCGATTTCGAACGATTCTGGGCCGACGTCGATGCCTTTCTGGCGACGGAACTGGCGCCATAGTAAGGCCCTCCCCTCAGGCTGAGGCCCTGGCCTTGCTCATCAGATCGTAACAGCGTTGCGCTGTCGCCCACGGGTCGAAGTCGTCACGCTTCCAGAACTGGCCACTCACCTCCGCGGTAATCGGCAGATCCAGGCCGACGTCGGCCAGGACACGGAAGTAATCGACCAGGTCGAGAGTGCCCTCCCCCGGTAGTTCGAATTGCACCTTGCCATCGACCATGGCGCCATCCTTGATGTGTGTGTGCACGGCGTATGGTGTGCACAACTCGGCGCAATGTCGCAGATCCATGTTCAGAACGTGAAAGTGGCTGTGGTCGAAGTTGAGTCGCACCGAGGCTCGACCGACACGCTCCACGAGCCACACCGCTTTCTCGGGAGAATCGAGCTCCTGGCCGACGTGCGCCTCGATCGCGAGGGTGACACCATGATCTTCGGCGATCATCGCATACGGCACCAACGCCTCGGCGACATGATCACGGCACGTATCCCAGTCGCCGCCATTTCTGCCCAGCGTCGTGGTCACGACACGAAGTCCGCCATCAAAGTCGAGGTCTGACGCCAGTTTGCAGGTATTGGCAAGGGTGAGCTGTTTCGCCGTCGTGTCCTCATCTCTGCCACAGAGTCCGATGAGATTCATCAGCACCGGTGCCGGAAAACCGGCCGCCCTGTAGGCATCCCGCAACCGTTGACGGGCGTCGCCGTCCAATTTTTCCGGCGCTGTGGGCCAGTCCCCACCGACGTTGAGTTCCATGCCTTCGTAGCCGATCGATCGAACCCGACCGATGGCCTCAACGGGATCTTCGGTTTGCAGGGCATAGGTGCTGTAGGCCAGTTTCATCATGCGCCTTTCGAGAGCAGTTCTTCGTGTGCCGTCAGGGATGCTGCAAGGGCAGCATCGTCAAGCATGTCGATAGAAGTCAGTTGTGATGCCTGGGGCAGGACCCAGCGATTCGTCGAGGGTACGTACGAAAAGATCAGACACCAACGTGAGGTGTTGCCCAGATTGGCGTTGGAGCCGTGCAGGATATTGCCGTGGAAATAGAGCACCGATCCGGCACTCATCTCACAGTGCACCTCTTCCATCTCCTCGAGGGCGAGGGCGACGCGCTCGCGATTGGCGATTTTCTGCGAGCCGAAGGGTTCGTGTTCGAGGCGTCCCAGCCGGTGCGAGCCACGCACGACACGCAGGCAACCATTGTCACGCGTTGCCGGGTCGAGGGCGACCATGACACTGACGAAGTCGGGATAGAAGAATTCCTTGTAATGGTAGCCGTAGTCCTGGTGGTATTCCCAGCCGCCCGTGCCGGGGTCTTTCTGCATGTTGAGCGTGTAGTAGTGTTGGATCGACGAATCGAAGATGTGCTCCATGGGTTCTATGATCCGGGCACTGCGAGCGAGGGCGCCATAGGCATCTTCCCCAAGGCGGGGCCGATATGCGAGTCGTGTGCCGACGCCCTCCTCGCCCTTGAAGTTCGAGTTTTCCTTCACATCCTCGGCCAACGTCGGATCGGCGCGCCAGATTCGTAGAATTTGCTCGACGGTTGTTTCCTCCAGGTGGTTCTCAAGGATGAGAAAACCATCTCGCTCGAAGGGCATGGTGTACTGCTCGCGGTGATCATCCATGGACATTCACACACTTTCCTTTTCTAGCGGATCAAGGTGAATTTCTGACTACGTTGATGTCCTGCGGCTTGCAGCTGCATGAGGTATACACCGGTTGCGGCGGCGCTCCCATCTGCGAGGCGACCATCCGTAGGTTACGGTGTGGTGACCGGCAGGTCGAGTCGCAGATGGCAGCACTGCCAAGCGCTGCCCCGCAAGGTCATAGAGGGTCAATTCGACGGGTCCGGATGTGGCCAGGTCGAAGGGCATGACGAAGGTGGAATTCGCTGGATTCGGATAGACGTCGTGTAGCACCACTGCTGTGGGTGTCCGGTGCGACGTCTCGACAACAGTCGGCCCCTGTGTGTCAGCGACGAGACGAAGATCATCGATCTCCAGGCTCTCCTCGACTGTCCCGGACAATCCAAGGGCACTGATTGGTGCTGCCAGACCCAGTGTGGACAGGGGAATCTCTACGCTCTGTGACGGCAACTGTGGATCGAACGCAAAGGAACCGTGTACGAGATCGATCGAACGGTGGTTCACCCATAGCCGCAACTGGCCTCCCAAATCGGGGTCGTTGCGGCGAAGGACGAAACGCACAGTGCGATATAGAAGGCTCTCGACAGGAACGTCGGCGTGCAGACCGATGCGCCAGTCTGTTCTAGGGGCAACGGCATTGGCAGGGACGGTGACTGTGACACCATTCGCGGAGTTCATGGACAATGTGGCGCCCTTCTCCTGCGTGCGCCATGTCGTATTCCGACCGTCGCCGATCAGTCCCAGGTCCTGCGCCGCGGGCCACGGCGGTCGCACGGCGAGCAATCGACTCAATTCGATCCAAGGGTGTCCGACCAGTGTCGACTGGCCGATAGCGATGCGGAAAAGTTACCGACACCGACTGCAGTCAGTGGCAGGCCCCCGTCACCCCCGAGAGCGGACAGATCGGCGACGACGTGCTCGATACCGGATTTTGTTTCCTCGAGGGATGGGCGCACGAGCAGCTCCAACTCGGTGGTTTGTCCCGCAATCAAGGTGTCCGGTGTCGACAGGTGCAAGCTGGAGGGCAGTGTCGCGAAGTAGGTATAGATCGTGCGACCTTCGTACACGTAGATCGTCTCGTCCAGCTGCGGGCGCCGTATGGTGTCCACCTGAGATGAAGGCCACGTCACCACCAGCAACTCGGCACTGTCCGAGCCGAGGCCGAAATGAGCGACAGATTCTCCCTGCCGGTCGCTGGCGGCGGCCATGATCTGCCGCCAATGTTGGTCATTGGCGGTCTTCACTTCGACGCGGGTGCCGATGCCACCACGGGTACCGCGGTCGCCCACAGGGACGACCCGCAAATGGTGCTGGTCCTGACCATCACGGTTGTGATAGGTGTGAAGCCCGGAGTAGCGGTCGCCGAACAGCACGTCCTGCGAACCATCCAGATCAAAGTCGAGGACGACGACGGTCTCTCCACGCATCGCCGGGGCCTCGTCATAAGGCGTCAAGAGGCCGTCACCGCGATTGTTATAGAGAAGCGTCGGTTGCGCTGTAACCAGGTCCAGATCGCCATCATTTTGCAGATCGAGGAAAGCTGCTCCCGTGGCCTCGTCCGGGCTTTCCGGTTCTAGGTGAAAGGAGCCATTGCCGGCATTGAGCAGCAACTGGGCCTGCTGAGAAGGGCCAGCCGACTTGAACAGGTCCACATCACCATCGCCGTCGATATCGGCCAGCGCCAGAGCGGTGGCGGGACCGATAGCCGATGTCAGGTCGGAGGGGGGCCGACACGAAACCCCTCGGAGCCCCCCAGCCACACCCGATCTGGACCGCCGGCCACGGCAAGACAGACGTCGGGCCAGCCGTCACCATCGATGTCCGCGGCGGTGGCAGCGGCTGCGGTCCCGCCCGATTCGTCGTCCAATGTGATCACGGTCGAATCGAACTGGCCCCTGCCGACGCCGAGAATCAGCAGCAGTCTCGGTCCCGTCTCGCTGTTTTCGCCGAGGATCAGGTCCATCCGGCCGTTGCGGTCCGCGTCGAGCCATAAGGCGATAGCCTTGGCGTCTCGACCCAAACCAATCGCCATCGTGTCCTCATGGAAGTTGC
>DPVW01000372.1:0-5040 GCA_003529325.1 Candidatus Latescibacterota bacterium | reverse complement strand
GCGACTGACCTGCGCCAGCAGCAGGTCGAGATCGCCATCATCATCCATGTCGCCGAAAACAGCCCCTATCGCTTGGGAGAGGTTTGCCGGCATCCTGCGACTGCGATCTGTCCATCTGGCGCCGCCTTCGTTCAACAGCAGCGTTCCCCCGTCGGTGTGACTGGTAGTGAACAGATCGGGCCAACCGTCGTTGTCGACATCGCCGACGGCGATTGTGCGTACACCGTCAAGGGGTGGCACCAACGTTGCCGCGTCATCGAACAGCGGCTGTGCCACGGCGCCGGTCAGCAGTAACGGCATGCAACCAGCCACCAGGCTCCGTAGAAAATGCGTAAAAGGGGGTGTCTTTGAGAGTTGCAGGATGAGATGGGCAAGCGTAAAATACGCAGATACTCGCGAGGGTGCGAGATTCCGATCGTCAAACGCAAGAAAGCGAACAAAATGCGGCACTGGCCTGGTCTCGGGGGACTTGGGTCCCCCCGAGGCGCCGCTTACTTCTGCCTCTGCTATCTGTATGTCTGGCTGCGAATCAAGCCGAATCTGATCTACCATGTTCAGGAGCCGGTGTTCTTTCGTGGCTGGTCCTTCTTCGAAGGTTTCTTTCAGATTCCAGGTGGCTTGAGCGAGTATGTCGCCCGACTGGCGGCACAATCCTATACGTTCGGCTGGCTGGGCGCTTTGCTCATCACGCTGGTCGTGGCAGGGATCGGCCTGAGCTCTCGTGAGTTTGTGCGTGGCGTCACCGGGCGACGTTCCGATATTGTCGCTCTGGTGCCAGTCGTTCTGCTCCTGGTGCTGCACAACCGCTATCGCTACGACCTGGCTTTCGATCTGTCGCTGTTCGTGGCGCTGGCGTTGGCGGCATTTTCGACACGCCTGCAACACGGGGTCCATCGCGCACTGTTCGCTGTGTTGGCCTCGCCTCTCGTCTACTGGAGTGCTGGTGGAGGCTGGCTGCTCTTCGCTTTGTTGTGCGGCATTCGCGAACTTTCAGATCGTCGTTATGTCACCAGCCTTGCGTGGATCGGCTTCGGTGGTGGGCTTCCCTGGCTCGCCTCGTTGACCATTTACCCCGGGACGTTGACCAACGCCTATCTGCAGTTGCTGCCGCTGGATGGTGCCTACCAACTTGGTGCCCCGCGTGTTGGTGTTGTCGCCATACTGCTCTACGCCTTCGTGCCAATCAGCACCCTTCTTGTAAGGTATGCTCCGCCCATCATGGAACACATCCGTCCCCGCTATCGGCTAGCGGGCGAGTTGACGTTGCTGTTGTTGGGTGGGCTGTTGATCCATGGTACATTCGACATCAACCACCGGACCATGCTGCAGATCGACCGCCAGGCGCGTCTCCAGAACTGGAGCGACGTATTGGCCCGGGTGCCTGAGCTCACCGCCTATGATGTACTCACGGTGTACAACGTGCAACTCGCACTCTGTCACTCAGGTCGCCTGTCAAAAGAGCTGTTCACCCATCCCCATCTGCAGAACTCGGCGATCTTTCTGCCCTCTCCAGAGGCGCCATCCCGCCTGCTTGCGCTTGGCGACAATCTGCTGGATCTGGGGTATGTCAACAAAGCGGAGCACATGTTACAAGAGGCGCTTGAGGTGTTGGGAGATCGACCGTCGATCCTCCGTCGCCTGGTGACGATTAATGTGCTCAAAGAGCGTCCCGCGGCGGCCAAAGTCTATCTGGGTCTGCTCGTCCGCTCCCCACTGGACCGCCTCTGGGCCGAACAATACCTCCTCGCCCTGGAGATCGATCCACGACAAGAGGGTAACGCCCAGATCCGGCGCGTCCGGGAGGTGATGGTCAATGTCGACTACCCCGGTTTTTTTGCGCCGGAGGATATCATGCGGCAACTGCTGGACCACAACCCGACGAATCTGCTCGCCTTCGATCAGTTGATGGGTCACTATCTGCAGACGGCACAAGCTGACAAGATCGTGCAGAACATTCATCGTCTCGCCACTTTCCCCAAAGCTTTCCCCGACATGACCATCCCGCGTCTCTATGAAGAGGCGGTGATGTTGTGGGCGACCCGGGTGCGGCTGCAGACGGGGTCCATGCCCGCACTGCCTCTGGCTGGGCGACGAGTCAGCAACTCAACGCAGAAACGATACTCCGAATTCAGCCAACTGCTGGCGGCCCACAGCGGCGATCGGGTTGCCGCCCGGCAGGATCTTGCCATAGGACACCGGGACACGTTCTGGTATTATTACCTCTATCGCGGCGCTGAGACCGGTGTCCCAATCGTCAGCCGGGCGACACCGACGATACAATAATGATGCTACGACCCGTCGCCCTCGTAGCCACGCTGGCAATACTCGCCGTCGCTATCGGTGTCACCTTCGGCATCGACTCGCCAGATTCTGAAGGGCAGCGACTCTCACGTCCGCCACGCATCGACCCGGACTATACCGATGTCGTGATTCCACCGAATCTGGCGCCGCTCAACTTCCTTGTGCGCGAGCCGGGTACCGAATATCACGTCGATATCCGGGGCATGGGGGCCGACGAATCTATCGAGATCACTTCGGATACACCGGATATCCGTATCCCGCCGTCAGCCTGGCGTCGGCTGTTGGCAGAGCACGTCGGGGAGCAGATCGAGTTCGTGATACGGACGCGTGATGCCGACGGATTGTGGCAGCGGTTTGAGCCGATCACGAATCGTGTCGCCCGCGACAGCATCGACAGTCATCTCGTCTATCGGTTGCTGAAACCGCTGTACAACAAGTACAAACACATGGGGATCTATCAGCGCGATCTGAGTAGTTTCGAGGAGACGCCGATCCTCGAGAATCGCCATGCTGAGAATGCCTGCGTCAACTGTCATACCTTCAATCAAAATAAGCCCGATCCGATGTTGCTGGAGACGCGCAACGGTTCGGGATCGCCGATTCTCGTCGCCCGTGGCGGCGTGGTGGAGACGATCGACACGCGCACCGATTTCCACTACTCACCGGCTACATATGCCACGTGGCATCCAGCCGGGAAGCACATCTGTTTTTCGCTGAACAACGCGACCTTGTTTTTTCATACCGATCCCAAGGCTGAAACCAGGGAGGTCTTCGACGCGACGTCGGAACTCGTCGTGTACTCCCTCGACGAAAATATGGTAACCACGACGCCCGCTATTGCGAGTGAGGAATACGCCGAGACCTGGCCGGAATGGTCTGCCGATGGCCGCCATCTGTATTTCAGCAGCACCAAGGTGACCCCCATCGAGGAGTATGCGGGGGTTCGTTACGACCTGATGCGGATCGGTTACGATGTGGACAGCGGTGCGTGGGGGGAGTTGGAGACCGTCGTCTCCGCAGCGGAAGCCGGGATGAGCATCCTGCAGCCGAAGGTGTCTCCAGATGGTCGCTACCTGGTCTGCACGATGGCGGATCACGGGAACTTCCCGATTTTTCTGGCCAGCAGCGATCTGTATGTGGTGGACCTGCAGCAGGGGGGGTATCGACGCCTCGAGATCAACAGCGACGAAGCGGCTGACTCGTGGCACTCGTGGTCGAGCAACAGTCGCTGGCTGGTTTTCAGCAGCAAGCGGCGGGATGGCTTGTTCGCACGGCCGTATCTGACCTATGTCGATGAGGCGGGGCGTTTCCACCGTCCTCTCCTGCTACCACAAGAGGACCCCAGCTTCTACGACAGTTTTATTCAGACCGTCAACGTGCCCGTCCTCGTCAATGGGCGTGTCGAGGTCAGCGAGCGGGCGCTGGCACGGGCGATTACGTCGCCTGACAAGGTGACCCAGGTCCTGCTCGACCCGGAGGTCGTCGTCTCCGACGCCGTGGCTGGAGCGACCTCGAGCGAACCCTACTCATCCGGGGTGACGCCGTAAGGTTACTCTGTGGCCTCGGCCCAGGGCGGCCGTTCGGCGAGGGTTTGAATATTGTCATCGTGCCAGATGACGCGCTCTGCGTAGCGTTGGCGCAACTCTTCGATGTATACCTCAAATGCCGCGTATTGGCGTGACAATTTGAGGCGGTGAGTAAGTCCTAGACGCATGTCTTCGTAGGAGCGCAACTGGTCTTTCTGCACGGCCTCGATGAACAGCACGACGAACCCATCGGGTGTCTCAAGGGGGCCGACTGTGGTGCCTTGTGTGGCGCTCCACACGGTGTCAAAGTGTCCACCCCAACGGTCCGCATCGTTGGCGCCGATGTGGACGTGGCCCTCGGATCGTTCTGCGCCAGGGCGCAGGCTGAGTGCAGCGACCAGAGCAGTGGCATCTTCACCCTGACCCAGCCTCTTGACGACGGCGTCGGCCTCGGAGCGGGTTGCCACGAGGATCTCGCGGGCATTCATCTGATCGGCCTTCTTGAAGGTCTCTTTGCCGTCCTCGTACGCCTGTCTCACATCCTGTTCAGAGACGTTGATCTGCTCAAGTACCTTCCGCTTACGCAGGAAGGTGACGATCATGCGTCGATAGAGACCGTCCCGGTACTCCGTGTATTCTGCGGCTGTGTCCAATCCTACGCTCTGCGCTTCGAGCACGAGAAGGCTATCAGACAACACACGCGATGTCAGAATCTCGATTACGCCGGTGCTGTTGGGGTCGCCCTTCAGGCGTGCATTGTCGACGATGAAACGCTGTACATCGGCGACGGTGAGTACGTGGTCGCCACCGAAGGTGATTGCCGCAAGGGCGGCGGTCTCTCCTTCGGCTTCCTTGTGGGCCGTCGCTGCTTCGACGAGGGCATCGATGCCGGCGGCGGGGAATGCAACGTCGAATTTCTGCTGTAAGGCGGCAACGTACTGACGCCGTTCATCGACGAATTTGGCAAGGTAGATACCGCGATGCAGCTTGGCCTTCACATCGACAAGGGCCACCGGGGTGGCATCGAGGACCTTGATCACCTCATACCCGTCTCGCGTGCGTACCGGAGTATGGGTAAAGTCGCCTACGGGCAGACCGTGGGCGGCAATAACAAGTTCCGCGACGGCATCGCTGGGGCCGAAATACTGACCGAGAAAGCCGCCCTCGTCGGCGTCCGGAGCGATGGAGCACTCGCGTGCGAGTTCGGCGAAAT
>DPVW01000213.1 GCA_003529325.1 Candidatus Latescibacterota bacterium | reverse complement strand
CTTTAGATAGAGACGGCGGCCACCGCCAATCCCAGCGGACAGATTCTCCAGCAAGGTCAACGGCGTGGGGCGACAGGAGTACGTGCGCAGAGCATGCGTGTAGGCCTGCCAGAAGGCGGGATCGCTGCGAGCCTGATCGAAGGCGGCGGTCAGCTCATCAAGGGTGGTGCGCAGGATTTCGGGAAGAAAGGCACCACCATACGCCCCAAAATACCCAGGGCGATCGCCGCCGAACAGCAGCTGTTCCCAGGCGGGCGTATCCGGCTCTTTTTTATCGCTCATGACGGGACTTTGTGTAGCAATCGGGCTGGTATTTGCGTGGCGCGATCTCAGTCACGCCGCCCTCACTCGACGAGCTTGGCGCGCTTCAGAGCCTCGAACATGCTCGTGTTTGCTGCGCCCTCCGCTTCCTTCTCCTGACGCTGCCGTTCCGAAAACTCCTTGAGATTCGTCTCGCCTTCGACCTGTTCGGCTCGACGGATCGACAGTCGCAAGCGCTTACGCTTATTGTCGATCTCGAGGACGACAATCTTCACCTCGTCGCCGACGGAAACGACGTCGCGAGGGTGGTTGACACGACGGTCAGCGAGTTCGGACACATGGATGAGACCGCGCACGTTGGGGGCCAACTCGACGAAAGCACCGTATTCCTCCAATGCCTCGATCTTGCCCATCGTCACCGCACCGGCTGGGAACTGTGAGCGGACTTCGTCCCAAGGGTCCTTCTCCAGAGCCTTGATGCTCAGCGAGATCCGCTCCTTGCGCCGGTCTCCGAGATTTTTGACGGAGATCACCTTGACCGTCACCTCCTCGCCCGGCTTCACCACGTCCTGAGGATGATTGACGCGCTCGTGACGGAATTCAGAGACATGGATCAATCCCTCGACCCGGGATCCTACGTCGACGAAAGCACCAAAGTTTTCGAGGCGTGTCACCTTACCAGTAAGTTTCGCCCCCTCGGTGATCTGCTCACGCACGCCGACGGCTTCCTTTTCCTGCTCCGCCTCCAGCAAGGCGCGGCGGGACAAGACGATGCTACGGCCATGGTCGCGGAAACGGATGATTTTGAAGTCCATCTTCTTGTCGCGGTACTGCTCCAGGTCCTGGGTGAACTGCGTGTCGACCTGGGACACAGGGCAGAAGGCGCGCATCCCCTCGACATCGACGCCGATCCCCCACTTGTTGACGGCCATCACCTTGCCTTCGATGGGCACGCCGGCTTTGTAGGCCTTGTACAACGTGTCCGCCTGCCGCGCTTCGCCACTGACGAATCGGGACAGAATCACCGCGCCCCCGGCGCCATCGGCGTCACTTACGACAAAGGCTTCGAGGGGTTCGCCGACGGTGAAAGTCAGTTGATCATCGTCGCCCTTGAGTTCCGAGGTACGGATCAGGCCCTCGCTGCGACCGCCGAAATCAACGAAACAGTTCTCGTCGCCCATGCGCACGATGACGCCGCTGACCTGGTCGCCCATCTTGCCCTGCTGTAGGCCATTGTCGGTGGCGGGCTGCTGTTCGAGCAGGGCGTTCATGTCGACTTCAGGCGTAGCAGGCGGGACGACCTCCGCAGGCGGAGCAGCCTCGGCAGGCGGGGTAGCTGGTGCGACCTCGGCAGCCGGCGTGGCAACCTCCGCGGCCGGTGCGACCTCCGCAGGCGGAGCAGCAGCCTCGGCAGCGGCAGGCGACGGCGATGGTTCTGCCACAGCCTCGTCCGTCAGTGCTTCAGCATCAGCCGTAGGTGCCACCGGAGGGGCATCGGCGACGGTCTCGTCGCTGGCCACGGGAATTTCGGCCACAGTCTCCGGCGTGCCCGACCCGTCCGCCACGGTGTCCTTCGGCGTGGCGTCCTGTGAATCGGGCTGCGATGAGTTGTCTGCCGGTGAGTCCTGGCTCGACGGATGGGACATGTTCAGAATCTCCTGCGGTGGTACCGGCTACGGTGAACGAAGTTTGATGTGCTACGGTTGCAGCAGAACTTTGCCTGTCGTCTTGCGCCCTTCGAGTGCCCGGTGGGCGTCGGCGGTATCCGCCAGAGGGAAACGGGCCCCCACACGGACATCGAGCTTGCCGGCGTCAACCCAGGCGAGGACCTCGCCGGCGCGATCCAGCAAATCCTGGCGGGTCAAGGTGTAATGGACCAACGTCGGCCGCGTCAGAAAGACCGACCCCTTCTGGCTCAGAACCTGGGGGTCAACCGGCGGTACTGGACCGCTGGATTGTCCGAAGAGGACCATCGTACCCCGCGGCTTGAGCAGGTTGAGTCCCTTATCGAAGGTCGTTAAGCCCACTGAATCAAAGACGACCTCAACGCCAGCATTGTCCGTCAATTCCTGTACGCGGGCCTCGAAATCAACTTCCGTGTAGCGGATGACCTCGTCGGCACCCGCCCCGCGGGCGAGTTGCTCCTTCTCTTGGGTTGACACGGTGCCGATGACCCGGGCACCCCGCATCTTGGCAATCTGCACCAACAGCAGACCGACACCACCGGCGGCGGCATGGATGAGAGCCGTGTCCCCGGTGTTGAGAGGATATGATCCTGTCGCCAGATAATGGGCCGTCATGCCTTGCAGCATCACCGCCGACGCCGATTCCGCATCGACGCCATCCGGCAGCGGCACGAGACGATCAACAGGCACTGCCGCCGCTTCGGCATAGGCGCCAATGGCGCCAGCGTAGGCGACCCGATCACCGATGGCGACATCCGTGACGTCAGCACCGACTGCGGTAACTGTGCCGGCACCCTCGACACCGGGCGTGCATGGCAACTCGACAGGGTACAACCCTTCACGGTGGTAGGTGTCGATAAAATTGAGGCCCACTGCTTCCAGTCGTACGACTGCCTCACCGGCTGCTGGCGTCGGATCAGGCGCATCTTCGTATGTCAGGACCTCAGGCCCACCGTGTTGATGGAAACGGGTTGCTTTCATCCTCGGTCTCTTCTCATTTGTATTTGATTTCAGATGGAGACCGTAGAAGGTACGACCCCCCCCACCAAATGGGCAAGAGAGCCTTTGGTGCTTATTCCTTTTGTGGCGACCGTAGGGACAACACCGGTGTGTAGGGACGTGGGTCAGAGCGCGTCCACCAGACCCCTTCAGCACGCTGGGCGGGGCTGCTGAAGCGATATTGGAAAAGCCGGGATCTGAGCAACCGCGGTGGCGTGTCGGCAAAGGGATTTACCGCCAACAATTCGGTGACTGTGGGTTCGCCCTCGAGCAGCCGGGCGGCGAAATGACCGAACCAAGGCGCCCCTTCATACCCTTGGAGTGCGGCAAACCACAACTGCCAGTCAAGCCGGGGCATGTGCAGCGGCACAAACCCAGGTCGTCGGTTGGGATCGGTCGCTTTCCAGTGGAACTCATAGGTCTTCCACGTGCGGCCATCAGCGCTCCCCTCCACGACGATTTCGGGACGCGCCGTCGTCATGCTGGCGAACAAGCCATACCTGTTAGACAGGTGCAATGGCGTCACGAATCGTTGGATCGGCGACAGCCACCTGGTTCCCGGCAAAGAGACTCCCGTCGTAGCCGCCAGGTTGGTCGCACCGAGAACGAAAAGCAGCATTGCCAGCGGCACCACGATCGTGGCGGGCCAGGTCCGTACAGGCGATATCCTCCCAATGCCGTGCCGACGCCCCGTATCGAGCAGCGCCAGACACAGAACGAGGGTCAGCAGGTTAAAAAAGCCGTAGTTGCCGGTGACGGCGATGAGGAACTGCAGGGCGGCAAATCCCGCGGCGGCGACAAGTCGCCAGCGCCGGGGCCCAAAGATGACGAAGGGCAGCACGAATTCGATGACGAACACGAGTACTACTTCGGCATGGTGAATCCAAACCGGCAGGTGGTGGGCGTAGTGGCTGATCCACAGCGGCAGCGGCTGGGTTTCATAGTGAAATGTCGTCGCTGTCAGATTTCTCCACGTCGGATCGCCGCTGAGCAATTTGACGACGCCGGAGGACCACAGCAGCCGGAACAACAACCAGCGGCCCAACCAGACTACGACCAGCGACGGGGCGCCTGGCCAGACCAGACCCCAACGCCATGTCAGTGGCGCCCAGAAAATCGCAAGAAACCCCGCCTCCAGCAGCAGGATATCCCATTGGTAGGAAAAAAACAGCTGACCGGCATGAACAATGGACAGATAACACACCCAACAGACTGTAAGGCACAGTGCAGGTGCGACCCCGGCGAGTCCTCCCAGCGCCGCCAGTACGCCAACGCCACTGAGCACATGCAAGGCCGTGTCCCCCGCACTTGACCAGAACAGTGTCGGTAGTCGCAGCACGGCATCGAGACTGCCCAGCTGGAGTGCGACCGCCTCCAGGTAGGCTGCCGCCGGCAGGATCCCGTGGGAACCGATCAGACCGTGGGCCTGGCGCCAGAACGAGAGGAAGGCGACGACGTAGACGAAGGCGATGCCGCGCGTGAACAGCGCCCGTACGAGGGCAGGTGACAACGGCCATCTGCACGCCGAGGGCTGATTGCCGCCTATCATGACCCTCTCAGTCGGCGTCGTCCAGCGACTGCAAGGCCCGGGTCGCCATAAAGCGGACGCCACTGTCAGGATCCTCATGGCTCACTCTGTTGAGGATCTCCCGCGCCTGCGGCATACCGAGCTGCCCCAGCGTGTGAGCGGCATGCTTGCGAACCTCCGGTCGGCCGTCGATGAGTAAGGCCAGCGCCGGTTCGTAGGCGGCGACAGCACGCTGGCTGGCCAGACCGACGAGGGCGGCATTGACGACGGCGTAGGTCGTGTCCGACAGCGCCGACAACAACGCCTCGGTGGCCTTCTCCGAGGGCAGTTGTCCGAGGGCATGAGCGGCGCCCATACGAATCCAGCCATCGGCATGCCCGAGAAGGGCGGCAATCTCCGGAACCGCCGCCAGCGCGCTGCCCTTGGCCAACGCATCGGCGGCGCCGACCACAATGGTGCGATCGGTATGACGGAGCATGTCGACGAGGCGAGGGTGGGCGGCCGCCCCAAAAGCGATCAGATCGACCTCGAAATCGATACGTGCCTCGCCATCGCTGCTGACGAAAAGCCGAGCAACCAGGGGCAGGCAGGCGGTATCACCGGTGGCGACGGCGGCATCGATGATGGCCCGCACAAGCAGGGGCTGCTCGTGATATCGACTGGCGAGGAATTCCGCATCCAGCGGCAATAGTTCCCGGCCGGCGGCGAGGCGTGCTGAGTCCGGCTCTGCCTGGTCATCGAAACGATGTCGTAGGGCAGAAGCCTTGGCGGCGATCTTCATGCCGGCCCGATTCCAGCGATCCCCACCATCGCCATCGCCATCGGCATCGGCACAGGCACTCAAAACCAGCAGTGCAAGGCATGGAACCAAGGCCTGCTTGACCGCCGACGAACGTGCCCGTAGCCTACGTGACTTCAATAGGACCTCCGATCGAAGAGGACCTCCACTCGAACTCGAGACAATCATGGCCAAGAAGCCTCTCAACGTCATCCTCCTGGGTATCGACAGCCTGCGCGCCGACCATATGAGTTGCTACGGCTACCATCGGCAGACGACTCCGCACATCGACAGACTCGCCAGCCAGGGCGTGCTCTTTGAGAACAACTACGCCCCACACATCCCCACGACCTCCGCCTACGCCTCGATGTTGACGGGCAAGGATTGTTTCTCCACCAACGTCGTCGCCCTCCGTCACCGGGGTGGGCTGCCCGACTACGTACAGACCCTACCCGAGATCCTGCGCCAGGTCGGATACGATACCAGTTGCGTGGGTTTCACCGGCAATCCGAGTTCACGGGGCTTTGACACGTATCTCGACTATCCTGCGTGGGGCAGTTTTGCTGCGGGCCGCAGCCCCAAGGCGGAGAAACTAAATGAAGTCGCAGTGCCCGAACTGGAGCGACTTGCAGCAGGTAAGAAGCCATTCTGTCTGTTCCTGCGCCACATGGACCCGCACGCCCCGTACCTACCACCGGCTCCCTTCGAGCGCATGTTCTACTCCGGCAACGAACTCGACCCAAAGAACAAGTCCATGGAACCGGTGATGAATTTCAAACCCTTCTGCGACTTCTTCGCTGACTGGATGCCACCTGGCATCACCGACGCCGATTACGTCACGGCCCAATACGACGGCGCCGTCGCCTACATGGATGCCGCCATTCAACGCCTGCTGACCCGCATTGACGAACTGGGTTTGAGCGACGACACCCTCGTCGTGCTCAACGGCGACCATGGCGAAACCCTGTACGAACACGACTGCTGGTTCGACCATCACGGCATGTACGAAAATACCTTGCATGTACCACTCATTCTGCGGCTCCCCGGAAAGCTTCCCGCTGGCCATCGGGTTTCCGGCACCTCCCTGCATCAGGATCTGGTGCCCACCATGCTGCAGTTGATGGGCGTCAAGCCAAGGCAGAAGATCGATTTTGATGGCACCTCGTTATTGCCCTTGGTGGATGGAAAAAAGGCGAGCAACTACTCCGACTTCTACATCACCGAGTGCACCTGGATGCGCAAACATGGCTGGCGAACGCCTGAGTGGAAATTGATCGTCGCCTTGGAGCCCGACTTCCACTTCAAGCCTGAGGTGGAACTGTACAATCTTGTGCAGGACCCATTGGAATTGAAGAACCTGGCGAACAAAGAGAAGGGTGTCACAGCTGCCCTGCGCGAACGCCTGCAGAACTGGGTCGCCAAAAGAGAGGCCGAGACGGGGCGCACCAATCCCATGGCCACCAACCTCAACTGGCATGGCAATAGCAGCCATGAGGGAGCCTTCGAATCCTCGCAGCAGGCATACGATACGATGCATATCGGCTCCGTCGGGGCCGCCAACCGGCTACAGGCGGGAGCAAAGGAAAAGGCGTCTCCCAAAAGGAAGAAGGCGACACCAAGAAAGAAGAAGGCTTCCACCCGGCGGAAATGAGTGTCGTCACCGCTGCGACGCAAGCGCGGTCTGAGAGCCCCTACCTATCTCCTTGACCGCAATTCGTCGAGGGCCCAGTCCAGCCATTGCACCAGCGCTTGCAGATC
>DPVW01000339.1 GCA_003529325.1 Candidatus Latescibacterota bacterium | reverse complement strand
TGGCCGCCTGCGCCGTCTGCATCTCGCGCGTCGCCATACGCCATGCATCGTGGCGCACCGTCGTCGAAATGCCCTGGATGATCTTAACTCCAGTGCCCTTCGCCGCTTCCACCAACTCGGCGACTCCCCCCGGGTGCTGCTCCATCATGCCCGTCTTGTGCGGCGGCATGGCGAGCACGGTGTCGACGATTTTCTCCCGAATCATGCGTTCCAGATCGATACCAAGAGACTTACAGCCCGCGAGACTGGCCCCGGCGCGCACAAGCAGTCGCTTCGGGCGGTTTTGCTCGACCGCTGCCTTGTCACACAGCTCCTTCACATCTGCGATGAAGCGAGTAAATGTCTCCGTGTGCTCGGGGATCTCTCGACGGGCGAAAAATGGCGCATAGTCGTAGATGTTCAGTTCGATTCCATCTGTGTCATAGGTCAACAACTCCTCTACGACGGCCAGACGATTCTGTCGCACCTCGGCAATGGCGTAGGAGAAACGACTCGGGTCATCCCACTGGGCTGCAGGGATTGTCGGTTCCGGGCCCACCTGGTATTCGGGGTGCTCGAAGCAGAAGTCCGAACAGCGGCAGTCGTTGACCTCAGCCGGCGCCTGATGTTGCATGCCCAGCAGGAGACTTGGGATGAAATTGAAGCCGAGTTCGTGGGCTCGGTCACAGACCACCTGCAGTGGATCGTTGCCGTCCGCCACGAACTGCTCCACGTTAAGGGCGGCCCGATACCAGATGATGTGATTTGTCCGCCTGAGGTTGTGCCCCCAGCGCTCTCCCACTTTCGTGTCATAGAGCAGGACCCGGCAGTCACCGACGGCGTAGCTGATCGTATCGATCCCGAGATCGACGAGTTCGTCGATGGGTGCCTGATACAGACGCTGGTCCATGGGGGGTTCGTAGATGTAGATGGACGTGTGGCGTCCATCCGTATAGAAGATGACTTCATGCTCGAGACTCATGTACCTGCAGTCCTTTTGGGGAGACACAACGACGGCGAGGTCGCCGATACTACAATCCAACTCGATGGAGGACAATTATGAATGGCGCAATCCACAAGGTCGCCGTCGTCACCGACGACGTCGAAGGAGCCGTTGAGTTCTACACGAAGACCGTTGGTCTGCAGGAGATCGAACGCTTTCCCAACGAGGACGACGAAGACTTCGTCTTTCTCGACGCTGGGGGCGTCATCCTTGAACTGATGCCGCAGAAAACGATGCAGGCAGAGCTCGGCTTCCACCACATTTCCTTCAAGGTCGACGATGTCGACGATGCCGCCCACGACCTGAAGGACCGGGGCGTTGAGCTGACGATGGAGCCAACCGATGCTGGTGTCGGTGGCATCCGCCTCGCCTTCTTCAGCGGTCCGAATGACGTGCCCCTGCAGCTATTTCACCGCAAGTAAACGGCGATGACAAAACCATCTGATTATGGCGTTATCTACAACTGGGATGGCGCACCCCATGGATATTCGGCGGCGGGCCAGTCCCTCGAAGAGTTTCTTGAGATCACCTACGCACCGGTGGCTGACACCCAGGTGGGTGCCCTGTTCTGGTGTATGGGCGAACATACAACCCGCTGGCAGTCCGATGCATTGGAACAGGTAGGCGCGCTCTATGACCGCACCTACGAAAATGCGGCCAGCTACCACCACAGCGAAAATATCCGTCGCATGACGGAGCGCGGTGAAGATCCACAGGCAGCGCTGATCGAACATGGCCACAGTCTCGGTGTCGACGTATATGCCTCGTTGCGTATGAATGACAACCACTTTGATGGCGCCCAGATCAGCGATCTGGCCAGTCTCCATCATACGGAGCTCACCGAACTGCGGCGTCAGCACCCCGAGTGGCTTCTCGGCGACCGAACGAGCGAGTGGTTCGCGCTTTCATGGGATATGTCCGTGCCGGAGGTA
This sequence comes from Candidatus Latescibacterota bacterium, assembly GCA_003529325.1. Classification (GTDB taxonomy): domain Bacteria; phylum Latescibacterota; class UBA2968; order UBA8231; family UBA8231; genus UBA8231. Next base: position 980 of record DPVW01000339.1, on the reverse strand, counting down.
CGGCGTCATCGCCTCGACCATCTGCGGGAAATCTGCGAACGTTACGACTGGGATGGTGTGGAGCTGGACTGGCATCGACATCCTTTCCACCTGCCCCACGACGAAGCCTATCGGCTGCGCTACGCCCTCACCGATCTGCAGCGTGCCGCTCGTCAACTCACACGCGATATCGCCGAACGGCGTGGTCGCCCCTTCCATCTGGCCGTGCGCGTCGCAGGAACGCTGGAGAGTTGCGCCCGGATTGGTTACGACCTGCCTGCCTGGGTCGAAGAGGATCTGTGCGACATCGTCATACCCGCTGGCGCCGCCGGCACCGACGCCTCACTGGACATCTCCGCTTTCGTCGAGCTCTGTCGCCCACATGGGATTGCCGTATACGGTGGCTTTGACGGCGGTCTCCCCGATCCGTGGGTGGGACCGGAGGAACCGGAGTTGAAGAATCGTCTGCGGACCCGCGCGATTGCCAGTCGCTACTGGGCTGCTGGCGCCGATGGGATCTACGCCTTCAACTGGCATGCCGATGCAGAAAAGCGACGAGAATTGCTCACCCAGATCGGCAGCACGAAAACCCTGAGCACAACCGATCGGGTCTACGCGGCGATCCACCGTTTTCTTGTGCACGAAGGCCCCTGGCGCGGCGCCTACCGTCCGGACCGAGAGCATGGCCAGGTACCGGTACCACTGCGCCAAACCCTCACCGATTGCGGGCCCGTCATCGATCTCAGTATAGCCGACGATTTCGCCAGCAACCCACCGGCAGCTGTGGAATTGCGTCTGCACCTGCACGAATGGGTGGAGGGAGACGAACTCGTCGTCCGCTGGGATGGGGCCGAACTGGCGTCGGGCACCCACACCGTCAACTTGGCAACGGATCCGACGGCTGTGTCCCGGATCAGCAGCGACGCCTGGCTCCGCTTCGCACTGGCACCGGACCGTATTGCCGTCGGCCGGCACCGCGTCGAAGTCGTGCTGCGCCGGCG
>DPVW01000353.1:1605-4972 GCA_003529325.1 Candidatus Latescibacterota bacterium | reverse complement strand
GGCGGCATCGAATACGATGGGAATCTCATGATGCTGCGCGCCGGCGATTTTGAGGGCGCCTTGTGCAGCCACACGAAAGTCGACGACCTCATCACCAAAGAACTCGTCATGTAGCGGGGTTTCATGAAAGTGCCGGAGGGCCCCGGTCTGGGTGTTGAATTGGACGAGGATGCTGTCGCCAGATATTCGGCCCTGTCCCCCAAACAGTGGCCCCGCCACCTGTCGGTGGTGAGTCTACCCGGTAGGCTCGAAGCTACTATCGAAATCTGCAGCAGGCAAAGAATCTGATGAAACTCGGTGTCGATGAAGCCTTTGCGCCTGGCGTAAGGCTCGACGAATGGGAGGATGACGGCAGCGACACATTCGACCGACTCTGGCAACAGCTTCAGCAACAGGACTGGCCCATCTGGGAAGAGGAGTAGCTAACCCCCTCTACTCAACTCACACCGACGTTGGTCGGCCCCAGATCCGAATCGACCAGGCTTCGATGATACGCCTTGCCCATGAGATACCGGATCTCCAACTCTACGTCCCGTAGTCTCATTCCAGGCACCGCCTCCGGCTCTCGGTGCACCAACTCGACATCGATCTCGTTTTCCCCCATGATGGGCCAGAATGGCGGCGTCAGACGGAATAGGAACCAGTAGCAGGATCCGGTGCGAAACCGGGGCGCATTCATGCGATACATCTCGTTGATGCGGCGCAGGGCGGCCACCGGCAGCTCTGTGCCATTGAGCCGGAAGCGCAGTTCATCAGATTCGGTCACATTCTCCAGACGCAGCCGCAGGATGACCTCATGCACTCGCCCTTGTTCCTGCCAATGCGCGAGATCGTCTGAGACCACGAGGGGCGCTGACACCGATTCCCCGTCGCTGATCGCCAGGGGCAGAGGACAACGCGCCCCCGGTTCGAGTACGGGTTGCGGATACCTGCCCGTCCCGGTGGGGACGTAGTAGTACTTGTCTTTTGCCGCCATCACCTCCGGATGGGGCAGCTCCCGTAACTTCTCGTAGAACTCCGCTTCATATGGCCAGTTGCCGAACCAGTGGCCGAGATACAGACCATCCACGCCCTGGTCCCAGTAGTTGCAGGCACAAGCGCGGATCACCTCGGGCGTACCTTGCCCGAGCCGGTCTGAATCGACAAGACTCTGCAGGGTCGCCATCACGTGGGTCCCCGTACCCTTTGCCGTCGCCACGAGTTCGCGATAATCGGCATTGCAGTCCACGAGTTCCGGACCGGAGAAGGTCTGACCGATGACGATGTCCACGAGCCCCTGACGCATCCAGCTTGCTACATCCAGGCCGATATCGTAACAGCCCTGGACCCCGACAGGTACGCGCACCGTCAGGCGTCTGCCACGACCGCTGTTGCGCAGTGCCTCGGACACCCGCTGCACCCACGCCGTCATCACCTCACGACCGTCGCCGACCTCATCGGGATGAAAGTAGAACGGCTGGTAGTTGAGTTGCAGTTCGAACCCATCCACGGGATACCGCTGCAAGGTCTCCTCGATAAGATGGAAACGCTCACTCCGGACTTCCTCGTGCAGGAAGTCGAGGCATGCGTGGCCAGGCCAGTTTTCGTCGACACCAACCTTGGCCCCAATCTCCAGGGCTTTGTTGTCGAAACGGAAGTCAGACCCCCGACAGTCCTCACCTCGCACACCACTGCCCTGCTGCACGAGCAGTGTCGGGTAGATGGGCAGCCCCTTCGCCTGCGCCCGCTCGCAGATCACCATGAGTGGGTCCTCGCCGCGGTCGATCATGGCCTGTGCATTCTGATGGGCGCGACGAAAGACCAGATGGGGCCAGCGCTCCACATTGTGACCCCAGAGCTCCCCCACCTTTGTGTCGTGCAGCACCGTGCGACCATCTCCGAGACAGAACATGAGGGCGTCTACCGGTGTACCGAGCAACTCGTCAACGCCCTGCTCGTACTGCTGCCGTTGGATCGGCGGCTCATACATATAGATGAGGGGATGCCGTCCATCGTGGTAGAATGCGAGTCGGGGTGGTGGTTGTGGCAGATCTGCAGACATTGGGTCACTCCGGTTGAGTGCACTGAGGAGGGCCGTGCTAAACAAGCAGCACCCGGAACGAGACCACAACCCGAGTCTGCGGCAGGGACTGGTGGCTGGCGCGAACCGCCCGAAGGTGTTTATGATGAGGACAATGATTCGCTACAGCTACATGTTCATCGACACGAGGGCGATCTTTGCAGGAGATCTGTCTCCCACTTTCGATCTTGTGAGATCCTGCGGTTATGAGGGGGTCGAGTTGAATCTCTTCCCTGGACTGATCGAACAATCAGACCGTCTGCAACAGGCGCTCGACACCAATGGCTTGACGGTGCCTGCAGTTCTGACGGGAGCGGCCTACAACGATGGTCTGTGTCTGAGTTCTGCCGACCAAAGTGTCCGGCAAGGCGCAGTCGAGTATCTGATAGACTGTCTCGAGATCGCGCAGCGGTTCCAGTCGATTCTTGTTGTCGGTCTGCTGCAGGGCCTTCGCAGCGATGAACCAGATCCAGTGGTCGCCAACCGGCGTATCGTCGACGGACTCCAGCGAGTGGGGGCGTCTGCCGAGAAGTTGGGAGTGGAATTGGTGATCGAGCCGATAAATCATCTGCAGGTTGGATTCAACAATTCCGTATCCGAGGTGCGCAAACTGATTGCCGCCGTCGGTTCACCTGCCTTCAAGCCGATGGTGGACACCATCCATATGAACATAGAGGAAACCTCACTGACGGAGCCCATCCACGACTGTGGCGCAGAGCTGAGGCATGTGCACCTGTGCGAAAGCAATGGCGCCGCCCTGGGTAGTGGCCACATCGACTTTGCGGCGGTATTGCGGGCATTAAACGACATCGCTTACGATGGATTCGCTTCGGTCAAGGTGTACCGGATGGTCGGTGTCGAGGAGGCGGCGACGGCCAGCATCGAGTATCTGCGTAGGCAGGCTTGAGAGGATGCCAGCGGGTGCCATTAACGAGCCAGACGTCCCAGAGTCAGCATTTCCCCGCCATGTCATAAACCTCTTGAACCTCTTGCTCTTGTATAACAGGCGCCTGCAACACCTGCTGCAATTCGATGGCAGAGTCATCTATCGGACCTACACGACCGCCCCTTACAGGATCATCGAAGAACGCTTCATATGACAGGATCAGAGACCGCCTCCCCTACGCTGGTATCCGTACACGGCGGCCACACCGCCCAATTCGGCGATGGCGCCGATAGCCTCGAAGAAGTGGTCGGTGCCTACGCCGCCAGGGGCTTCGAATGGGTGGGAATTACCGAACACATCCCTCCTGTCTCAACCGAATTTCTTTCTCCCGAGGAGATAGCGGCGGGTCACACCGCCGAATC
>DPVW01000353.1:0-1294 GCA_003529325.1 Candidatus Latescibacterota bacterium | reverse complement strand
ACCACCGCCGAATCCCGCCTGCATCGATTTGCCGAATATTTTTCAGTCGCACGCGAATTGCAGAGCAGATATCAAGATTCGATCCGTGTTCTGATCGGCTTCGAGACGGAGTGTTGCACCGGATATATCCAGCATGTCGAGAGTCTGCGAAACCGATTTCAGCCTGACTACATCGTCGGCTCTATCCATCATGTGAGAGACATCATCATCGACTGGACGCCTGAGCAATACGCTCAGGCCAGTGAACTCGTCGGCGGAATCGACGCGCTTTATTGTGAGTACTTCGACCAGCAGCACGAGTTGATAACGGCTTTAAGGCCGAAGGTCATCGGCCACTTTGATCTGATCCGCATGCACGACAAGGACTATCGTCAGCGCCTGGAACAACCGAAAATCAAGGAGCGGATTCGACGCAATCTCGAATTGATCAAGGAGCTGGGCTCAATCCTGGACTTTAATCTCCGCGCCTTCGAAAAGGGCGCTACAGAACCTTATGTCTCCCAGTCCATTCTGCAGATGGCGTTGGAACTTGGCGTCCTCTGCGCACCGGGAGATGACTCACATGGTGTTGCCACCGTCGGATTGCACCTGGAGCGCGGCATCGAAATCCTGCAGCAGACCGGATTCAGCACCGACTGGCCCGTGCCATCACATTGACACATCCAACAATCGATGCAGCACAGCCTCCTTCTCCTCTTCACGGGAACCATACACCGGACTTGCTCTGCCACGGGTGGCTGCACAATACAGTTCCTGCAAGGTGTAGAAGACGTGCAATCCTTCCACCGTCGACAGGTTGATGTTTCGCGCCGCCAGATACTCGCCCCACATCACCTGTCTGAATCGGCGAAAGTGTGTCCGGTAACGCCAGATATCCACACCCCACTCGCCGAAGTTGAAGTCAAAAACAGGATTGCCGATCGCCGCCGTCCCCCAATCGATCAGTCCCGTGATCTCCAGTTCTGACCTGGATCGCACGAAGAACTGATCTTCATGCACGTCCCCGTGAATCAGTGTCGGTGGCAGATTTGCGAGTTCCTTCATGAGAGCACGCCATTGGGACTGGCTCTCTTTTGATGTCAGCAGGTCGAACTGAGAGCCAGGCACCTCTCGGACAAGCTGCTGTTACGTTGCGCGCCCATTGTCGGGTTGAGGGTGTTCCGGTTGCAGGTATGATGGCGTGAGTTTGGCGGTCGACGGGGGTTGTGGGAAGCCCGTGATGAGGCGAGAGTGGGAAGCCCGCGACGCAGCAGCGTCGCGGGCTTCTTTTTAACGGGCGGGCCTCAAGTTGGTT
>DPVW01000052.1:4051-4980 GCA_003529325.1 Candidatus Latescibacterota bacterium | reverse complement strand
TAGAAGACTGCCTACCCGTTCAGAGCAGCAATTGCAGCCTGCAACTGTGGGTCACGCATCTTCGCATAGCGTTCCACCATGCGCATGGTTTTCCATCCGCCGAGAGCCTTGATCCGGTCCAAAGGGACACCACGATCCCGCAGACGTGTGGCCCAGGTATGCCGGAAGATGTGCATCGTAACATGCTTCTCAATGCCCACGTCGGCGGCGACCTGAGTCAGCCGAGAGTTCACAAAGTCTGCTGTGAAGGGAAACACCTGGAGACTTGGTGTCTTTGAGGCCGCGTTCCGTTCACGGATCGCCGCAAGGGTTTCGAAAACCCGGTCTGTCATTGGAATGACACGATCTTCATCGTTCTTCGGTGCACGTACTGTGATCAATCCCCTCTTGGTGTTCCCATCCGGATCGTCCCAAGGTGTCTCCATATCCACATCAGCCCAAGTCAGTCCGAACACCTTGGATGCGCGCATCCCGGTATCAACTGCAAACGCGGCAACGGCTCTGATGTGATCGGGCAACTCCTGGAGTAGCCGTGCAAGCTCCTGATCCGTCAGTGCATCGGGGACCTGTTGTTGTTCCCTCTCCATCTTCACACGGTCTGCCGGGTTGCTCGCGGCGAAGTTCCAATCCACAGCAGCTTTGAAGACAACCTTGAGGCAGGCCAGATGGCGATTCCTCGTCGCGGTGCTCAGGGGTCTATCGGGGTCATCGCGGCGACGCGATAGGTATCCCTCGATCATCCGAGGTGTGATACCTCCCTCCATGACCCAACCATGACCCAGAAAGAGGGTTTTCCAGGGGTGTTCGGTGGTGTCCAATGGCGTGCATACATGGATACCTAACCAACTCTGCCCAAATCATTTACCGTCTATAAAGCACCCTAACTTCCATACCCCATCTACACTTGTCCGGATAGACTGTAAATCTGC
>DPVW01000052.1:3335-3727 GCA_003529325.1 Candidatus Latescibacterota bacterium | reverse complement strand
GCTTCGCCTTCGCAGGTTCGAATCCTGCTCTCCCCACCATATTGCAGGACAACGGGTTGCAAGGATGTTTCCCTTGTAACCCGTTTTCTGTTGTCGACCATTTTCACCCATTCTTCACCCAAGTGTCATTACGACAGGTGAAGAATCGACAAACCGTGTGGCAGCTTTCCACTCTCTCATCGAGAGGCATCCTCGATGCAGCCAGCGCGAGGGAACGACTCATCCTGAGCCTTTGGGACTGCCTCTCCGACCTTACCAACCTGACACAAGAGGACAGGAAATGGCATATCAAGTACCTGTTGGATCACTTCCAGATTAGATCCAGCAAGAAGAAAAAGGACGGGGCAAGCCTGGCGTCAATACACAAGCTGATCCACACCGCGCAACGGACT
>DPVW01000052.1:0-3005 GCA_003529325.1 Candidatus Latescibacterota bacterium | reverse complement strand
TATCTGGGACTGCGTTCGATTGTGCGTCGTTGTTTCAGGGCGACCACCAAGCGACGCTCCCCTACAGGTGCAGATTACGTTCCTACCAGCCCTTCATCACCAAACTGATAGCGCCTATCACCCACACTTACTTCGCCCACAATACCCTCCTGTTGCCCCGTCGGTATCACGACAAAACGCGTATCACCAACCGAGACCGTCTCCCTCCCGTCCTTCTCCAGGCTCCGCTCGTGAGGTTCTACGGTCTGCCCGGGAAGTTGTGTCTGCAGGACAACGCCGAGGTTTCTTCCCGGAAGTGGCATGAAGCCGTGGGGGTGCCGGGCTCGCGAGTCGGCGTCTTTTGCCTGAAGCTGCAGCAGGGTCGGGGTAAATCGGAGGTGGTACTGATTGCGCCACTCTTTGCTCCACTTGGCATCCATCGGGGGCGGATCCCATCCTTCGCTCAAGCTGAAAAAGCCCTCAGAATGACACATGACCACGCCTGTCACGGCGCTCTCCGCCCTACGCCATCTGAATGTGCGCTCGCGTTCGTCCACTTCGTAGGGCTCCCAGGAGTGCAGGTTCCACTGGAGGGAGGACAGGACATTCGGCTTGCCGGCGAATTCATCAACCAGGAGAAAGCTGCCGACCCCCTTGGCGAACACGACATGGCGCCGACATCGATCTGCCCGATCCGCGTAGCTCGCATCCGCGATGCCGCACATGTACGTGATCGCATCGTCTTCGTAGGCATTCACGATCTCGCCGGTGGATTCCGGCGAGCGCATGAGCTGTGGCGCATCAGAGAGGGTCACGCAGTTGTGCGACTTCGTATGCCAGACATAGTGGCCATGATGGGAGGACCCATAGCCGGCGTAGTACCCGGCCGGCATCGCCATGACGCGACTGCCAACATGAAGAATGAAATCGTTGTTGTTGGCGTGGGAGTGGCTGATGGATCCGTAGGGTGAGGAGCGGAAGATGAAGGCTACATCCTTGTCACGATCCTCAGGAGCGGTTCGAATGGCCGCCCACCCTACATCGCTGAACACGTGCAGGATCCTGCCGTCTGTAGCGCCCCCCCGGTCGCCTTTGGGCAGGGGTGGGGCGGTAAAGAGCTGCGAGAGCACGCCCGCCATGTGGCGCTCCGGCGGGGTTGTCAGAGTCAACGACTCCTTGCGAAGGTCGTCCACGTACCGCATAAACCCGGGCGCGTCGGTTTCTCGCGCAATCACCTCCATAACGTCGGCGTTCATCTCCCAGGATGCTCGCCACTTCTCGGAATGGTCCCCGAATCCCATCCATTCCGCATAGGCTGGCAGCATGAGATACCGCCACCGTGCGTGATTTTTCCAGAAGGGCTTCTTATAGAGATCGATTCCCGTGGCGCGCTTGAGTGCGGACGCGAACATCGTCATCACCTGCACGTAGGGAAGCGCGTAGGACAAGCCCTGCGCCCACCCCCCATCATTGCCTGACCAGCTTGGCCAACTCCCGCAGAGTACCGGTCGCAGCCATTCGAGCCATGTTGTCGCTTCGGGAATGTGATCGTGAAAGACGATCGCTACGTTCGCGAGGAAAACGATCTCCCTACCCGCGTGGGAGTCGAAACGTGTGATCCCGTACAGTCCCTGATCGTGCATGTGTTCAAAGGTGATTGTGCCACGTTGTCTGTACTGATCAATCACCTGACCACGTTCTTCATCGGTAAACAGGTCCCATACCCAGTCGCAGGCGTGAGGCCCGTGCCAGATCACCGACATATGTGCTTCATCGTTGTGGGCCAGGTAACTCGAACCTTCAGGATCCCATGCACTGATCGACACCATGCGCTCGCACGCAGCCCGGCCGAGGGCGGTGTCACCTGTAGCCATGTAGGCGAGCGCCATCGCTTCCGCACCCTTAACGAAGCGGCGCGTATTCCACATCGTCGGATAGTGGATTTTCCAGAAGGCCTCGAAATCCGCGAAACGATCGGGAAGAAACTCCGGCTCATCGATCGCATGCGGCTCGGCCAGCACAGTCCTTGCACTGGCAAGAAGCGCGTCGCACCCCGACTGCAGATCTCCCGTGCACCGGGATCTGAAGGCATCCACCCCCTCCTCAGTCACGTAGAGTCTTGGGTGTCCCGAAGGCATCAAAGGAATCCACTTTGAAGCGAGAGGAATCTCGATCCTCACTGCCTCCTGAGAAATTTCGAAGGCGAAGATCTCGGACCAGTCCCCTCCGGCACCCCATCTCCAGAACCAGGCGCCCGCATCCAATGCGACTTCAGGCAGATAGATCGGATCATCCAGCCCCGTTACGCGCAGGGGTGAGTCTGTGAAAGACGAACTTCTCGAAATCTCCAGGACGAAAGGTCCATCCGTCGCCTCGGGCTTCCAGGCAAACAAAGGCGGATTCGTCTCCTCACGCACACCGGGCCGTGGACGGCGGGGGTCAATGTGAGGATGGGCATGGCGAGTTTCCTCAATCAATGGCTACATCCCTGCTGGTAGATGGCCAACTGCCGCTTGTACTCGGTCTGGAAGGCTGATTTGCTGCGGATATGGCGGACCTGGTTGATGGTCAAGCCGAAGTGCGAGGCGATCTTCTTGTTCAGCCGGAGCGGATTCCAGCGGTCGAGGATGACCTGTTGGATTATGGCCCGCTCCGTGTCTGTCAGTTCCTTGCCCATACAGGAAATCTACCAACTGACACGTGCAGGAAAAGGCCATAGTTGTGGGGATATGTGTGTGTCGTTTGGTGTCGGGATGAGATTCCCACGGATACACCCGTCGCAATCACCAATAGGGCCGTCAGATCCTACCCACGGCCCGGTCTCCATCTCCTTAGGTGAAGTCGAAGGAAATGGAACCGGCCCGGAATAGCAGATCCCCCCTCCGCCAAGCCCCCAAGACCGTTTAAAGCACCACTCAAGAAAAAAGGCTATGACGGGAAAAAATCCATGGTGGTGACCCCTTCAGCCTACAATGAATACTGGGTCATACGAACCAGGAGACGACATCGAAGTATGTGAATCTGGC
>DPVW01000129.1:17299-17447 GCA_003529325.1 Candidatus Latescibacterota bacterium | reverse complement strand
CACAGGCGATCAAGTGGTTCTACGAGGGCCTGCCTGCGGGCACATCCCTGCCGTGGCACGCTTGGTTGGGACCATTGTTGAGCTGGGTGCCGATGCTGTTGGCCGCCTATGGCGCCATGACCTGCATGATGGTGCTGGTCCGCAAGCA
>DPVW01000129.1:3921-16984 GCA_003529325.1 Candidatus Latescibacterota bacterium | reverse complement strand
TCCGCAAGCAGTGGATCGAACACGAGCGTCTGAGTTTTCCATTGGCGCAGGTACCAATCGCGATGATCGGCGATTCTGGTCAACCGGAGTCATCCAATGTCCTGAGCGAGTTCTTCCGCTCGCCGGCGGCGTGGATCGGCATCCTGCTCCCCCTGCTGCAGTACTCACTGCGTGCCCTGCACAACTACTATCCGTCGGTCCCCGAAGGTGTGCCGATCTGGAAGTATTTCTACTTCTGGGATGGCAAGTTCCAGTTGCGCTGGTCGATCAGCCATGCCGTCGTCGGCTTCGGGTATCTACTGAGCACCAAGCTGGGTTTCAGTATGTGGTTTCTGGGACTGCTCACGACCCTGGAACGAGCCATTCTCCTGCACTACGCCATCCCCGGAACACAACGGGTAGAAGGCATCGCCCTCGGTTCGACCTATCTGGCGTATCAGGGATTTGGTGCCCTCATGGTCCTGGCCGCCAGCTCCTTATGGGTCGCTCGAGAGCACCTGCGCCTGGTCTGGCGCAAGGTGGTGTCAGGCACCGATGAAATCGATGACGACGACGAGATTCTGTCCTATCGGCAGGCCGTCGCCTTGTTGCTGGGTTCTGTCGTGGTCATGTGTGTGTGGCTGCATCTGAGTGGCATGAGCTGGTGGCTCGCCCCGTTCCTCGTCATGATCACCCTTGGGGTGATGTTTGGGCTGACGCGGATCGTTGCAGAAGGGGGACTGGCGGTGACCAAGGCGCCATTGTACCCCGTCGATGCCGCCATCGGATCGGTAGGCTCCAGCGCCCTGGGACATGCCAACCTGGGCGCCATGGGCATGGCCTTCCCATGGGGTGACGCCATGCGCATGACGTTGATGGCCGCCGTCATCAACGGCCTGCGACTCACCGAACATTACGTCACAGCCTTCCGAAGACGGCTGTTTTTTGCCATCCTGATTGCAGTGGTCGCCGCCGCCACAGCGGCGACGGTGACGATCCTGTTGGTGGGCTACCAACATGGAGCGCTGAATTTGAGCGTCTGGTTCTTCGGTGAAGGCGCCGCGACAGCGCCGTACAAGTTCACCGCCCACCACCTGACGAATCCCACAACGGCAAGCTGGGACTTTTTCGGTGTCGCCGGTATGGGGGGCGCCGCTCAGTGGCTGATGACGCTGGCGTCGAAGCGTTGGTTGTGGTTTCCCATCCACCCCATCGCTTTTCCGATCAGCGCCATGTGGACGACCCACCACCTCATGCCCAGCATCTTCATCGCCTGGCTCGTCAAGAGTGTCGTGTTGCGTTATGGCGGTGTCACTCTGTACCGACGCACCAGACCCTTCTTCCTGGGCCTCATCCTCGGTCACTACGCCGCCGGGGGGCTCTGGTGTGTGATCGATGGCTTTACCGGAATGACTGGCAACCACCTCTTTTTCTGGTGAGGTCCACTTTGCTGCTGCCATGCTCTGCTCTAGCGCTGCTGTTCGGGACCGTTTCCTGCGCCACCGGCCCGGAGGTGGCAGTTCCGGGTTCAGACAATCCCGCTCACACCATCGCCCAGGTCGGTCCCTACGCGGTCACCATGGCAGATCTCGAGCAGGCTGTGAGGGCCATCCATGGCGACGGGGAGACGGCTGCCGGTCGCAGCCTCACGGACCTTGAAGTCGCCATCGATGCGCTGGTCGCCGCCCGCTTGCTCGTCCTCGAGGCGGAGCGCCGGGGGTTGGACCGGGAGCCGGGGTTCGTGGCCACCCTTGACTCGTTGCAGGCAGTGCTGCTGCGCGAGGCGATCTACGACCGGGATGTATACGGCAGGCTTCCCGTCCCCTCGGAGGAGGCGATCAACCGGCTCTACGCAGAATGGGGACATGGGGCACAGGTCCGGGGTGCTCACATCCTCGTGCGCACCGAGGAGCAGGCGGAGGAGATCATCCGGCTGCTCGACGGCGGCGGCGCCTTCGGCAAGCTGGCCAGGACACGTTCTAGCCACACCCCCAGCGCCACCCAGGGCGGCACCATGGGATTCCTGCGACGGGGTCAGTACCCGCCGGGCATCGCCGATCTCATCTGGGCCCTTCCGGTGGGCGAGTACGGTCACGAGCCCCTGCATACACCCATGGGCTGGCATGTGTTGGCAGTGACGGCACGGCGCACCCAGTCGCTGGCAGAGCAGCGGCTGGCGCTGCTGGATCAATGCGAACGCCGGGCGCGACAGGCGGCAGAAGCCCGTTTTGTGGACCGTCTGCGCGACTCATATCAGGTCATCTACCACGCCGAAACAGCGGTGGCCGTCGCTTCGCTGATCGATACGCTGTCCGGCGACCGTCGCCTGTTCTCCTGGCGCGATGGGAAGCTGGACTTGGCAGACTTTCTCCAGCGCGTGCAGGTTCCCGATCCGGTGTCACAGGATACGGCTCGAATGCAGCGGCTGGCGGCGGGGCTGGTGTTCGACGAACTTGCCGCCCGAGAGGCTGAAAAGATCGGGTATTCGTCTCTTCCAGACGTCCATAAGACAATGCAGGACAAAAGATTAAAGCTTCTGGGTGAGAGCATGTTCGAAGTTGAGACGACCCCTGCGCCGACCCTCCAACAAGTGCGGGACTTCTTCGACGAGAAGCGTGAATTGTTTCGCTCTCACACGGTGTTGACGATCCGCGAGATTCTCGTCGACGAGGCGTCGGTAGCAGATTCGTTGTACAGACTCATCGCCTCCGGCCATAGCGGCCAAGAACTGGCCCGCAGGTACTCGGTCCGCACCGATCTGGCCAAGTTGGGGGGCCTGTGGCAGGACGTGCGGCCCAAGGACCCACGCAGCGGCAGGATCTACGCCGCAGCCATAAAACATGGGCTGGGACTGCACCCACCACTGAAGGTCCCCGGCGGGTATTCGGTGTTTGAGGTCCTCGATATCCAACCTGGCAGGTTGCTTGATTTCGCCGAGGCTGAAGCGACAGCTCGCTCGGGCCTGGCCAGTTTCCGGATGGAGGCACTCATCACCGGTTTGCGCCAATCGCACCACGACCGGATTTCGATCGATCACGCCGCTCTTCAAGCGCTCGCCGCGGTCCTGCGGGACACGACCACCACGCGGGCAGGCAACTAGCAGCGCCAGAAGGGGGTTGTGGCAAAATTGCAGGTAGATTATCGTTTGCTTTTCTTTCAAGCTATTGGGGCTTCGGTCCCCGAGACCAAAGACTGTCTGCTCATGAGATGCCTGTGACGGTAGGACCCCCAGCAAATGCAAGAAGCTTGAGCGCATGTCTGCCGTGGGCAGGACGCCTGCTCACGGCGCTCGTCGCCATGGGGTGTATGGTTGGCATGCTGCCCGTCGAGGCACAAACGGCCCCGCCTACGGGTCTGCAGTTGGTGACGACACCCGCCTCTTCGCCTCTGCGCTCCTTTCTCAGCCGGGGCGTGTGGCCGGGATACTACAACTACGGCAAGACGTTCTATCAGCCGCTGACCAACAGTGTGCGTTCCACCGAACTCTACGACCGACTCGGGACGCACATGTTCCGCGGCTATCCTCTGCTGAGCTGGCGTGAGACACGTTCCGATTCGGTAGGCCTTCAATCGAGTACCGTGGCGCGCGAGAACTACTTCTTCAATTTCTTCAACAACTTGATGATCGCCAACGACACGTACCGAGGATGGGGTCTCTCGGTCACGGCGGGGGACGCCATTCGCACGAGCCTGTCACCACTGACGGTGCGCAACCCGCGCTGGCAGGGCCTGCGCATCGATGGCGAAACAGGCCAACAGGGCTTCACCGCCTTGCTCACCCGTGGCGCACCACAACGATTCTCCGCCTTCGACGCGCGTCGTGATCTCAGCCCCGTACTAGCCTATGGCGGTCACTATTTCTATCAACCCAACGACATGCTCACCCTGGGCTTGACCTTCTTCAATCAGCACCAGACCGATGTGGAGTCGGGGCAAGGCAGCTTTGTCAGCGGCTCGCAGCCGTACCAGATGCGCAGCCCGAAGCAGGTGTCGATCTGGGTTGAAAGCGACGACCCCAACACCATTGCGGGCGTGCGCGATGTCGACATTGATATCGTAGTCGTCGATGACGACGGTACCCGGCGGCGTCTGACCTCGGACGACAGGGCCAGCGGCGATCGAGTCTACGATCCTACGCTGGAGCCAGGCCCCGCCATCGGTGCCGGAGCACCTACTGACGGGATCTATCAAGTTACCGGCGGGCAGGTCGCCGAGTTCCTCTTCAACCTGCCCGCCGACGCGAACATCGTCAGCGCCCGATTTCACGCCGATGTAACGGGGGACTACCGCATCTCCGTGCGCCAGACCCACGACTTCGTCAACGCCGATGGTGATCTCGAAGAGCGCTTCTGGCCATCTGCCTTCGTCAATCGGCCTGGGCATACACAGCGGGGGAACACGCAATACCCCTTCGATTTCAAGCCACGGCAGACCGCACCGCACACCACCGTCGCGCGCGCCGAGGGCAACCCCGGTCTGGGGGGGCTGCGCTCTGTCAGCTTTGACTATGGGATTCCTAGCGGCAAGACCCTCCTGGGAACGGATTTTCGCCTGCTCTCACAGGAGTGGATCGCCGAAGGAGAGATCGTATACAGCTCGGATGAGTCGCACTTTCCCTTCAGCAGCGACTCCCTTGAGACTCGGGGCGAGCGGATCAAGGACGGCAGTTGGGCCTATCTCCTGAACGTCCGCCGGCCGTTCTCCTTGGGAGCTTTCGATCTGGAACTTGGCGGCGAACTGTTCCGCATGGATCCTCAATACAGTGGTGGTTACGAAAGTCGCCGCGGAGGTACCACGTTCTTCACCGACAAGGGGAGTCTTTCCGGAGACGAAGCCTTTACCCAGGAATTCCCCCTGATGGAGGACAACGACGACAACGACGCCTATGCCGACGACAGCTTCAACGACCAGGGGCGCTTCCAGTTGTTCGTCCCCAATGGGAACTACTCTGGCGGATCTACCGGCGGTGTCTACCCCGGACTTGACGAAGACGGCGATCTGTCCCCTGACAACGACAAGGATCGCAACGGGATCCCCGACTGGAGTGAGCCCTTCCTGTTGTTCGCTTCCGATCCGGCCGACTTCGTCTACGGCATGGACTTCAACAACAACGGTCAACCAGACTTCCGCGAAAACGACGACCATCCGGACTATCCAATCCGCAAGGACCAGCGCGGACGCCACGGATTCGTCACCCTGCACGACATCCTTCCCGGGGTTCGTCGAACCTCCCTGGGGTACTACAGCCTCGAGGAGATCGCGGGACCGGGGGAGGCCACTTCTCTCTACGCTCGCACCGAGGCTGTATGGCGCCCGTACTCGGGTTTGGAGATCGAGCTGTTCGACGATGTCAAGCTTGTGGAAGACGATGTGCGCGACGATGTCTACGAATGGGCGACGGGAGACACGTCCTCACTGGCGAATGTTTACTCGGTCCTGAACCCGCCCCCAGCGGACCCGCTCATCATGCGCAACAGTCTGGTGAATACGGCGTCGTTCGGGCTCAGCTACACGCCGGCGCCGCAGTTTCGGTTCACCAGCGACCTGCTACATTTTCTCAATCGACAGCGCGAGATCGAAAGCTTTGGGGGTCTGGTCCAGGCGTCTGATTCCTTTGCCGAGTGGTCGTGGATTTCGCGCGCCGAGTACCGCAGGCACTGGGGCAAGTTCGAGCTCTGGGGCGGCGTGAAGTACGCGCTCAAAGAAGGGCGCCGGGGCAGCGATTGGGCCGACGTGTCGACGCGTCTTCTGGCGCCGATGTTCAAGGCCTCATATGAGGTGATGGACGGCATCGACCTGCAGTGGGGGATGTCTGGGGTTCCCGGCCTGCCGATGAAATTCACCGACAACAAAGTGGACGAAATAAGCTACGAAGAACGCAAGACGGTTTTGATGCTGCAGGGCCGAGACCACGACTTCGAGGGTGCGTATCTGAGTATCAGCACGGGCCTCGAGTTGCATGAGAAGGATTGGAAGGGTCTGGGCAAGGAACTGGACTTCGACGTGTTCGGGCTGTTTGTGGAAGTCATCGTGGGGAACTGAAACGATGCTTCGCGAGCACACAAAACAGCCTGGTCTCAGCTATGTTATCGCCGCCCTGTTCGGCGTGCTCATGGGCGCCGGCACCGGTGCGGCCGACACGGCTTCCCCTGAGGAGGAGACGACGGCCCCGGGCAACTACACCGGCTTGCGGCAGGATTATCTCGGGCGTGATATCTACTCGTATCCGTCCAGCTACGGTGATCGTTACATCCGCTACGGTGCCGCCAATCAAGGCCGGCGCGCCGTCTTCGACCGTTTGGGGCAGTTCGTCAGCTACGGCAGCTACGGCCTACAATGGACGGAGATGCGGGACCGCTACACGCAGGCCAAGATCGACGCCGGTGTTCCCCTCGGAAGCCTGAACGCCCAGAGTGGCGCGCTGATCCAGAACAACTTCTTCCAGTTCCTCGGCGTCACTCGTCAGACCTATGGCGAGGAGGCCATGAGCATTGCCGTTGGGCGCAATCTGGCGTCGTCGTTTACACCACTGGTATTCAACCAGATGCAGTACGGCGGCCTGCGCATCGACTATTCTTCCCAGCGCCATGACCTGACACTGCTGTTTTCCCGCGGCGGCACGCTGGAGACCACACTGTGGTCGAATCTACGGGGCAACGAGCGCGATATTCGCGAGGTCTCACCGGTGCTGATCGGTGGCGCCAACTGGCTCGGTCACTTCGGCGACTTGAATGTGGGCGCCACGTTTTTCCGCCAACTGCAATCAAACATCAAGTCGAAACCCGGATCGCTCTGGCGAGGCGATGTGCCCTACCTCGAATTGCAGCCCCCCAAGCAGATCACGGTTCGAGTACGTGACGACTCACCCTATGATCTTGGTGGGGCTGCGGTGTACGACGCCAGCATCCTGTTGACGGCGAGGGTCGATTCGACGCGCCGGCGCTTTACCAGCGATGCCACGCAGGCCGGGGCCGACGTCACCTTTGCCCCGGGCAGCCTGCGCCGACTGGCCATCACCGGGCGTCAGGTGGGCTCGCACTGGGAGGCTGAGGGAGAGGGGGAGTTTATCGATATCGTCTTCGAGATCGATTCTGACCTGGAGGCGGTCGATGCCGACATCGAGGTCCTCGTGGATGGTGACTACCTGATCGAGGTCCGTCAGATCCATGATTTCGAAGTGCCGGGGACGACGAACACGGTGGATCGCACCTGGCCCTCAGATCCACCCCAGGAGGGCTTCGATGGGATTTTCTTCGAAGACTACCTGCGCCAGGACGAGACCTTCTACACCGTCCTCCGCTCTGATGACAGCCCGCGCCTCGATGGTACGCCGACACGTGTGCGGTTCGATTATGGCATCCCCACGGCCCAGAGTTTCTATGGGGCCAACCTGAAATATGAGGTCAAGGGGCTGAGGCTGGACGGCGAATTCGTGCACAATCCGCAGGACTTCAAGTTTCCCACGGCAGGTGGGCGCCGGTCGACTGAGTCGGCGACCGCCGGATACATCACGGCTCTGGCGCGTTTTGGCAGTCGCGGCGACGTGGGCGTCGAGATCTTCCGTATCGATCCGACCTATGGCGGCTGGTACGACAGTCGTCGGGGGGGCCTCGTGCTGTTCACCGACGTCGCCGGCGACGTGCAGGCCGGAGAACTGCGCGGTACAGAGGGCCGTACGCAGGAATACAGGGCCTTCGACGACAATGACGATCACGACAACTGGCCTGACGACATGGCCGGGTCCGGCGACGTGCTCTATATACCGAGGGGGGCTTTCGAACGGCCCGGTTATCTGTCCGGAAAGCCCGAAGGTGGCGTGTTCCCAGGGTTTGATATGGATGGCGATCTGGTGGTCGATTTCGACCGCAACCGCAATGCCGTCGAGGACTACATCGAGCCCTTCCTCGGGTATGACGCGCTGCCGCCCGAATTCGATTTCGGCATGGACTTCAACAACAACCTGGTACCCGACTACCGTGAGAACGACGACCACGCCGACTACCCGTACCGTCGCGATCAACGCGGCTGGCACTTGTTCTACGACGTCAATCCACATCCATGGTGGCTGACTCAGGCCCGTGTAGGAGCCTTCAACGCCGACGAGATCGAGGGTGGTCACCAGAGTCGTGTGCAGTACGCCATTCTCGGCGTCGCCACCGAAACGCCGAACTGGTGGACGAAAGCACGAAACGTCGTCAAACGCGTGCAGGACGACATCGCCGACGACGTTTATCGCCTGGTTCTCACTGAGGACCTGTCGGTGAACCCGCGCTACAACCAGCCCTCCTATGTGCCGCCGCGCGATTTTCTGCCCATGCGCAACTCGTGGGTGAACTCGAGCTGGCTGGAGACAGGTTGGTTTCCGGTGTCCGGTGTGCGCGTTACGAATATTTTCAAATACATGCTCAACCGACGGCTCGACGAGGACAGAGCTGACGGCACGGTGCTGCAGAAGGCCGAGACGCTGCACAATTTTTCCATGGTCAACAAGGCCTCCTACGACCGCGAGTTAACCTCGAAGCTCGTGCTCACAGCGAGGGCCAAGCATCTGCTCGCCAAATGGGATGAGGGGTCCTACGCGCCGGTGGACACAACCTTCGGACGCATCGACGACGACGACGATCCCGAGACCCCAACGATCTTTGATCCTGCACTAGGTGGCCATGAAGCTTCGTGGTCACTGTTCACGCCAGAGCTGCTGCTCAGTTACTCGTTGACGCCCAAGACGAGGTTCGAGTTTGGTCAGCACGGCCTGTTCGTGCCGTTCCTGCGCTCTCGCCTTACGGACCGTACCTTCGAGGCCAACAGCTACACGCAGAACGTGTCGATCCTGCAACTGGCCATGTTGGGAGAGCACGGAGGGTACAAACTCGCCGCCCACGTTGGGCTGCGGCGTGAGAATCGCTTCCTGCACAAGGAGGCGAAAGCGGCGGGGCAGGAAAACACAGACCTGACGGCGTTCTTCGTCGACGTCATCTTCGGGGTGCAATGATGCCTGTCACCCTGAAACATCATGACGTCATCCGTCTTCTGCGCAGCGCCACGCTCTTGCTCTTCGCCCTGGCCCTTCCTGTTTTCGCCCAGCCGCGCACGAAAACATGGCAGGAGAGAGATTTCCTCCATAGCGGACCGCAGAGCACCTACCTCAACCACGCCGAGACTCCGTACCGCCCATTCCCGATTTTCGGTTGGGAAGTCCCCCGATACGACCGTCTGGGGCGCTACTTGATGGAAGGTCGTGTCATGCTCTCTGCCGACGAACAACGTCCGGGGTTGAGCAAGTTCGAGGGGCTTCGCTTTGAGACGGGCAACGTCTTCCAGGTCGGGGCGGACTTCAACTACCAGGTCATGCAGGACTCGTACCAAGGGCGTAGCTACGCCCTCATGATCCTGCTGAGCGACAGCGATGTCGCCACCGCTCCCTTGAAGGCGCAGTTTACGCCACTCACGCTGAACATGAGCCGCTACACGGGAGTACGCTTCGATGTCAGCGGCTCCAAGAACAAGGCCAGCTTTCTGTATACGAAGGGAGCTGGCGACCGACAGCGGTTCTCACAGTTTGAAGTCGGCAAGGACGAGAGTGCCCCCGTCATCCTCTGGGGTGGTCGCTGGGAAAGCCAGATCGGTTCGGCTTTGCGCCTGGGTACCACCTTCGTCAATCAACATATCCTCGACACGAAGTCACGCCAGGGAAGCATCTTCAAGGGGGACATCTCCAACGACATGGCGGCGCCGGAGCTAATCGCGGTGCGCGTCGTTGACGATTCGCCGGATCTGGCCAACTCTCCCGCCGCGGCGTGGAGCGTAGCCATACAAGTCACCGGCCTCGATACCGATGGCAATCGGGTGACGCTGACGAGTGATCCGGAGTTGGCCACCGGTGACATCCGTTACGAGTCGACGCTGGATCCCGGTTCGCCTGTGGGGCGACAGGTCGGCGACCACTGGGAGGCGGATGGCGCCGATGAGATGATCGAGTTCGTCTTCGAGTTCCCCGACCCCGAGATCTTCCACCCCACGTCGGCCGAATTCATCTCAACCCTGGGGGGTGACTACCGCGTGCAGGTGCGGCAGGAGCATCCGCACGAATTTACCCGCATCATCGCCCGTCGAGAGCGCCAGTCCAAGGTGGGCCATCAGTGGCCTGGCAAACCGCGGGCCTCCTCCTTCGAGCGCTCTGGCTTCGAATTCGATGCCGGCGATCTCCGCTACCCCACCGACTTCAAATTTGGCGAAGCGACCCCCGCCTACACCGTGATCCGTGCCCAGGGCACGCCGCGGACGTTGACGCCGCGGCAGGTCCGTTTCGACTATGGATTCCCGACGGCACAGTCACTGGCCAGTATCGATGGCCATCTCGATTACGGTGGTTTCAACGTCGACGGTGAGATTTCGCTGAATGCCCAGCACTTCAAATTCCCGGTAAGCGAGGGCCGCCGTAGTGACAAGGATGCTCTGGCGTATTTCGTTACGGCCACCCGGCAGTTGCCCTTGCTGGGGCGCTTTGGTCCGGATCTCGGCGTGGAACTGTTTCGCATCGACGCCGACTATAGTGGCAACTACGACTCTCGCCGCGGTGGGGTCATATTCCACACCAGCGTGCCGGTAGCACCGCCCAACACGGCGATCACCCAGGAATTCAACCTCTTCGACGACAACGACGACGGCGACCAGTGGCCCGACGAGATGCCGAATGATACGGCGCTGTCGGGGGCCAACGATGCCGGTGTTTACCCCGGGTTGGATGAGAATCACGACAACGTGCCCGATACCGACCAGAACGCCAATGGCATACCCGATTGGGACGAGGCGTTTCTATTCTACTGGGCGGATCCGCCAGAGTTTATCTACGATCTCGATTTCAACAACAATGCACTCGCCGACCTGACCGAAAACGACGATCGTGCCGACTACCCGTATGACCGCGGCACCGAGGGAAACCACGCCTTCGTGACCTGGAAAGACCCGCTGCCCTATCTGCAGTCCTTCACCGTGGGCTTCTACGGCGCCGAAAACCTCGTCGATGGGGGAGAGGCTGACGTGCGCTACCTGCGCTATCGGTTTGGCCTGCGGCAGGGAGAGAAGGGTCACATGACCCTTCGGGGTGACCTGAAAAAGGTCGAGGACTCGATCCCTGACCCGGTCTTTGTCTGGCGCACAACGCCAAACCCGCGCGACAACTCGAATGTGATTCAGGATCCGATCAGCTACAATCTGATTTCGCTGAGAGATCCCGACCCCGACCCGATGGCGATGCGCAACAGCACGGTGAGCACAGTACAGCTGCAGTCCGACCTCGAGCCGCTCGCGGGCCTGAGCCTGTTCACCAACTACAAGTGGCTGCTCAACATTCAGCAGGAGGACGAGTTCGCTGACGGCACCTCCCAGACGGACGAGACGCTGAGTCGTCTGACGATGTCGACACGGCTTCAGTACGTCCAATCTCTGCGCGACGATCTCACGCTCTACGCTCGAATGCGTCATCTGTTCTGGCATGATGCCGGGTATTCCGCGGCCACGCGACAGCACTGGATGACCTGGGGGCCATTGTTTGAGCAGACCCTGAAGCTGACCGGACGGACGTCGCTGGTGGCCGGTCAAGAAGGCATTCCCTGGTTGCTGCCGATCGCGCACACTGACTATGATGACGGCGAGCGGGATTTTGACCGCTGGACAAACGTGTTCATGGTGCGGATGCAGGGCACCTACATTGGCTGGAAAACGGTCTCCGAACTCGGCTTCCAATTGGAGCACATCAAGTCCTCCGGGACCGAGGTCAGCAATCGCACCTTCTTCCTTGAGATGTACTTTGGGTTCTGATGTTGGTAATGCGCCGACAAATGGGTAAATTTCTTACCTTCCGGGCCGCTTCCCTCATGAGGAGATTTCAGGCGTAAGGTATGCTTCAACTGCTTCTCGTATTCGCCACGATCGCCACCGGCTTCTTCGTCTCCCGTACCGTGCCGACGGAAGAATTGCTCCAGGACCGTTTTGCCCTGGGGCAGAAGTACTATGCCGCCAATGATCACGAGAACTCCGTCGAGGTCTTCAGCGAGATCGAGAGTACACCAAACTACACCTTGCTGAACGTAGACCAGATCGAGGTGGCGATTGACGATCTCGTACTGCCTCTGAGGGTGGCGGCAACCTACCAACTCGGCAACAGCTATCGGAATGTCGGGCGCACCCTGCTGGCCCGCGCCCGCAGCATCGCCGAGGGGGGGGACAGCATCCAGGCCCGCCTCCGACGCCAGGAGTCCCTGGCCGCTTTCGACCAGGCGCGCGACTACTACCGCAACCTCGTGGACGACGATGTGCGTTCGCCGCGGCACGTGCGGGTCATGTCCCAGTATCAGATCGTACGTGCCAGCTACCAGACCGAGGATTACGAAGGGGTGGTTCGTGAATCCCGGATTCTCCTCGACCGTTTCCCGGGATCCGCCTACGAGGACGCCGCTCTCTACGACCGCGGCTGGGCCTACTATCACATGGGCAGTTCCCGCGACGCCATCGACACATTCGAGGAATTGCTCGCTGTCAGCGATGACGCGCTGAAACGGGATCGCTCGTTGTTCCAGATGGGTGAGAGCTACATCCAACTCGGGGAGTTGGAGCAGGCACGAAATGCCTACAGCGGCCTGGTGAATCAGTATGAGTTCACCGCGTTGTCCGACAGAGAACTGCTCGAAATGAAGGCCCAGCGGCTTCGCGGCCTGGTGCAAGAGACGACGCGCGAACTGGTTGCCAAGGCGCAGATCCGCATCGCCGACTCCTTTGCCGATGAAGGCCGCGTGAGTGAAGCCATCGCCGCCTACTCGAAGGTGCCAGAGAAGTACCCCCAGGAAACGCTGGTCGTGCAGAAATCCTACGACAACATGGCGACGATGGTTCTTGAGCAGCAGGGCGTAGATCCCGGCATTCGGATCCTGCGTCAGGCCATCGAACAGGTGGATGACATCTACTTCCGGGGCCGGGCGCAGTTGCGCATTGCCGGAATCCTGTTCCGCGACGAGCGATACCGTGCTGCGATCGACGAGTATCAGGTGTACCGTCGCGCCTACGGCTCGCAGACCCGAGCCATCGG
>DPVW01000129.1:0-3613 GCA_003529325.1 Candidatus Latescibacterota bacterium | reverse complement strand
GCAGACCCGAGCCATCGGTGTCGGCCTCGACGAGGTGCTATTCTCCGAGGCAGAAGCCTACCGCGAACTGGGCCGCAGCAAGAATGGCAGCGCCGACGACCTGCGTGCCGCTCGTGCTGGATACACCACCATCATAGACCACCATCCGTTCAGTCGTCGTCGCGCCGAAGCACTCTACGGCTTGGGACATGTGCACATCGCTGCGGGCAAGATCGACTCAGCCGGCTCGGTTTTCGCACGTGCGCTTGAAGAAAACCCCCGCGCCACCGTAGCGCCCCATGCACTGAGTTGGTGGGCTCGTACGGCATTTCAGTCAGGTGATGCCGAACGGGCCGTGGACCTCTACCGTCGACTCATCAACGATTACCCTGCTTCGGATCTGATCGCATCGACCTGGAAGGACCTGGGACTGGTCTACAAGTCCTTGGGACGTACCGCCGCCGCCGTTTCCGCCTTGGCGCAGGTCGATATGAGGTTCCGGGCATGGCCGAAGGTGCAGGCGGAGGCGGCGGACATGCTGCTGGCCGCCGGTCGCCTCGACGACATCGAAGACCAGCTGCGACTGGGGCAGGCTCTCGAACGGGCCGCAGCCAACGGCGATCATGAGAGTGTTGCCGAATTGCACTACGTACTGGGGCGCGTCGCCCGCGAGCGCAGTGATCATGCCGCTGAGGTGGAGCACTTCACAAAAGTGGTGGCCAATACCCGGAACGAAGACTTGGCCTCTTTCTCGCGCTTCTTCCGCGGTATCGCCCTCTACCAGTCGGGATCCGCTCTCGACGCTGCCGGAGACAGCCTGGCCGGTGGTCTTCAGTTCGAGGCGTCGGTGGCGGACTTGGAGTCGGTTCTCGAAGGTGGTGGCACGGCGGACATGCGCCTCATCGCTTTCCGTACACGTGGCGTGGCGTTGACTCGTCTGGGCCTTTCGGAGGATGCCGTACGAGCCTACGAGGATCTGATCGCTGCTGCGCCATCCGCCCTTGAGCGGTCCGAGTTTCAGCTCATGCTGATGGAGCTGTACTATGATCTCGGCCGTCTCGACGAGACCAAGTCGGTGGCAGGCAGCCTGATTCGAAGTGACTTCAAGGAGGATGAGACCGGCGAGTTCGCGATTCGCGACCGGGCCTACTTTGTTCTGGTTTCGGTGCTTCTGGAAGAGGAACGTTATGCCGAAGCGCACCGGTCGGCCACGGCCGCGCTGCGTCGCTTCCCGGCGTCGCTGAATCGACCGACACTGATGCTGGTCAGCGCCCGAGCCTTGTTCTTCGAAGAGGATTACAGCAAGGCCGCTGCCGCCTTCGGTCGGTTTGCCGCGGCGTACCCAGCCCACGTCGACGCCGGACAGTCCCTGTATCAGGGAGGGTACGCCCACGAGATCCTGGGCGAATACGAAGCAGCCGCCGAGGCCTTCGGCAGAATTGCCGCGCAATTCCCCGATCATGTTCTGGTTGCCGACGCGCTGTATCGATCTGGTGAAAACCTGTACAATGCCAGCCGGTTCGAAGATGCACTGAGCGTGTTCATCCAGGTCGTCGATTCGTACCCACGGAGTGAGGCGGCAGAGAAGGCGCTCTATTCAGCAAGCTGGACCTACATGGACCTGGATCGCGAGCAGGAGAGTCTCAGGGCCATGCAGCGCCTCGTCGAGGAATACCCGCGCAGTGGCTTTGCCCGGTATGCGCAATTCTCGATCGGAGATTATTACTATAGTAAGAAGCGATTCGACGACGCCCGCGCCGCCTACAAGAAGGTGGTCAGTCTGTTCCCGGGTACGGAGGAAGCCAAGAAAGCCGAAAGCCTGTTGGCGGACGTGCGTGAGGATCTGGCCAGCCTGGCGTACGAGGGCGCCTTCGAGCGGTTTCAGCAGGGCGACTACTCGGCAGCTGTGCGCGGCTTCGAAGAGATCTATGTGGACTACCCCCAGAGCTACTCCGCTCTGGCGGCTCTGGCAAACAAGGGTGTCGCCCTTGAACACCTCGGGGACAGCGCCGAGGCGCGTCGGACCTATGAGCGCGTACTGTCGGTTGGAGCGAACGATCCCGAGACGAGCGACATCTCGAAATTCGCGCGGTTGCGCCTGGAGAACCTGTAACGTGAAAAGACGCGAGTTCGTACGACGTTGGGCACCCGCGCCGATCCTGGCGGCGGCAGTTGCCGTCTTCCTTGTCGCCGCCGGCTGCCTCAGCTTGACACCGATCCGGGCGATGCACAAGGTGGAGTTGAAGTCGGCAGCCTCGGGCTCCTCAGGCGAATATCAGGTGGATCCCATCGACGGTAGTGTGTCCTACGTTCATGAGGGACTGCGGCTGCGGGTGCAACCTGTGACTTCCGAGCAGCTCGACGCTCAGATCCCCGGTGAGGAAAACCCGTTCGTGTACCGGGAGGTCGATTACGATCAGGGCTTCGTACCGCAACGGTTCACCGTTTTTCAGATCACCTTGAGCAACCCGACCTTCGACAAAGTGCTGGCCGAGCCGCGCCGGGCGTATCTGGTCACCGATCGGGGTAAGATCATGCGACCCTACGCGCTGACGCGTGCTGATGCGGCAGGCGATCCGCGGAATTTCGAGACCTACTGGCTCTCGCGTGGCGTGCAGAGCGGCAACGCGCAGAAAACCTACCTTGAGCGCATGGCGGTATTGCGCGGCTCGACCTATCAACCGAGCAGCTTCGTTTTCAAGGGGAAAACGTACTCCGGCAAGCTGACCTTCGACCCGCTGCCGGTGGACACCAAAGAGGTGGTGCTGCACATCGACCATCTCGTCCTTGAATTCGGAATCTACGATATTCCAAAAACGCAGACGGACCTTGAGTTTCCGTTTGACGTCAACAGCCGCATTGTGGAAGGGGCCCTGGCAAGGAAGTGAGTTGCCAGGAATCCTTACGTCTTATCGAAAGGAGGCGCGACGACATCCGCTGACGCAGTACCCAGATTATCCAACACCACCAGCGGGCGACCGATCGTAAGGTCGTTCCGTGACTCTACCACTCTTTGGAGGAGGCTTGCTTCATATGAAGCGCGTAATACTCTTTGCCCTGACCGGGGCTCTCGCCCTGTCCACGACTGCCAGCGCGCAGCTCATGGGCAACGGCAATTTCTGGTATTCCGGCGACGGCAGCATCCCGAATTTCTCGGAAGCCATCGACGGTGATATCTCCAACATCAAGGCCAACGGCTACCATCTGTCGTGGGCACCGTCCCAGATTTTCCAGTGGGGCGACACGTACGGGTACTCGAAGGACACCGATCTCGAGTCACGTCGAATTCGTGTGTATGCCATCGACATGGACAACAACCTGTACCTTGCCGACGGTGAGGATCCGGCCCAGAACGGCACCGACGCCGATCTGACCACGCACTACTACTTCGCGTGGGACGCCGACAACCTGTACACGGCTTGCGACAATGTCGACAACCATTACGACATCATCCCGGCGCCGGACGGCGGTGACGCCAACTTCTGGCAGCGCGACACGTATTGGATCACGATGGACCTGAGTGATGGTGTCGGCCCGGCCGATGGTTCCAACATTGTTGATTGGCGTGTCAGTCCGGTAAATACCGGCGAGGTCGGTCACTCGATGCACATCAGCCACTTCGACGACGGCACCG
>DPVW01000400.1 GCA_003529325.1 Candidatus Latescibacterota bacterium | reverse complement strand
CGCACTGAGCCCCACGACGAGGGCACCGGGTACGCCACGGGGCGGACGAGGGCGTACGCACAATCTCCGGTTTGCCACCGCGGACGAGCCCCCTTCTAATGCTGTTCAAAGGGAACCCCACCCCTTCCTTGGGGCGTCTGATCCAGGATGGTAGCCCTGGAGCAACAGCCTGTCTGGCCCGTCATTGATGGGGATTGTACCTTTCTTCTGTCCATGTGCGGCAACTTAAGCAGGTCTCCCGTCGCGCTCCAGCCATCTTGATGCCATCCCTACGTCACTCTTTCAGTCTCGCAGCCTCTCTCTGCGCCGCGCTTCGTAGCGCCACGCTTCTTTGCGCCACACTCCTGCATGCCTCTGCGTCCACGGCGGATATCCAGATCATCCATAGTGACGCACAAGGCCTGAGACTGCTGGTTGAGGTGGATCCGGGCGTCCATACGGGTAGCGGGCCGATCGCCGCCGCCGGCTTGCCGAGGGGGGCCGGACCGGGTGGGGTCGATCTGCCCTTTGTCGCCGAGTTGATCGCCACCCCACCCGGTGTCCGATTGTCCCTGATCGTGTCCAGCGAGTCTGACACGACATTCTCGGACATCAATCTGCCACCAGCCGATTCGTTGTCCACGATACTGCCCGAGGACGGACTCCGTCGGCTCGCCGACGCGCAGCTCCTCGGCATCCTGCGTGGCATTCCAGGCCACGCCCTGCACATCTACCCATGGCAATTTGACCCCACCACACGGTCGCTGCGGGTGCATACACGCCTGCTGGTAGATGTCCGCTTCGATGGCGCCTCCTCAGCACGGCCCCATTCCACCACCGATGTTGCCGGCCAGGCATTGCGATCCGCATTCCTCAACCCGCCATCACACGGCGGATGGAGAGCGCCCCTGCCGGCACGACGTGCGGCGGCGACACGCTCCTACGACCCCTCCCGGCCCTGGGTGAAGGTCTCTGTCAGCGAGGATGGGGTGTATCGCATCACGCCGCAGTGGCTGGTTTCGGTGGGGGTGGATGTGGAAGAAATCGATCCCAACTCGCTGGCCATGACCCACGTCGACGAACCGATCCACATCACCGTCACCGGTGCGGAGGATGGCCTCTTTGATGGCGCCGACGAATTGTTATTCCACGGCCGCTACCGCCGCGCTACCGCACCTGATGGCGACCAACGCGACCACGAGAGTGAACACGGTCCCACCGACACGTACTGGTTGACGTGGGGTGCTGAACCTGGGTTGAGATTCGTTGCGCAGGATGCAGCGCCGGTGCAGAGCTTTTCAACGCGCGACTGGTACCTGCACACCGCTCACTTCGAAATCGACCGCACCTTCGACCAGTTGGGTCTTGCTCCCGACAGCCTGGCGGATCGCTGGTTCTGGCAGCAGGAACGACCGCTGGAGGCCCCCTACCCCGACCGTTTCGCAAGCCAGAGCGGCTTTAACGGAGACATCACCGGTTTCTGGGACGACGAGGACTACGACGCCCGGGTGACGGTTGCCTTGCAAGGTATCACAGGCGAAGGGTTCGGCGAACACCACACGCTCGTCAAGCTCAATGGTGAGACCCTGGAGGAGTCCTACTGGGCAGGGCAGATCTCTCACGTCATCGACACCGTCGTGCCTTCCTCCGTTCTGCGACCCGACAGAAACCGCGTCCTGCTGCAGGGCAAGGCGGATCGCATCAGAGTGGACCTCATTTGGTTCAACTGGTTTAGACTCGAGTTCCGCCGACGTTTCCATGCCGCCCCTGGTTTTCTCGATGCTGCGGTTCCCCCTGCGCCAGAAGGACACCGCATCACCGTCGAGGGATTTGCAGACGAGGACATCCTGCTCTTCGACGTCGATCGTGGCCTCCAGCTTACGGGCGGTGTCGTCGACAGCTTTTCCGAGAGTCTCTTCGACATCACTTTTGAAGACGCCCCTGAGTCGGCGGCACGGTATGTAGCGGTTGACCGCCTTTCTCTGCTCACACCCACCGGCGTCATAGACAGTCCTTCCGATTGGCGCTCCGGTGCCCATGGCTTCGACTACGTCATCCTCTCCCACCCCGATCTGCTCGACGCCGCGGAAAAACTCGCCAAACACCGACGCGCCGACGGACTCAGCGTCGCCGTCGTCAGTTCCCAGGATGTCTACGACGAATTTTCTTACGGCCGCTTCGCTCGTGACGCCATCGCCGCCTTCGTCGACCACATCTACCACGATTGGCAGCCCCGGCCGGCGTATCTGCTGATCCTTGGGGACGAGACCTGGGACTACCGCGGTATCTACACCGGTCGACGGCATCAGACCCTGGTGCCAACGCTGTACTATCTGGCACGACGCCGCGGTTATTCCCCCTCCGATTTTCACCTGTCTCTCGTCGATGGCGATGACTTGCTCCCGGATCTGTCCATCGGTCGTCTCGCCGTGGATTCACCTGCCGAAGCTCTAACCACGGTGGACAAGATCATTCGTTACGACACGGCACTCCCATCAGGGCCCTGGCGCAGCCGTGCCATCTACGCCGCCAACTGGCACGCCATCGACGAGTTCTCCGGACCACTCGATCTGGCGGCGGCTCGTTTCACCGAACCCCTCGGCCTGCAGTCACTGCGCCACTACGCACCAGACGAGTCGCCCCTGCCGAATGCCATCGGCAAGGGTTTCCTCGACGACTTCAATGAGGGTGCCCTCATCGCCAACTTTTCCGGCCATGGCGCCGCCGGCACCATGCAGTATCTGTTTTCCACACAATTCTCCGAGTGGGACTACCTGTCGCAGATCCAGAATGGTGGTCGTCTGCCCCTGATGCTGGCCCTGTCCTGTCTCAATGGCATGTTCGTCGATCCTCGCACCGAAAGCCTGAGCGAACACTTCACCGAGTTGCCCGATGGCGGCGCCATCGCCTACATCTCGACCACGGCGATCTCCTTCACCTCGCAGAACAACCTGCTGCAGGAGGGTTTGTACACACAGCTGTTCGTCGACGGTCAGACACGATTCGGACCGGCTCTCGATGTGGCAAAAATCCGACTCCTCGCAGCCCATCCTGGTTGGGTCGACGACCCACAGGGCATGCAGCTGATGGGTGACCCCGCGCAACACCTGGCTTTGTCCCCTGGCCCCGACTACGCCGCCGTCAGTCTCGAAACGGATGGCACACCGGTGGTGGGGCGGACCACCCGGGTTACGGCGGTGGTGCGCAACAATACCCGCCTCGGCCCGGATGGCCCGGTCGTCACCCTCGTGGGACGCTCACAGGATGGCGTCGTCGACACGTTGTTGCGTCAGCTTCGTCCACCCTTCGCCGGCACCGACACCGTCCTCATCAACTGGCCCGTCACCGCAAGGGGGGAGTACGATCTGTCCCTCGTCCTCGACGCCGATGACGACATCGCCGAGTCCGATGAGAGCAACAACCGCGTTGATGCGACACTGAGCATCGTCGAGGCCCCCGTCGCCGCACCCTTGATGCCCGAGCAAGGCGCGGACGTCACCGCTGTCCGTCTTACGGCGTTGATGCCCGTCTATGTCGATGATCAGGATCACGGGGAACGCGCCCAATTCGCTCTCTCCACTCATGCCGCCTTCGCCGACAGTCTGACCCGGCACTCCCCCCTCGTCGCCGGCATGGCTGGCCTCGCTGCCCATTCCTTTGACCAATTGCCCGTGGGGGCAGGCGCCGGTGATCCCCTGTTCTGGCGTGTCCGCGTCACGGTGGACGGGGTCACGAGCCCGTGGTCTGCACCCCGCTCGTTGCGCTTGTCGGCGACAGCAGACAGCCTGCAGAGTTGGCGACAGCAGGCGGGTGCACTGCTGCTCGGTCAGAGCGAGTCCCTGCGTCTGCATGGGGACGCCCTCGTCGTCGATCACGAACCACCCGCCTTCCGTCCTGCTGAACCAACTCGGGACGACGGATTCACCGTACTCGACCTTCCCGGTGCCGGTGTGCTGGCCACGGACGGTCGTTACCTCTACGCCAAACGGTGGTTCAACGACGCCTCAAAACTCTATGGAGGAACCGATTACTTCGCCCGCATCGGCACCGGCTTTGGCGGCACATTTCGCGGCCGCTACTACGGTGTCCTCGCCGACTCGACGACACCCGGGATCTCAGCCACCTTCCACGACGGTTACCTCTACTCCGACTCCGGCCACCTGTTCGAACTCGAGCGCATCGATCCGGAG
This sequence comes from Candidatus Latescibacterota bacterium, assembly GCA_003529325.1. Lineage (GTDB taxonomy): Bacteria > Latescibacterota > UBA2968 > UBA8231 > UBA8231 > UBA8231. The sequence continues at coordinate 2,605 of DPVW01000400.1, read as the reverse complement.
ACGGGCCATCTCGACACCGTGGCGATAGCCGATGGTCTGTTGGATTGGACGACGGGTCAGGTCGTGAGCGATCGCGAACGGCGTTTCGGACAGATTCTGCACGCCATGATCACCTCTGATGGCGAACAGATCTACAATGTCTCCATGAGCTCCGCCCTCGGCACCCGCGTTGGCTGGGGGGTGCGGGTCTTCGACGTTGATGCCGACGGTTGGCACCTGGACCGGGAATTCATCGTGCCGCCTACCGAGACTGGTTTCACCTACCAGTGGACGGATGGCATCTTCGCCGATGGCGAGCGGCTGTATCTGATCGAGTTTGCTGGCCAGCGTCGTATTCGTGCCGTCAGCGCCATGGACGGCTCCTTCGTCGACGAATGGACCTCCGATCAGGACATCACACGTGTCATCGGCGGCCAGTACGATCCGACAAACGACCGCGTCTGGCTCGGCGATCTCGAAGGCTCAGGCCTGTTCCGTTACCGTCGCTCGGACGGACCCCCTGCAGGCAGACTCGTCAGTCCCGTCGTCGGACCCGCTTCGGCATGGACTTCGGTCCACGTCGAAGGTACGGGTGTGGAGTTGACGGTCGAGGGTGAACGGGAGGGGGACTGGATCTCTTTGGTGACCGAACCCTTGCCAGTCGGCGGCGTCATCGATCTGACCGGCGTCGATGCCAACCAGTACGCGCGTTTTCGTCTCGTAGCACAGATCGACACGGCTGAGGGTGCGGGTCTGCATGGCTGGACGGTCGACTTTGTCGCCGCCAGCGACCTTGAGGTGGGGGACATCGACTTTCACCCCGACCTCGTGCGTGCCGCGATACGCAACCGTGGATTGATGCCGGCGCCGGCGGCGGCGGTGGATCTGTTGACCAGATCGGGTCGGCTCCTGGCGACCCGCTCCGTCGAGCAGTTAGCGCCGGGCGAGATCACCATCGTGCGCTTTGACGATCCTCTCCGGGGACCTGCGGAACGAATGCGAGTCTGGATCCGTCCCGGCGCGGGCGACGGCGATGCGGCCAATGACCGAGCCGATGTGCCCTTCGGCATTCCATCGAACGAACACTTCCTCTTCCACACCTGGCCACAACGCCAACCCCTCAGTCATGGCGACGCAGTAGTGGCTGGTCAGGCGATCCTGGTAGAGGCCGTGGGTAGCGGCAGATTGTTTGTGCAGGTCGACCACGTGGCGTCACCACTGGACACGACCTGGTTGGAGGCAACGGGCACCCGAGGTGTGTTGCGACTGCAGCCCGGCAAACATGATGTGGATGTGCGTCTGCTGTCAGCGGAGAATGTCGAAACCGGTTCGGCCATCACCCTGCACGTCGTCGACCGCTTGACGGTCAGCAACGCCCTTGTTGTGCCAAATCCGGTGGGCCCGGAGGGCGCTGAATTCACCGGTTATATTTCACGACCCGCCGAGATCTCCGTTGACATCTACAGCCTCAGTGGCCGCCGCGTCAGACGCCTGCAACCGGCCTTAGCCGAGGCTGGTTTCGTGTCGTTGTCCTGGGATGGTCGAGACCAGGGTGGTGGCACCCTGGCGGCAGGATCCTACCTGTTCGTCATCAGGGCGCGCAGCGAGGATGAAGTAGACCGGAAACGGGGCGTCCTCGTCGTGGCGCCCTAGCAGTACTGGGACAGGAACAAGAACGGGGACGGCTGCCGTAGCGGCCGTCCCCATTCCCCCGCCTCGGTAGCGGGAATCGTCAAGTGGCGCTCAGCCCGCCTCTTGACGAATCTTCTCGATCTTTTCGTCACGTTCGGTGTAGATCTTGTCACGCACCTGCTTCATCTCATCCTGGAACTGACGACTGTGCTCGGCGAATGTTTCTGCGTCGGTTTCGGACTGCAGTTTGGCGATTCTGCCCTTGAGCACAATCTCCTGTTCCGCCCACTTCGCCTCGTACTCTTTGCGAGCCTGGTCGATGGCCTCGATCTGCTCCGGCGACAACTTCGTATTCTTGTCGACGAGGTCGTCGGTCTTTTCGAGTGCGAGTTCGAGAGCTGATTTCATGCCTACCCTTTGCCTCATTGCTGTTGCTGACTTCGTGACCGAAACAAGCTAGTGACACCTGCCCCTGACTTCAAGGGCATTCATATGAGAAAATGAAAGGAACAGAAATGAAACGATGGACCGTCTATCTCTCAGGTGAAATCCACAGCGACTGGCGTGACCGCATTGTGAAAGGCAGCGTCGATGCCGACTTGCCCATCGACTTCAGCTCACCCGTCACCGATCATGGTGCCAGTGACGATTGCGGCGTCTCCATCCTTGGTGCCGAAGACAAAGGATTCTGGAAGGACCACAAAGGGGCAGGCGTCAATGCGATCCGGACTCGCAGCCTGCTGCGCAACGCCGATGTCGTCGTCGTCCGCTTCGGTGACAAGTACCGCCAATGGAATGCCGCCTTCGATGCCGGCCTGGCCAGCGCCCTCGGCAAACCATTGATCACCCTGCACGACGCCGACCTCACCCACGCGCTCAAAGAAGTCGATGCCGCCGCCAGCGCCGTCGCACAGACGCCTGAACAGGTCGTCGAAGTCCTGCGCTACGTGACCACGGCATAGTTGGTCACAGCCAGGATGTTGTTGGGCGGTCC
>DPVW01000206.1:4725-4916 GCA_003529325.1 Candidatus Latescibacterota bacterium | reverse complement strand
GTGGTCTCCGGCTGCCAATCGTTGCTCTGCCAGCAGAACACGGCCCCCACGGACCGGGTAAACAGCGGATCCTGCTCTCGCTTGCCGCCTTCGGCATCCATGGTACCGGTGGCGCCTGCCACGACCAGGGCGCCGCCTGCATCTACGTGCCGCTGCACGGCCGCGATTTCTGCGTCTCCCAGGCGGCGAAT
>DPVW01000206.1:0-4382 GCA_003529325.1 Candidatus Latescibacterota bacterium | reverse complement strand
GAATTCATCAGCCCGCTCCGTCAGCTGGTCGTCGAACAACAGGTCGTAGAGCACGTGCGCGTCTTCGAGCCACTCGGAGATCCGTTTCAGCGCGTCGAGATAGTCCTCTTCGCCCAGGCGTTCGGCTCGTCGCGGGTAGACGAGCCCGACTTGCGATATCGGTGTTGCCGGGTGCAGCAGATCCTCGTGATCGGCGACGAAGCGCTGGTAACGGATGATGGGACCAAAGTAGTCCTCAGGCGCGATCCCCGTGGTCTGTTCACCCTCCAGACGCGGCGGGCCGGCGTGATAACAGGGAGAAACACCTCCGTGGGCGGCCGCCTCAGCCGCCCAGACGCGCCAACGCCGGTAGTCGTACTTGTTGATGACGAAGGGGCGGCCACCGCCGGCCACGTGCATGTGCCGGGCGTTCAGTCCCATGTCGGCGATGTAGCCCTGTTCGATGGAACTGCCCCATCGGTGCGGCCCCTGACTGTACCAAATGTAATCTTCGCCACGCCCCCACAGATCGGCTGGCAGACCGGCGCGCTCGTCGTTGACCCGCATCCCGTACTTGTGGTACCACTGGGCGGCCAGCAGGCCCGGGCGTAAGGAGCGGCCGTAGTCGATGAACACTTCGTCGAAGGCGTTCTTGCGTCGGTGCGCCGCGGCCTGCCCGAGGATCGCCAGATAGCGGTGCTTCAATTCTTCAGGAGCCCCGGCCGACGGCTCGCGCGCATCGGCGGCGGCATCGTAGTCGCCATCGAACAGGCGGTCCAGATCGGCGCCGTCGAAGACCGGACGCATGTGCGCCCGGATCGTGTCTGCGCAGTAGCCGCAACCGCAGAAGCCTTCGAAATTGTGGGTTGCATTGAACCCGTCGAGCCCCAGGTCGATCCCCTTGCGGACCATGGCCTTTAGCGTTTGCAGCCATACCGGGTTAGAGATGCAGCCGCTGTAGACATAGTATGGGCGACCTTCGATATGCCTTCGATGCTGTGCTCCCGACGCGTCCAACGCATTGGCCGCCGTCGCGGAATCGGCCGGCGACTCGCCGAGCAACTCGGGGGTCCAGATCCTGTCCCAGCTGCCGAACAGACCCTTCCCCGTCTCATGATCGGCGTTGTGCCAACACATCGAAAACTGGCCGACCACCCGGGCGCCAGCTTCCTGGATCTGGGGGATGAGCTCCGCGGCGAGTCGGAGATTCTCCTCGATCCCCAGGGCGGGCATACCCGGCCACTGCCGGACGACGTCAGGATCGTCGGCGAGGCCGTAGAAATCGACGCCGAAGTTGCCTACCTGGACGACCTGCACCTTACCCCGGCGCACGTGATCGAGGACCAGATCGGCCGTCGGCAGGTTCCAGTATTCGATGATGCGATTGAACCAAAATCCTGTATGCATTGCCTCTCCCGATTCAGCCATCCCATTCGACTCCGATCTCAGCGAGTTCCACATGACCTCCGCATTGCAGCGACTCGTGGAGGCCTTCCAGAACCGCCATGGTAGCCTGCACGTTCCTCCCCGAGGGACCCGGTTCGCGACCGGTGCGTACGCACTCGGCGAACTCGCCCAGTTGTGTCGCGAAGGTGGTAACAGCATCCCAGGGAAGCTCCATATCTCGTCCGTCGATGGTGAGCCGGTTCTGAGTGATCGCCATCGACCCCTTTGAACCCTCGATCTGTGTGTCCCCGTGAGCCTCCTCAGATGTAGCTGACATAGATACGCTGCAAGTGATCCCACTGCGCAGCGTCAAGGTGCTCTCGATCGAGATCCAGCCGGGCCAGATCGCCTGGTCCTTGCGGCCCTCGGCTACCACCTCTTTTGCCTCCGACGCGAGGAGCCAGAGCATGGCGTCGTATTCATGCGAGCCGAGTCCGTAGAGGAGCAGGTCCCGGCTCATTTCCGGGTCAATGTACCAGGTCTTGTCTCTCACCGTCTCGATGACATTGCCATGCCGACGCCGAACGGCGCTGATGACGGTGCCGATGCTGCCATCTTGTATCAGGCGCCTGGCATGTCGGTGACTGTCGACCTGGCGGGTGCTCTGAGCGACCATCAACACCACGTCGGCCTCGGCTGCCGCAGCGACCATGGATTCGCTTTCGGACAGAGTCCTGCTCATTGGCTTTTCGACCAACACGTGCTTGCCGTGTCGGGCGGCATCTAGCGTCGCTTCCTCGTGAAGACCGTCAGGCAGGCAAACGAGAACGGCGTCAACGGTGTCGCACTGAACCAACTCACGCCAGTCCGTGAACAGATTTGATATGCCATAGTCCCCAGAAACCTCATCGAGCGACGTGCTGGCCCTGCTGCTGGCAGCCGTGATCTCGACATGCTCGAGGCGCGTGCTCGCCTCCATGTGGCGCCGGCTGATTGAGCCGCAGCCGATCACACCGATTTTAAGAGTCTCAGTCATGGGTTCAATCGCCGGCGTATCTACCCCGTCACGAGGGGTGTCTGTTCGCATTCCGTGAAACGCTTGTCGAAATCTTGCGATCCGTCATCATCTTCAACTTCAAGGTGTATCCCCCGCACAAATCCGGGAAGCCTGCCGAAATAGAAAGCCTCATGCCGCACCTGTTCGTCCGAAAAACTCCACCGTACGCCGGATGGATAAACCACAGTCGAGATGCGACGGACCTCTGGTGGTGGCTCCGGTTTGACAAGTTCTTCCAGTAGCGCTTCGTCCGGTTCGATCCCCAAACCGGGACCGGAAGGAACCGGTAGGTAACCATCTACAGGAGCAAGCGGATCGGCCACGACGTCCTTTTCCCAAAGAGCGTGACCTGACATCGAGGACAATACCGTCTGCCGGCATACAGAAGACGTGTGGGCGACAAAAGCCGCACGCAGAGAAGTCCCGATGGACTGAATCCAGAAGACCTTTCGGTTCTCGTAGCAGACCCGGTCTATGCCAAAGGTGTCGGAGTCACCGCCCAATACGAATCCGTCACACAGGTTCTCGCGAATCTGTCTTTCGGCAGACACACCCGTATCGTAGGTGTTATCTGAAATAACATGGCAGCAACCCGAACCGTAGTGCAAGGCAATGGGAAGGTCGATGATGGAGCGAATCCGTTTGTAGCCCGGCACGTCGCGTTGCGGAATCGGCGATTCGATACCACCGATGCATTCGAACTCCTGAAGCTTTTTGAGAATCGGAATGGCCTGTTGGGCATCCCGCAAGTGGCCATTGAAGTCCGTCCAGATCTTGAATCCCGGCGGCGCGTGCTCGGCAGCGCACTCGGCTAGCTCAATCACATCCCACCAGGGACGCACCTTGAGCTTGTAGGTCCTGTAGCCCAGGTCCGCAGCGTAACGAATCTGTTGCGCCAACAGGTCCGGCGGCAGGTCAATGGTCCAGTAGGCGAATGGAATGCGAGGCCGCCGCTGCTCGCCCATCAGGACATGGGCCGGGACATCCATCGTCTTTCCCACGGCGTCGAAACAAGCCATGCGAAGCGCATCGGGAACCTGGCCGTGGAGCAGTTCCATGGCATGGCGTCCCACATGCTCTGACAGATCCGATTCGTAATACGAATCGCCCCATCCTACGATTCCGTTGTCCAGTTCAACCCGGTAGACTGTTACCCGTTCGGTGTGGGTCGTCGCGCGACGCATGTTAGCTGCAACGGGCGGAATGAAGGACATCTGAAGTGGGTAGTTGCGGATGGAAGCGATCTTCATGGTGAATCTCTCAGTTCCGACAGTTCCGAGCGCTGGATCCGCAAGCAGGCCTCCCGCCCACCTGTGACTCCCGCTCGTTCGATGAGGACGCGGGCGGCCGCCGGGCCCTAGGTATAGGGTAGAGGGTAGAGGACCGCGGTCAAAGTCGAGAGCAAGCCGCATTGTCCAGGTATTCTAGCCCTCGGTGATGCGGACGTCCTTCGTTCCCCGGTTCCGGGTTTGCTTGGCTGAGGGCTGACGAACGATAATAGTCCCTTGACCGTTGGATTCCCCACTGCCGGCGTCTGCCCAGACCAAGGACAGTCAATGACCCATGCGTACGGCTGGAGTTGTGTAAGCTCACAGGTGGCGTGGTCGCCTCGTGACGGGGCGCAGCTCGTCTCCTTCCAGGACAAGCTCTTCCTTCTGGGTGGTTGGAACCAGTATGCCGGTGAGAGGGCCGACCTCGCCGGCGCCGGCACGGGCTCGTTCGAGTCGGAGGTGTGCTCGGAGGTGTGGTGTTCTGATGATGGCGGCAACTGGTCCCTGGTGACCACAGCACCGTGGAGCGGCAGGCACATGCACGGGGCCGTCGTGCACGATGGTCACATCTGGGTCGTCGGGGCAGAGAACGGGACCCCCGACGACGTGTGGAAATCGAAGGATGGCGCCAATTGGGAACTCGTTGCGACAACCGTACCTTGGCAGGAGCGCGGCAACCAGATGGTCAC
>DPVW01000139.1:9973-10285 GCA_003529325.1 Candidatus Latescibacterota bacterium | reverse complement strand
ACGATACCACGCTCGATACGACCGGTACCCACGGTGCCACGGCCCGTGATGGAGAAGACATCCTCAATGGGGAGCAGGAAGGGCTGATCCACAGGACGCTCCGGCATCGGCACATAGTCATCGACAGCATTCATCAACTCATCGATGGCGCCGGTACCAGTCTCGCCAGCATCTCCCTCGAGGGCCTTGAGGGCCGAGCCGCGGATGATGGGCACATCGTCACCAGGAAAGTCATACTCTGAGAGCAACTCACGGGTCTCGAGTTCAACCAGATCGAGCAACTCGGGATCGTCGACCATGTCCACTTTGTTC
>DPVW01000139.1:9524-9666 GCA_003529325.1 Candidatus Latescibacterota bacterium | reverse complement strand
GACCATGTCCACTTTGTTCATGAAAACGACGATGCGCGGCACGTTAACCTGGCGTGCCAACAGAATGTGCTCTCGGGTCTGGATCATCGGACCATCAGCGGCGCTGACAACCAGGATGGCACCATCCATCTGTGCCGCACCG
>DPVW01000139.1:2232-9201 GCA_003529325.1 Candidatus Latescibacterota bacterium | reverse complement strand
GTGATCATGTTCTTGATGTAGTCGGCATGGCCAGGGCAATCGACGTGCGCATAGTGTCGCGCTTCCGTCTCGTACTCCTGGTGGGACACGTTGATCGTCACCCCCCGGGCCTTCTCTTCCGGTGCGTTGTCGATGTCCTCGACACCGCGGGCCACTGCAAGGCCCTTGCTGGCCAGGAACATAGTGATTGCCGCCGTCAGCGTCGTCTTACCATGGTCTACATGACCGATGGTGCCAACATTCACGTGAGGTTTGTTACGCTCGAATTTGTCTTTGGCCATCTTGATCTCTCTCCTTGCTATCTTTCTGCTTCTTTATCCTGTGTGAAAGCTGTTGTTAGTTGCCGCCCTTGGCTGCCCCAGTTCCCTGAATCCTGGCAACAATCTCTTCCATGACAGACTTGGGCACCTCACGGAAGTTGGCAAACTGCAGAGTGAAGACAGCACGTCCCTGCGTCAAAGAGCGCAGACGTGTTGCATAACCGAAGGTCTCAGAGAGCGGTATCTTAGCGGCAATCACCTGGGCATCAGAGCGCGGGTTGATCCCCTCGATATCAGCACGATGCGAGTTTAGATCACCGATCACATCCCCCAGATATTTCTCCGGAACGACGACCTCGAGACTCATAATGGGCTCCATCAGGAATGGCTTCGCCTTGCTGGCGCCATCTTTGAAGCCCATGGACCCGGCAATCTTGAAGGCCATCTCGGACGAATCGACGTCGTGGTAGGAACCGTCGACGAGCTCAACTTTTATGTCCTCGATCGGATAGCCCGCAACGGGACCATTCGACATGGCCTCGGCGATGCCCTGTTTAACGGCATTCACATACTCGCGCGGTACCGAACCGCCAACAATCTTGTTGTCGAAGACCAGACCGACTCCCGCTTCGCCAGGAAAAACCGCCAACTCAACGTGGCCATACTGACCACGACCGCCTGACTGTCGCACAAAGCGTCCCGTGCCATGGCTCGGCACACGAAGACCCTCTTTGTAAGCCACCTGAGGTTTGCCGACATTGGCCTCGACCTTGAACTCTCGGAACAACCGATCTACAAGAATCTCGAGGTGCAATTCGCCCATGCCCGAGATAACGGTCTGAGCCGTATCCGGATCGACGCGGACTCGAAAAGTCGGATCCTCTTCGGCCAATTTTCCCAGCGCCGCCTGCAGGGACTCCTGATCGGCACGCGTCTTCGGCTCGATGGCGACGTGCACGACAGGTTCGGCAAACTCGATCTTCTCAAGGGCGACGGGATGCTCCTCGTCGCACAGTGTATCACCAGTCGTGGTGCCCTTCAGACCGACCACAGCGACGATGTCGCCGGCGTGGACGTCTTTCTTTTCGGTGCGATCGTTGGCATGCATCTCCAACAATCGCGAGACACGTTCTCGACGCCCGGTTGAGACATTGTAGATATAGGAACCAGCCTGCAGCGTTCCCGAATAGACTCGAATAAAGGACAGCCGGCCGACGAAAGGATCCGTCATGATCTTGAAGGCCAGCGCCGAGAAAGGTTCGTCGTCGCGAGCCTCGCGAGTCGCTTCCTCCTCGGAGTCGGGCAGACGCCCCTTCACCGCAGGCACATCGGACGGCGACGGAAGATAATCGATAACACTATCAAGAAGACGCTGCACGCCCTTGTGCTTGAAAGCGCTGCCACAACAGACCGGCACCGCTTTCTGCGCGATGGTCGCCTGACGCAAAGCGGCGATGATCTCCGCCTCTTCGATCTTGTCACCCTCAAGAAATTTTTCCAGCAGATGGTCGTCAAACTCAGCGACGGCCTCGAGCAACTTCTCACGAAACTCAAGGGCCCGAGACATCAGGTCCTCCGGAATGTCACCTTCAAAAAAATTGGCCCCCAGGGAGGTCTCTTCGTAGGTAATCGCCTTCATCGCCACAAGATCGATCAGACCGGTAAACGTCTCGCCCGTGCCGATCGGCAATTGTATCGGGACGAAATTGCTGCCCAATCGATCCGACAACATCTCCAGGACCTGATAGAAATCAGCCCCGTTGCGATCCATCTTGTTGACGAAAGCAATTCGCGGAACCTCGTAACGATCCGCCTGACGCCAGACTGTTTCCGATTGCGGCTCCACACCACCGACGGCGCAGAATACACCGACGGCGCCATCGAGAACGCGCAACGAGCGCTCGACCTCGGCGGTAAAATCTACGTGACCGGGCGTGTCGATAATGTTGATACGATGGTCATTCCACTCACACGCAGTAGCGGCGGACGTGATCGTGATCCCACGCTCCCGCTCTTGCTCCATCCAATCCATGGTGGCGTTGCCGTCATGGACCTCCCCCATTCGGTGGACGCGGCCCGTGTAGTAGAGGATACGTTCGGTCGTCGTCGTCTTGCCCGCGTCGATATGGGCGGCGATACCGATGTTCCTCGTCATTTCTATGCTGTGCGATCTGGCCACGGTTGCCTTACCTCAAGGCTCGAACATATAAGATTTACTGAAATTTGGTGAGACGTCGAGTGCGTGAGAACTTTTCTTAGAATCTGTAGTGCGCGAAAGCCTTGTTGGCCTCCGCCATGCGATGCACGTCATCTTTGGCACGGATCGCACCCCCTTCACCATTGGCGGCCATAACCAATTCGTTGGCCAAACGCTCCGCCATGGTGCGCTCTGAACGTTCGCGAGCATACCGGATGAGCCACTTGATCGCCCGCGCCGTGCGCTCTTCGGGGCGCACCTCCAGGGGAACCTGCAGAGTCTGCGAACCCACACGCCTAGACTTGGTAACCACCATCGGTTTACAGTTTTCGATGGCCTTCAGAAAGATGTCTAGGCCCTGCTGGTCGGAACGATCCGTAACCATATCGATGGCGGAATAAAAAATCTGCTCCGATGTGCTCTTCTTGCCCGACGTCATCATGCAATTGATGAATCGAGTAGCCAGTATGTTGTGGAACTTTGGATCCGGAAGAATCTGGCGCTTAACCGCCCGCCTTCTGCGCGACATGCCTCTTGCCTTACCTGTTTACGAGTCCACGCGGCGGGCGCCGTACTTGGAACGGCCCTGCTTGCGCTCGGCAACGCCACTGGCGTCGAGGACACCGCGGATGATGTGATAACGCACTCCAGGGACATCCTTGACGCGACCTCCGCGAACCAAGACGATGGAGTGCTCCTGGAGATTGTTGCCTTCGCCGGGGATGTAGGCAGTAACCTCCTGACCGGTCGTCAGCCGCACGCGAGCCATCTTGCGCAATGCCGAATTCGGCTTCTTAGGTGTGGTCGTGTAGACGCGTGTGCACACACCCCGCCGTTGCGGACAACCCCGAAGAGCGGGCGAATCGGTGCGCTTACTTGCCTTGCGACGGCCTTTGCGGACCAGTTGGCTTATTGTTGGCACTTGCGTGGAGCCTCGTTGGTTCAGGTTTGTTGAATCTGCACGTCCAAGACCGAGGCCAAGCACTCAAGCCTAGCGCGCTCGAAATACTTCGATTCCATGGCCTTCAATTTTGAACTACGCCCTTCAAACATAGGCGGTTACGACCGGAACCTAGCCCGGCTACAACCGCCCGTAACGTCAAAAAATACGATAAACTCAAAAGATAAGCGTAAACCCTTGACTCGTCAACAGTTGAAACGGGTTGAGAGCATGGCGGTCGGGGCGGGGATGAGATCTTTCTTCCCACCCCTTCCCACCCCGCCAACAGGACCCAAGACTACACTTTATTCGCCAACAACCGCCTCTGCCGCCCCCTCGAACTCCCGCAGACGCTCCCCATTTCCAGCTACGGCATCTTCGGGCTGCAGGTCGGCGTAACTGATACCGCGGTAGTGGGAGGAGCCCGTGCCAGCCGGGATCAGGCGGCCGATGATAACGTTCTCCTTCAGACCCCGCAGGTGGTCGACCTTGCCCTGCACGGCCGCCTCAGTCAGCACTCTCGTCGTCTCCTGGAAGGAGGCGGCGGAGATAAAGCTGTCCGTTCGCAGTGACGCACGGGTAATACCGAGCAGGATCGGTTGACAAGTCGCCGGATCGCCGCCTTCGCCAATAACCTTTTCGTTCTCTCGGCTGAAGCGGATCTTGTCGATCTCCTCGCCCTCGAGGAAGTTGGTATCCCCCGGATCGAGAACCTTCACCTTCTGCAACATCTGACGAACGATGGCTTCGATATGTTTGTCGTTGATCTCCACCGCCTGCAGCCGGTACACATCCTGGATCTCGTTCACGAGGTATTCCTGCACCTTGTGCACACCTTGCACGGCAAGAATGTCGTGGGGGTTTACCGCCCCCTCAGACAGCCGCTCACCGGCCACCACGTGGTCCCCTTCGTGGACACGCAGATGCTTGCCGTAGGGCACCAGATACTTGCATTCCTCGCCATCGGGTGAGGTCACCAGCACCTCTCGATTGCCGCGCACCAAGCCACCAAAGTCAACGCTCCCGTCGATCTCGGAGATGACGGCCGGTTCTTTCGGTCGGCGGGCCTCAAACAACTCGGCGACGCGTGGTAGACCACCGGTGATATCGCGCGTCTTGGTGCGCTCCCGCGGAATCTTGGCCAACCCCGAACCGGGGTGGATCTGATCCCCGTCTGCAACCAGCAGACGAGCCCCCACGGGAATGATGTAGGTCCGCGTGCCCTCGGTGCCGTCCACCTCGATCGTCGGACTGAGGCTGCGATCACGCTGCTCGACGACGACTCTGGCACTCATGCCAGTGGTTTCGTCGAACTCCTCCCGGATTGTCACATCATCCTTCAGATCGGTGAACTTTACCGTGCCGGCCCGGTCGGTGATGATCGAGTTGCTGTACGGGTCCCACTCATACACAACCTGGGCTGCATCGACCTCGTCACCTTCCTCGACGGTGAGTACCGAACCGTAAGGCACGTTGATGCGGTGACGGACACGGTTCTGCTCGTCCTTCAACTCGATCTCACCGTTACGACCGGTGACAACCCTGCCGAGTTCGGGGTGCGCTACCGTGGCGATATTCACCAGGTTCACCGTTCCAGCGCGGCGCGCCGTGATCTCCGACTGCTCGGCGATGCGACTTGCCGTGCCACCAATGTGGAAGGTCCGGAGGGTCAGTTGCGTCCCCGGCTCGCCGATGGACTGCGCGGCGATGACCCCCACGGCTTCCCCGATATTGACAATGCGACCGGAGGCCAGGTTGCGACCGTAACATTTGGCGCAGACACCTCGATCGGACTCACAGGACAGTACCGAGCGGATACGAACCTGCTCAAAGCCTGCCTGTGCGATCCGATTGGCATCTTCTTCTTCGAGCAGTGAGTCAGCAGTGACAACGACATTGCCATCCTGATCGATAGCATCTTCGAGCAGAACCCGTCCGACGATGCGGTCAGCAAGCGGCTCGACGATCTCTTCCCCGTCCTTCAGAGCGCCGATCCAGATGCCCTGCCGTGTACCGCAATCGATGTCACTGATAACTACATCCTGGGCGACATCGACCATGCGGCGTGTCAGATAACCAGCCTCGGCCGTTTTCAACGCCGTGTCGGCAAGTCCTTTGCGGGCACCGTGGGTGGAGATGAAGTATTCAAGAACTGACAACCCCTCCTTGAAGGAGGCGATGATCGGTGTCTCGATGATCTCGCCGACCGCACCGGTGAGCTTCTTCTGCGGCTTGTTCATCAGACCGCGCATGCCCCCCAACTGCTTGACTTGATCTTCGGAGCCTCGTGCGCCGGAATCTTTCATCACGAACACGGAGTTGAAGCCTTCGTCGGCCTCCTCCAGCGCCCGTTGCACGGCTCGCGATACCGACGATGTCGCATGGGTCCAGATGTCGATGATCTTGTTATAGCGCTCACCGTCGGTGATGATACCGTTCGCATACTGATCACGAACCTTCTTCACTTCCGCCTGCGCTTCGTCGATGATTTCATCCTTCTGCTTCGGCACCACAACGTCGTCGACGGCGACCGTCGTCCCCGACAGGGTTGCCCAGTAGTACCCGATACGCTTCAGCTGATCCACAGCTTCCGCGGTCTGACGGTTGCCGTGACGCTTGTGCACGTCAGCCGAGATTCGCTTGATGGCACCCTTGTCAATGTTCTGGTTGATGAAGGGCATATCGTCAGGAAGCGCCTCATTGAAAATGATGCGCCCTGCCGTCGTATCGACCAGTTCACCATCGATACGCACCTTGATCGGCTGATGCAGTGTCACCAGACCGGATTCGTAGGCCGAGCGCGCCTGCATCGGATTGGCGAAGAGGCGCTCCGTACCCTCAGCATCAGAGAACTTGACTTTGGTGAGGAAATAGGCGCCGAGGACGATGTCCTTCGGATCCATCATGATCACCGGTTCGCCATCGGCGGGCTTGAGCAGATTCTGCGAGGACAGCATCAACAGACGGGCCTCGATCTGCGCCTCGAAGGACAGCGGCACGTGCACCGCCATCTGGTCGCCGTCGAAATCGGCGTTAAACGCCGCGCAGACCAGGGGATGCAGTTGAATGGCCTTGCCCTCTACGAGGATCGGCTGGAACGCCTGAATCCCCAGGCGGTGCAACGTTGGCGCACGGTTCAGCATGACGCAGTGATCCTGAATGATCTCCTCCAGGATGTCCCAGACCTCGGGGCGCTCACGTTCCACGAGCTTCTTGGCGCTCTTTACCGTCTGTACCAGACCCTTCTCTTCCAACTTGCGGATGACGAAGGGCTTGAACAGCTCCAGAGCCATACTCTTGGGCAGACCGCACTGATGCAAGCGCAGATCCGGACCTACAACGATGACGGAACGCCCGGAGTAATCGACCCGCTTACCCAGCAGGTTCTGGCGAAAGCGCCCCTGCTTGCCCTTGAGCAGGTCAGACAGCGACTTCAACGAACGATTGCCATCACCGCGAACTGCACGGGATCGACGACCGTTGTCGAACAGCGCGTCCACGGCCTCCTGGAGCATGCGCTTTTCGTTGCGCAGAATGACTTCGGGAGCCTTGATGCTGATCAGCTTCTTCAG
>DPVW01000139.1:0-1904 GCA_003529325.1 Candidatus Latescibacterota bacterium | reverse complement strand
CGGTTGTTGCGGTTGATGACACGACGGTAGAGGTCATTCAGATCGGAGGTGGCGAAACGGCCACCCTCCAGCGGCACGAGAGGCCGAAGGTCGGGCGGAATCACGGGGATGACTTCGAGAATCATCCAGTTCGGCCGGTTCTCGGACTGGCGGAATGCTTCGACGACCTTGAGCCGCTTGAGAGCCTCCTGCTTACGCTGGATGGACGTCTCCATGCGCACACGGGCACGCAACTCGGCGCTCAACTCTTCGATATCGATTTCGGCAAGTAGATCGCGCACAGCCGGAGCGCCCATGCCAACGACGGGAGTCTGGTTCTGCTCGCGCAGTTCCATGAGCTCCTCTTCGGTGAGCAACGTCCCCTTCTCGGCCTCGGAGTCACCCGGATCCATGACCACATATGACTCGTAGTAGAGCACGCGCTCGAGATTGCGCATGGAGATGTCGAGTAGGGCACCGATTCGCGACGGCAGAGACTTGAAGTACCAGATGTGCGACACCGGCACGGCGAGCTCGATGTGACCCAGACGCTCCCGGCGAACCTTCGCTTGCGTCACTTCTACACCGCAACGGTCACAAACGACGCCGCGATATCGAATCCCCTTGTATTTTCCACAGTGACAGTTCCAGTCCTTCACTGGCCCGAATGTGCGCTCGCAGAAAAGGCCGTCACGTTCGGGTTTGAAAGACCGGTAATTGATTGTCTCAGGTTTGGTCACCTCACCATGCGACCACGAGCGGATGGTATCCGGCGAGGCCAGCTGGATTCGGATCCGGTCAAAGTCGGTAGGCTTTCTGGTGATTTGCGTTTTTAGCACGTCAGTACCCCTTGTTGGTCGGAAGTCCGTTGTCTGTAGAAGGCCCGAGCGGCACGCAAGCGCGCCCTAGAAGGACTCAACAGCCAGGCTGTCCTCGAGGATGACATCGAGGCAAAGGCTCTGCAACTCCTTTACCAGGACGTTGAATGACTCGGGAATGCCAGGCTCGGGCGGATTCTCTCCCTTGACGATGGCTTCATAGATCTTGGAGCGCCCGGCGACATCGTCAGACTTGACGGTGAGCATCTCCTGCAGCGTGTAGGCCGCACCGTAGGCCTCGAGGGCCCATACCTCCATCTCACCAAAGCGCTGACCGCCGAACTGGGCTTTGCCACCCAGAGGCTGCTGCGTGACCAGCGAGTAGGGACCGATGGAACGGGCGTGAATCTTGTCCGATACCAGATGTGTAAGTTTGAGCATGTAGATATATCCGACGGTCACCTTCTTCTCGATCTTATGTCCCGTGCGACCATCGAAAAGGACCGACTTGCCGTCCTTCGGTAGACCTGCCTCGACGAGAAGGGCCTTGACCTCAGCTTCGGTGGCACCGTCAAAAACCGGCGTTGCCACATGCAGCCCGAGAGCAGCAACCGCGCGGCCCAGGTGTGTCTCGAAGATCTGTCCGAGGTTCATCCGCGACGGCACGCCAAGTGGGTTCAGACAGATATCGACGGGTGTGCCGTCCTCGAGGTAAGGCATATCCTCTTCCGGCACGATCGTTGACACCACACCCTTGTTGCCATGGCGACCAGCCATCTTGTCGCCGACTGACAGCTTGCGCTTCTTGGCGACATAGACCTTGACCAGCTGGATGATACCAGGTGGCAATTCATCACCGCGTGTGAGACGTTCGGCTTTGCGCTCCGCCTGCTCCTCGACGAGTTGTACCTGTCCCGTAGCGTAGCGCAGCAGTTCTTGGACTTTGTCGTTGACCGCTGGTTTCTCGCACCACGTATCCTCTGGTTCGATGGTGGTGAAATCGACACGCTCCAGCAGCCGCTCACTGACCTGGGTGCCCTCGCGCACGACAACCTGCCCATCCTCCTTGCTACGCAGGCGGCCCAGCTTCTGGTCACCCAGCAACTC
>DPVW01000448.1:11390-17875 GCA_003529325.1 Candidatus Latescibacterota bacterium | reverse complement strand
CCGAATACGGCGACCCCCGTGAACACGGCGGCGACGGTGCTCAGGCTGTGACCGACCGGGCTGCCACCCACCGAGGCTCGCGACGAGGTGATCAGCGCCAGGGCGAGGAGAGCCAGACAGATTCCGGCAGCCTGTGATACCGACAGGGACTCGCCCCACAACCATACGGAAACGACGATGGGGGCCAGGATCGACAGGCGAAAGCAGGTGAGCACCAAGACCACGGGTGCGCGCTCCAGCGCTGCCGTCATGACCAGCATGGCAACGATGAAGGAAACCCCCATGGCACCACCCACCATGAGCGACGCGGTGACGGCGAAGTCGTTCCCAGTCCACACGTGCCAAGCGGCCAATACGGAGGCCATTGCCAGGTAATTGCTACTGACAACAGTGGGCGCGTGGCAACCGCGTCGCTGTGACCATTTGAACAACTGGCCGAAACCGAAGGACAGGCAGGCCGCCCACAGCAACAAGAGCAAGTCAGGTCCCCGCAACTTCAAGTGGACGGAGAGTTTACGAGGTACTCGCGGGTCCGGCAACGGGGTTCATATATTTCCTCCTATGACCGAAGCCACCAACGAGTTCACCCCCGACACGCTAAAGCATGGGGGTCTGCAGGAACGTCGCGACGTTCTGCTGAGCCGTCTCGATGGCGATGACCGTGCACAATGTCTGGGGCTGCTGGCGGAGTCACTCGCCGCTGGTGCTCTCTGAATTTGAACCCTCCACTGCGGTCCGTGTTGCGGAAGAACTCGACGATCAGGCCCTGACCGGTATCGTTGAGGAGATGGCACCGGATGATGCCGCTCGCGGTGTTTGTTGTTGATAATGAGTCCCGCCTCGTGGGCACCTCGATGAGGTCGGTCTCAACTTGCAGCGACTGGCACCGACAGGAGTCGAATACCGTCGCTTGCAGCGGGCGCTGGCTGAGGTTTCTGTCGGTTCGGAGGCCTGGGATCGCTTACGGGCAAATCTCGAACGCTGGCGCTGGTTGCCCAGGACCTGGGCAGTCAGTATCTGCTGGTGCGAATCACCGAGTTTGAACTCGACTATGTGGTAGACAGGAGGCGACAGACACATCGCGTTATCGTCGGCGAGCGATTTCGGCAGACGCCGCAGTTTGCCAGCGAGGTGACCCACGTCGTCGTGCACCCATCCTGGCACGTGCCAGCAAGAATCGCCGATGAAGAGCTGGCGCCCACACTGGGTCGATTGTCGCAGCAGGGCTTCGAGGCCTGGACCCACGCCGGTGACCGCGTCGACATGGACAGCCTCGCGTGGGAAGATGAAAGCGGATTTTCCTCGAAGTATCGGCTTGTACAACGAGCCGGCCCCAGCAATCCTCTTGGTCGAGTAAAGCTCGAGCTGGTCAATCCTTTCGCCGTCGCGTCGCCGACGCTTCGAGAGGCTCTCACCTCGGGACAGAGCGGACGCGTCGACCTGCCCGAGCCTCTGCCAGTGTACCTCCTCTACTGGCCGGCGAGTGTCGCCCCTGATGGGGAGATTCGCAGCAGCGATGACTTTTATGATGTCGATCCGAGCCTGCTACAGGCATTGCGCCGGTCAACTGGGGCCCGGCACTGGATCGATGCCTCACTGCGCGGATCCTGATCCGTCACATGCAGGCCAGGGCAGAGTCCAATTCCGCAACACTGGCGACAGCCACGAGGGCGCTACTCACGCCCTTGTTCCGTAGCACCCACGACACGGCGGGGCCCGTTTCGGCTACGTCTTCGCCGGGGTGGGCCAACTCACGCCAGGGGCCGGCGCTGAAGGAGTAGACGAGGTCAATCTCGTGGCGCATACTCTCGCCAAGTGGTGAGAGTTGGATCAAGGTTTCCACCGATGCCGTGGTCCAGTCGGTGCAGTTCTTGTGCACCCAACTCAGATACTGCCCACCGAGGGCCTTCATGACGAGTACACCCTTGCCGGTGGCGGCAGCCTGTTCAATGCCGGGCTCCTGATGACGGCAGACGTAGTTGTAGATCACGAGATCTGCATCTGCAACTGGTTCGGCGCCCTTCTGGCGATAGAGTTCCTGGTCTTTCTCGAAGTGGCGGATCAGACAAAGAGCACGCACCTTGCCCGCTTGTTTCAGGGCGGCGATGCGCTCGCGCAACGCTTCGTCTTTCAGGTAGCTGCAGTGGTGGACACGGAGGATATCAAGTGCGTCCCGTTGCACATTCGTCAGATGCCTGTCGACCGTGTCCTCCAGATCCTGTGCGATCGGTGCACCTACTTTCAGTGAGAAGAAGCGATCCCCATGCGCGCCTTTCAGCTCTGTGGGGATGTGCACCTCATCTCCATACCCCATGTCGAACAGATTGATCCCCAACTCAGCGGCACGCAGATAGATCAGCCTCTTCTCTTCGGCTGGAGGATGACCGGTTTCCCCTTCCCAGTAATGGGCCAGCAGCCCACCCAGCCCCACGGCGCTCAAGTGCATACCCGTCTGACCAAATTCGCGGTATTCCATGGCAGGAAGATAGACCGTCGATGCCTTCTACGGTGTAAAAGTTGACCTGCTCAGCTTGGCGCATTTCGTTCCTTACAACCAAAAATCAGGAGATAGAGATGGA
This sequence comes from Candidatus Latescibacterota bacterium, assembly GCA_003529325.1. Classification (GTDB taxonomy): domain Bacteria; phylum Latescibacterota; class UBA2968; order UBA8231; family UBA8231; genus UBA8231. Next base: position 15,296 of record DPVW01000448.1, on the reverse strand, counting down.
CAATACGCAGCAGCCAGAAGATACCAACGGCGTGGTGGCCCCCGACCTTCGACTGCGGCCACCTCGAAGTCCCCGGGTGCGCCTCGGTGGTTATGTCCAACTGCCGCGCATGTTGGACAAAGGGCGTGCAAGCATCGCCGAACAGGATGGCGAATACCACTACGCATGTCCCCTGGATCAACACTTTCTCAACTTTGCTGGTCTCGACCCGGAGCTGTTGCGACAGGAGCTCGTTGCCGGAAAGGGAGATGCTGAGATCCTCGAATGGATCGAAGCAAATGCCGCACACGGTCGGGCACCATGGGAGATCGTGCAGTGGTCCTCCCATTTTGAAGCACGAGCGCCCGCAGACTACGAAACACGCGAGTATTTCAACGGGCTGCAGAAGGAGGCAAGCCTGCTGCGCGAGGACATCGTCACCTGGTTCGACTTGTTGGATCTGGATGACTACATCAGCTTTGGCGGCAATGCGTAACTGCCGCGAAGGATTCTGACTTGGCCCAAGAACACACCCATGAGCAGTTGCAAGGCGAGTTGACTTCCACGCCACAGGTCAGCGCGTCAAGATGGGATTTGGTCTGGCCACCGATTATCGGATCATCCAGGACCACGATGGCAAGATCCACATCGACAGCGAGATTGGCGCCGGCACTCAGATTGTGATCACCTTGCCCCTCCGGAATGAGCGGGACTACGCGGGCTTGCGCCCCGGACGGGGTCAGGTCGATCTTATGTGGCGGGGAACAATCAGGGATTATGCGAAACGTAATCGGCGTCATTCTCGGGGGAGGGCAGGGGGCACGACTGTTCCCACTGACTCAGGTCCGATCCAAACCGGCGGTCCCCATCGGTGGCAAGTACCGGCTCATCGACATCCCCATCAGCAACTGCATCCATTCGGGTGTCGACAAGATTTTCGTCCTCACGCAGTTCAATTCCGCCTCCCTCAATCGCCACGTCTCGGCAACCTATCGTTTCGATAGTTTTTCCGGTGGCTTCGTCGAGATCCTTGCGGCGGAACAGACCCAGACCGTAGACGATTCGGATTGGTATCAGGGGACGGCGGATGCGGTGCGTAAACAACTTCGTCGGATCCATTCGCGCCGGGGTCACGAGGTCCTCATTCTGTCCGGCGATCACCTCTACCGAATGGACTATCGCAGCTTCGTCGGTGAACATCGCCAACGCCAGGCAGATGTGTCCATCGCCGTCAAACCCGTGCGTCGAGAAGAGGCCTCCGGCCTCGGTATTCTCAAAGTGGATGCGGACGGCCGCATCGTCACCTTCTGCGAAAAGCCGACGACGGATACAGAGCTTGATGAACTCGAGTTGCCAGAGGCGCCCGGAGCCGACCCAGAAGCGAGATTTCTGGCCTCCATGGGCATCTATGTGTTCGAGCCGCAGGTCCTGACGAGTCTTCTGGTTGGCAACAGCCAGGACGATTTTGGCAAACACATCATCCCCGCCGCCATCGAAAAGCTGAATGTTTTCGCCCATACCTTCGACGGCTACTGGGCGGACATCGGCACGATCAGCGCCTTCTACAAGGCCAACCTGGCGCTCACCGAAGCGGAGCCCCACTTCTCGTTCCACCAACCCGACGCCCCGATCTTCACGCACCAGCGGTTCCTGGCGGGGTCGCGGTTGCTCGGATGTCGTGTCGATCGTGGAATCATCTCGGAGGGCTGTACTCTGGTAGAAGCCGAAGTCGAACAGGCCATCATCGGTGTACGCACAATACTGGGTGCTGGCGTGCGTATCTATCAATCCGTCGTTATGGGTGCCGACCTCTACGAGTCTGAGGCAGACAAGGCGCGCAATGCCAAAAATGGCATACCCTCCATCGGGATCGGCCGTGGCAGCATCATCCATCGGGCAATCATCGACAAGAATGCCCGTATCGGTGAGAACGTGATCATCAGCAACGACGCTCGCATCGACGAGGTCGATGGCGATGGTTATCACATTCGTGAGGGCATCGTCGTCGTGCCGAAGGACGCTGTCATCGCCGACGGCACTCGGATCTGAAACCGGCCACGCTGAATTTTCCGGGTCATTCGATCTTGGCGCGGTTCCTCCTGTGGATCCCGCTCGTCCTCTCGCTCTCTGCCTGCGCCGAGGAATCGGCTCAGCAGGTGAGTGTCATCGAACGAGGCCGGCAACTCTACGGCAGAAACGGCTGTGCCACCTGCCATGGCCCTGATGGTCACGGGGATGGGCAAATCTCACAGATGCAGCCACCACCACGCGACTTTCGCCAGCCCGAAAATTTCCGTTATGGGTACGAAGTGGAGCAGATCGCCGCCACGATCCGCGACGGCGTCTCCTCGGATCGCAGCGTCATGCCGAAATATGGCTACCTGCCAGCCGCTGATCGCAGTGCCCTCGCCATGTTCATTCGGTCTCTAGCCACGCCAGACTCAGTGGAGAGCAGCAAGGAATGAGGGTTGTTTTTTTGCTGCTGCTGGCGGGGAGTGTGGCGGCGCACCAGGTCAACACCAGTTATGCCTCTTTGGCTTTCGGTGAGGGGACAGCCGATCTGGCGCTGACCATGGACGAGGGGGATGTGCACCTGCTGTTTCCGGAACTGGACACCAATGGGGATGGCGCCCTGTGGGCGGATGAGGTGGTTGCTGGTGGCGAGCTGGCTCAATCCTGGTTGCAGCAGCAGATCATCGTGCGGGTGGACGACGAGCGCCTTGAACTGCTCCCGATTCATCCACATGTCGAGAGTGATGCAGAGGGCAATCTGTTCCTGCGAGTCACCTACGAACTGATCGTCCCCCCCGATCCGATGCGGGTTCAGGTCGATCTCTCCGCCCTGTTGCAGCCACCGCTACAAAGCGTACATAGAAATCTGCTGAAGCTGACCATCCCCGGTCGCTCCGAAGTATTGTCGGTGTTGTCCGCATCGGAACCTGTCCATGAGTTGCGGCTACGGGAAGAGCTCAGTATCTGGACTCAGGTGGGGCGTTTTGTCTGGTTGGGGATAGAACACATCTGGATCGGCTACGATCACATCATGTTTCTGCTCGCCCTGATCGTAGTGGGCTCGCGTTTGGGGCCGTTGGTGAAAATCGTCTCCGCTTTCACCGTCGCTCACAGCATCACACTGATTCTGGCCACCCTCGAGTGGGTCGTCCTGCCATCGCGATTGGTGGAGGCGGGAATCGCCATAAGTATCATTTACGTGGCGGCGGAGAATTTCTGGCTGCGCGATGCCCGTCATCGCTGGATTCTCACGTTCTGCTTTGGTTTCGTCCACGGATTTGGATTCGCCAACGTGCTTCGCGACCTCGGCCTGCCATCTTCAGGGCTGATCGCGTCGCTGTTGTCTTTCAATGTCGGTGTCGAAATCGGTCAGGTGGTGATCGTCGCCCTGCTCTTTCCCTTCATCCTGTGGATGTCCCGTCAGAGATTCCATGACAGGATGGTGCAGGTGATCTCCGCCGTGATCCTGCTGTTCGGTGTGGGGTGGCTGGTGGAGCGGCTCTTCGATCTGTCCTACATGCCGCTCTAAACAGTTGGCTCGATGTCAGGACGTGGGCAGGTCGTCGTCATCGGGGGGCTCCGCTTCCGGCGTCGAACGGCCACGACCGCCAGCGGCCTGCAGCTGGTGCTCGTAAACGCCGCGCACGATCTCTTTCTCTACTGGCGTCGGCAGTTCCTGAAATGTCATCTTGATGCGGTGTCCCCGGGGCGTGCGTTGTGTGCTGATGGGGGTGCAGGTGAGTCCGGCGAGAGGGAAGGGGCCCTCGAAGTCAGGATCGACGATCCTCGACATGCCCTCTCTTTGAGTTGCGTCCGATGCCACATCGATGGCCAATCCTGAGGCGCTCAGATTCACCACGCGGCCACCCACACGTATCGCGCCGGCGAGAGGCTCGCGAGCCTCTCCGTCGGGGG
>DPVW01000448.1:1018-11081 GCA_003529325.1 Candidatus Latescibacterota bacterium | reverse complement strand
GAGCCTCTCCGTCGGGGGCTTCTCGATCGGGAGCCGGCGCTGTGGCGGTGACGCGGATATTTTCACTCTCGGTCTGGTCGAGTAGATCGATGGCGGCATCGCTGATCACGTCTTCTGTTTCCGGCTGCACATCCAGAGGCAGGAGTAGAAAATCGGCGGGAAAGTCGACATCGACCCGGTGAGGTCAGCGGTTGCTCCAGGTCGAGTTCATCGAATCCAAGGGTTTCCCGGATCTTGCCTATGGTGGCCAATTCGGGGTGCTGGCGATCCCCAGTGGCCAGGTCGGTGGCATAGGAGCCCACCTGCCGGTCAAAGACCTTGGACCGAGTGCAGCTAGTCGAGTCGGTGATTTCATGCGGCACCAGCGGGCGATCTGGAACAACAGGCCGATCTGTTTCTGTCGGAGTCCGGCGTGACTGTGCTGCTAGGTTGAATTCACGTAGACGGCGCCGTCGGAGTCGGATCCAGCGGATCAGATAGGCGATTGGCAGTGCCGCCAGACCGATCCACAGTACATACCACACGATCTGACCGAACAAGTGGGTTCCGCACTACGTGGTCGCAGCAGAGGCAGGATGTCGCGGAGGCTGTTTTTCCCGTTCACGTCAGTCCCGGTGGAGTTTTGAGGTAAGTGCTTGTGGGGGTTGTCCTTATATACGGTTGCCCCGTCTTTCGTCAACGCTCAAATGTCGTTGATCGAGTTGTCTTCGGGATGACGTCGCATCGAACGTTGACGCCACTGCCTCAGGCGATGGGTCTCAAGTCCGGCTGGATCGATCTCAATGCCAAGTCCCGGACCATGGGGAATGGCGACGAAACCATCTTCGAATTTCAGCGGTTCGGTGAACAAGCCCTCACCGGCGCCGCCGCCAAACTCCTGAATCAGAAAATTCGGGGTCCCTGCCATGGCATGCAATGAGGCAACGACGCCGACCGCATCGGCAGCCGAGTGTGGCGCCATAGCCAGATAGTGGACTTCGGCAAGAGCGGCTATTTTTTTCATTTCGAGGATGCCACCACAGTGACGGATATCCGGTTGCAGCACCGCCGCGGCCTTTTTCTCGCAGATTTCCCGAAACCCCCAGCGAGTCGTGTTGCGTTCGCCCGTAGCGATGGGGATGTGCGTGGAACGGGTGATATCGAGCAGGGCGTCGACATTTTCCGGGTGGGTGGGTTCCTCGACAAAAAGGGGCTGAATGGGCTCGAGTTCCTTGAGCAGGATTTTTGCCATGGCGGGGCTGACAGCTCGGTGAAAGTCGATGGCAATATCTACTTCTGGCCCAACGGCTTGGCGTGTCTTTTCGACACGTGCAATGATGCTTCGAGTCATCGCCGGGGTGTCGATGAATCGCACCGGATCCGGGAAGGGGGTCATCTTTACGGCGGTAAAACCGCGGGCCACGGCGGCGAGGGCGTTGTCGGCGTATTGGCCCGGTTCCGGGCCGCCGATGCCGCAATACACCCGGATGCGGTCCCGTACCGTGCCGCCCAGTAACCGCCACACAGGGGCGTCGAGGGATTTCCCCAGAATATCGAGGCAGGCCATCTCAAGACCGCTCAGAGCGGCCAGCAGAATGGGCATCTGCCGACTGTAGGAGGAGCGGAACAGCACCTGCCAGTGGTCCTCAATCTGGCGTGGATCTCGGCCTACCAGATATTCGGACATGTCGAGCAGAGCACGCTCTACGGTGCGCCCGTGTTCGTAATTCATGGGTGAACCGTAGCCAACCAGGCCCTCGTCCGTGTGAACTTGCAGCAACAGGCCGCGGTTTTTCAACGGCGTCACGTCCAGGCTCGTAATCTTCACGTTTAACTTATTCTCCCAGAATCATCTGCACTTCATCTACCCGAGGAATTGAACTGCGTGCGCCGGCGCGAGTGACAGCGATGCCGGCCGCCGTGGCTGCCCGTTGCAGGCAGATCTCCGGTGGGATTTCGGCTATACGAGCCGCCAGGAAGTAGCCAATGAACGTGTCGCCGGCCGCCGTGGTGTCAATGGGGACGCCGACAGACACGGCATCCACCTGCAACCGCTGGTCGGGCCCAGCGAGAATGGCGCCGTGGTCGCCAAGGGTGAGCAGGATCTCGGTCTGCGGCCAACGACTACGCAGTGCATCGATCAGGACTTCCGGGCTCTCTGCATCACCTGCCGCTGCGAGTCCCGCCGCTTCTGTTTCGTTGACGATCAGCAGATCGACAAGATCGAGGGGCCACTCATTGACGTCGTCGGAGAATGGTGCGGGATTCAGGCAGATGGGAAAGTTCAGTTTATCGGCTTCTCTTATTATATCAGGAACAAGTCGTATTTCATTCTGCAACAATAAAATAGGAATATTTAATATGTTGGAAAATACAGCCTGGATCTGCCCGGATGTAATCTCGTGATTGCCACCCGGATACAGGAAGATGGCATTTTCCCCCGAGGCGGCATCAACCTGGATGACGGCATGACCCGTCGGGATGTCGGCGTCGACAACGATGTTGGACACATCGACCCCGAGTTGCTCAAGACCGTCCCTCAGCCAGCAGCCGTCGGTGCCAATACGTCCAGCATGGGCAACCTGGGCACCCGCCAGGGCGAGCGCCGCGGATTGGTTGGCTCCTTTGCCACCGGCGAATATCTCGTAGCGGTCGCTGGCCAGGGTTTCGCCTGGGCGCACGATGTGGTCGACCCGGTAGACATGGTCAATGTTCAGTGAGCCGAAGTTGAGAATTCCCCCCTTCACCCACCTCCCACCTGTCACGATTTCATCGCGATGTCGAGTTCAGCGGCTGCTTTTGCCTGCAGGAAGGCGAGATCGCAGGACATGTCGATGAACTGGAAGCCTTCCTGGATGCGGCGGCGGGTGGCTGCGCCATCCGCTGTCGGGATCCCGGAGGGTTTGCCACCTCGAGCGCAGCCTTCACGGAAGCTCTGCAGGGCATGCTCATGGGCGGCACTGCCGAATTCGACGCCCATGGAAGCCGCTAGATCCGTTGGTCCGAGAAAGCAGATGTCCACATCTCGAACTGCGGCTATGGCTTCGGCGTCTTCGATTCCCTCCATGTCCTCGATCTGCACGATACAAAGCACGTCCCTGTCTGCGAGATCACGGTAGTCGGGGGACAGGGCGTTGCAGCGGCCGGAGCCAATGGAGCGGAGGCCACGGGGCGGATACCGCATGGCGCGGCCCAGGGCTTGGGCCTGCTGTGCATTGCTCACATGGGGAAAGCAGATGCCGCGGGCGCCTGCATCCAACAGGCGAGCCGCCGTCTGCGGTGCGTGATCCCAGGCGCGTACCAGTGGCAGGGCGCCTCTCGACTCGATGGCGCGGAACATGTGGGCGATGGACTCCATGTCGTATGGCGCATGCTCGGCGTCGACGCACAACCAAGGATACCCCGCGGCAGCCATGATTTCGGCCGCCATGGGTGATCCAAGGTTCAGCCAGCTGCCGACCGAGGGAGCTCCCGCGGCGAGAGTCTCTCGAATGGCGTTGTTCACGATGTCGCCGTGCCCTCCATCATCTCGGTCATACGTTCAGCCACCCACTCGACGGCTGCATCGATCATGATCCGACCTTTATGCGGGGTCGCGTAGTCACGGGCATCGTGGGCGTAGCGAGGATCCTGCTCCCGGTAGTTTTCCCTTTGGATATCGAAGGTTTCGGCGTCGTAGTCGACGCCTTCCCAATGGGCATTTTCCGGGAAGGCGGCCAGGGCGATGGAGGTCTCAAATTCGGCCGCGTGGGCCGGACAGTCGCCGGATTCCATATGTTGCTGCACAAACTCCTTGGAATAGGCCTCCCAGTACGAGTGAAACTGGATATCGATGCCGAGTTTTTCACCGAATCCCGCTACTTCGTTGCGCAAGGGACCGTTGCCGGCGTGGCCATTACAGACCAGCACGTGTTCGATCCCGTGCCGGGCGAGGCTTTCGCAGGTGTCATACGCTACCTGGAAAAATGTCTCTGGACGCAAACTGAGTGTGCCCGGCCACTCCATCCAGTGTTCGCTGATGCCTATAGCCATCGGCGTGGCGAGCACAACCTTTGGGAACAGACCCAGCGCCGCCTGCTGCGAGACGTGCAGAGCGCTGGCCGTGTCGTGTTCCATTTCGAGGTGTTCGTTGTGCTGCTCGGTACTGCCCGTGGGCAGAATGGCACCCTTGATTTGACCCGCGGCCAACCGCTCCCGCACGTGCTTGCGTGTCATCTTCCACAGTCTCACTTCACCGGTAATCACAGTTTCGCCGCCTTTCGTTGAACATCTCTGGAGGGGTAGCTATAATGCGCAATCAACCGAAGGGGGACAATGAAAATGACTGACGCTGCCACCGAATACCGCTACAACCGACTGACATGGGCAGAACTCGATGAAGCCATCGGCTTGCAGAAGGTCGTCCTGCTGCCCACGGGTTCGACGGAACAGCATGGCCGACACCTGCCTCTCGATGTGGATGTTTTTTTGTGCGAAGAGGTCTGCCTGGAAGTCGGTCGTCGGGCACCCGATCGCGTGCTCGTATTGCCGCCGATCGCCTACGGCCTCAATCGACATCACATCGATTTTCCCGGCACGATCCATATCGAGCCGGAGGTCTTCATCGCGTTCTGCGTCAATATCACCAAGTCCGTCGCCTACCATGGCTTCGAGAAGATCTTCGTCGTCAATGGCCATGGCTCCAATCAGCCGCTCATCGATCTGGTGGCACGCAAGACGGTGCTGGAGACGGAGTCGCTGTGCTTCGCCGCGGGTTACTTTAACTTTCTGCTGGAGGCTTTCGAAGGGGTGCGTGAGAGCGAAGTCACCGCCCATGCAGATGAATTCGAGACCTCTCTCTATCTGCACCTTGCGCCGGATCGTGTGCAGATGGACAAGGCCGCCAAAGGGGACGACCGCATGGGCAAGTATGTCAGTTCAGATTCAACATCTCCTGATGTCCGTTTTAATGCATACTGGGGACGCTGGACGGAGCTTGGTGTGCACGGTGATCCACGGGTGGCGACGGCGGAGAAAGGCAAGATCATTTTCGAGGCAGCCGTTGAAGGCATGATCGAAGCGATCGACGAGATCAAAGCCTGGCCGATCGAAGATCGACGGGATATGCACACCCATCCCACACAGAAGGGAATCCGTTGGTGACCGATAACCTGAGACAGCAGTTGAAAACCGTCCATGCCTACGCTGTGACGCCCTTTCGCGCCGACGACTTGTTGACGGTCGATCGGAAAGGTTTTGTGGGCAATCTGCAATTTCTCATGGAGCGAGGCATCGGCGTCATCGCCGTCGGCGGTGGCACCGGCGAGATCGACGCATTGAGCTTTGACGAACTGGAGTGGCTGGCGCGTCGCGCCATCGACGTGGCGGGTGATGATGTCCTCATCATCCCCACATTACCAGGCAACACGGCGTCGGCCTGCATGTTGGCGCGCAGTTACCAGAGGATGGGTGCCAGAATCTGCCTGGTGATGCCGCCCTATCTGCGTGGCGGCATTCCCGATGACATGACGGGTGTTCTCGATCACCTGCGCATGATCGCCAAAGCGGCGCCCGGCATGCCGCTGTTGCCGTACAATACCCAGGGCTGGAGTGCGGAATTCTTCGAGCGGCTGGCGACGGTGGAGGCCGTGATCGGCGTCAAGGATCCCTGTATCGACGATCATCCGTTGTTTCGTGCCATCCAGCGTCTCGGGGACCGGTTTGTCTGGATCGGCAACAAACGTCACGACCCCGGGGTGCTGCATCTGCGCTATCAGATGGGGATCGATGGTTTTACGGCGGGGTTCATCAACTTCCTTCCTGAACCGGAACTCGAGTTGGAGCGCCTGTCACACAGCCAGGACTGGGAGGCCATGGTGCAGATCCAACGCCGGCTGGCAGGACTCGAGAAGTTGCGCAACCACTTTGGTGATGCCATGATCAAGGCCGGGTTAGACGCCGTCGGTCTTGTGGGCGGATCTGTGCGTCCACCGCGGGTCAATGTCAGCGAGGAAGGGCGTGCAGCCCTGCATGCCGAATTGCGGCAGACGTGGAATATCGATGTACGATCTTGACGGAAGGGAATCGGCTTGTTACGCTTGCAGCATACCCCGAAAAATGACGATCGCTAGATGACAAACCGCTGGTCCTATTTCCGCTTCTACTTTATCGACCCACATGCGGGAGTCGAAGGGACCGATTCATAGCTGCACAGCAGACTATAAGAGACAAAAAGCCCCCGACTCCTTTAACGGCGTCGGGTTTTTTTTTATTCTCCCAGCAGGAGGCAACCATGCTCGAAACGCAGGATCTACATGTCAAAGCGACCCAACCGGTGATCTCTCCGGCACAGTTGCGAGATGATCTGGCCATGTCGGAAAGGGCGAATCGTACCGTTCTCGGTGGACGCCGGGACGCGGGGCGCATCCTGCGCCGGCAGGACAAGCGGCTGCTCGTCATCGTCGGTCCCTGCTCCATTCATGACCCGCAGGCGGCCTTGGAGTATGCCCGACGTCTGCAGTCGTTGCGTGACGAACTGTCCGATCACCTCTGTATCATCATGCGCGTCTACTTCGAGAAACCGCGTACCATCATCGGCTGGAAGGGGCTGATCAACGACGCCGGACTCGATGGCACGCAGGACATGAATGAAGGACTGCGGGTGGCACGCAAGCTGCTTCTCGATATCAACGAAATGGGTCTGCCAGCGGCGACGGAAACCCTCGATCCGACGACGCCGCAATACATGGGTGATCTGGTGAGTTGGGCGGCGATCGGTGCCAGGACGACGGAATCACAGACCCATCGGGAAATGGCGAGTGGCCTGTCGATGCCGGTGGGCTTCAAAAACTCCACCTCCGGAGATCTGCAGGTCGCAGTAGATGCGATCGAGTCGGCCCGTCACGGTCACAGTTTCCTCGGTATCGATGCGCAGGGACGCTCCGCGATCGTGCGTACCGGAGGCAATCCACTCGGGCATCTCGTGCTGCGTGGTGGCGCGGCAGGGCCAAACTATGGAGCAGATCAACTGGCCAGGGCGGGGGCCATGATGGCGGTGGCAGGCACCAGGCATCCCGCCATTATCGTCGACTGCAGTCACGACAACTCCGGCAAACAGTATCTGCGCCAGGAGGGTGTGTGGCAGTCGGTGATCGAGCAGCGTGTCGACGGCAATGAGGCGATCGTCGGTCTGATGGTGGAGAGCCATCTGCTGGAAGGCAACCAGCGACTGGGAGCACAAGGCCGATCTGGACTAAGCTACGGTGTGTCGATTACCGATGCGTGCGTTGGCTGGGAGACGACCCAACGCATGCTGCGATCCGCATACAGCACCCTTGCTGGGGTACGCTCCAAGGCAGCGTGATCAGGTCGTAGAAGAGATCAGGCGATCGACTTCGATCTTGAGCACGTCGAGGACCTCGTCGTAGCCGAATTTGCCGATCAACTCTTCGCCCCGTTTGAGATTGACGAAGGTCGGTGCGCACCACATGCCGAGATCGGCATCATCCGTCTCCCCGGGGCCATTTACGCGGCACCCCATGACGGCGATGGTGATGGCGTGCATTTTCGCATACTCGGTCACGTCTCGCACCTTGTGCGCCAGGTCGATGAAGGCCTCATTCTCAACCCGTGAACAGGAGGGGCAGGAGATGATGTTGAGCCCCTCGGGGCGATACTCAGGCACGGATCGATAGCGGCCAGCGGCGATGTCGTCGAGGATCTGACGCCCGGCGGTGACCTCCTCCCCCTTGTCGTCAAATGGCAAGGTGAGGGAAACGCGAATGGTATCTCCAATGCCGGCTGACAGCAGTTGCTCGAAGGCGACACGCGACTTGATGACACCCTCGGGGGGCATGCCCGCCTCTGTGACACCCAGGTGGAGGGGGACATCGGGGCGTTGCGCGGCGAATCGTTTGTTGGCGTCGATGACCTTGTTGGGATCGGAGTCCTTCAGGGACACGCAGTACCGAGTGAAGCCGATCTCATCCAGCATTTCGCAGTGTTCCAAGGCTGATGCCAGCATGGGACCGATGGAATCGTCGGCGGGAAACAGCTCGAGTTTCTCGGGATCGACGGAACCACAGTTGACCCCCACGCGCATGGCGCAGTCATTCTGGGCCGCCACGTCCGCCAGATAGCCGACTTTGTCGCGGATCGGTCGTTCGCGCTCGTGGTGGTATAGATGACCCGGATTGTAGCGGATTTTCTGCACGTGGGGCGCAATGACCTCAGCCAGGCGGTAATGCTCCTGCAGGTCGACACTCAGCGGCCGTTGTGCCACGTCGGCAATCTTCATCAAGGCCTCGGTATCCTTGCGGCTGTCCACGGCGATACGGATGATGTCGGCACCAGCCTCCTGCATCAGCTGTACCTGACGTGTTGTCGCCTCGATGTCCTGGGTCCTGGTGGCGGCCATGCTCTGCACCGCCACAGGATGATCGGCGCCAATGGTGATATCGCCGATACGGACCGCTCGGGTCGGATTGCGGGGGCGGGTGGTAGTCATTATTAGCGAGTATACGAGTGCCCCTCAGGGCCGGCAAGATCCTTCTTGGCACGCCCAGATTATGTAGGTAATCGATCGTTTACTTAGATTGTCGGATGTGACGACGAAGAGAAAAAACCGAAGGGCCGAAATCGTTGAGGCGACGATTCGTCTTGTTGCCAGGCAGGGCGTGACCGGCGCTTCCATTCGGCAGATCGCCAGCGAGGCCGGTGTGACGGAGGGAGCCCTCTATCGTCATTTCGAGAGCAAAGACGATCTCTGTCAGCAGGCCTATCAACAGATCGTCGCTGACATGACCGCCGAAAAAGAGCAGATACTGAACTCGGGAGTATACTCTCTTGCGTCTCGTCTACGCGAATGGATTCGCCTGTCCTTTACATATTTCGACAAGTATCCGGAAGCATTTACCTACGTACTGCTCACACCCTACGCCTTCGTCGAGAGTGACATCACCAGGCGACAGGGACGGATGTTTACCGAGTTTCTCGCCGAGGCCAGTGGCGCTGGCGAATTGGCGCAGATGGATGCGGTCCTGGCGATGAGCCATTTCAGTGGTCTCATGCTGAATATCCCCCGACTGATCAACGAAGGGACCTTGCAGCAGCCGGCTTTACAGTACGTCGACGCCGTGACACTGGCAGTGTATGCCGTCTTCGGTCTACGTTCCGCCGACACAGAGCCAGGGCTCACCGGAGAGTGATCGGGGCGGCACCGAGAAGAAAGCGCACATCCCCTTCTCCGGCGCATTGGCTTCGTCGCTCACCTGGCAACCGAGCCCCCTGCGGAGGGTGTCCGCAGGGGAGCAAACGAGGTGGGAACGGCAAACATCGTCGCCGCGGCACAGGCTGCCGGAGTGCAGCGTCTGGTCTTCACCTCGACGATGAGCGTTTTCGATTTTATGAGTCCCACGTTGCCACTGCCCCTCGATGAGGGGGACGAGGTGGCTCCCGTCGATGTGTATGGCGAGGAGAAGTACGCAGCGGAACTGATCTGTCAGCAGGCGGCGGAACGTGGCGATCTTGCCATCCCTATTCTGCGCTTCGCCGGCGTCTACGGTCCGGGGAAAGCGGCTGGGGCAGTGTACAATTTCCTCTGTCACGCACTGCGAGGCGAGGGAATTTCGATCGCCGCAAATCGTGGCGTGGACCTACTCTGGGTGGAGGACGCAGTGCAGGCCCAGGTGTACTACGCCTCTTTCTCCACGGCTGCCGAATCAGGTCCCCCCAGTATCCATCCGACATCCTGGAGAGCGAGGTCCGGGCGGGGACGAAGAGTCTGGGCATCTCCCCGGCAAATCTTCTCGTCTACAAATATCGCCTGCGCCATCTGCCGCATGCGCGTCAGGAGATCCTCGAGGAACTGGTACGTCTGCGCGACGACCTGTGCCCGGACACGGTGCTGATGCCGAGCAGCAACGACCTGCACCAGGACCACCGGTGCATCGCTGATGGCATCGCGCATTCTCGCCGCTCATCAGCTCAATTACCTCCTATGGCTCGGCTATCTCTACAAGGCAGGGCAGGCAGACGTTTTTGTTCTGGCCGACGATGTGCAATACACAAAGCACGGGTATATCAATCGCAACCGAGTGCGCACCCG
>DPVW01000448.1:0-679 GCA_003529325.1 Candidatus Latescibacterota bacterium | reverse complement strand
CCGCGGGCGAATGGGACAGTTGCTTGGCGAGGTGGAGCTGGAGATGGACCAGCCCTGGGGGCGCAAGCACATCAATACCATCGAATGGAACTATCACAATGCGCCATTTTTCGATCTCTACATGCCCGCCTTGCAGGACGTGCTTGCCGCGGCACCCCAGCGCCTGAAGGAGTTGAATCTGAGTCTGTTCATCTACCTGCTCAAGCAACTTGAGATCGACACCGAAATCCGTCTGTCCTCAGAGCTCGAACTGCTATCTTGCCGGTGACGGTGGCTCACGACAGTATCTCGGCGTGAATGTGTTGCAGGCAGCTGGTGTCGATGTAAGGCATCTGAGTTTTCAGCATCCGTGGTATGCCCAATGTTTTCCCGGTTTTGAGGGGGGTATGTGTGCCTTCGACCTGCTGTTCAACTGTGGTCCGCGTTCCCGAGAGGTGCTGGTCGTTGCGTATCGATGGCCTCGTGGAGCGCCCGAAGTCGGCGTTGGACATCGCTGAAATCACCGCCTTCCCAAGGCAGCGGCAAGTGATGACGATGCAGTGTATCGGCAATTGGATCGGTGGGCCACTGGTGGGCAATGCGGAGTGGGGGGGCACACCATTTCTCAATCTGCTCGACGAGGAAGTCTTGCTTGCATGGGAGATGAATGGCGAACAACTGCCATCGACACGGCTACCCA
>DPVW01000309.1:35421-36347 GCA_003529325.1 Candidatus Latescibacterota bacterium | reverse complement strand
ATGCCACGACTGCCCCCGGTGATGGCGATGCGTTGGCCCTGTTGAATTCGTTCCGCCAGATCGCAGGCATGCAGCTGTTCGTTGACGGTCCCGACGACATCGTCGAGGGCCTCGGCGTCAAAGCGCTGTCGAAATCGTGCCATCTCCGGAAAGGACATGATCGGCCTTGGTTAGCTCGTCAGGGCGTCGCGCAGGGCGTGGGCCCGTTGTTTGATCGGTGCCGACGGTTTGGGCACCGGTTCGTCGGCGCGCTCGATGCGCCAGACAAAGACAGCCGGCCCGGGTGCGGTGAAGTGCAGATCCAGTTTGGCGTCGAAGTCAGCCTCGGTTTCGATGGTGTGTACTTCCTTGATACCCGCAGCACGGGCCATGCCCTCGAAGTCGACACTGCCGGCGCCGGGTACCGGCTGGTTGCCGGTGACCTCGTACGTGCCATTTTCGGTGATGATCAGGGTGAAGTTGGGCGCCGGCTCGGCGGTGACAGTCACCAGCGTACCGAGGCACATCAGGGTCGAGCCGTCGCCATTGAGGCAGAGAACCCGCCGGTCGGGTTGTGCCAGGGCGATGCCATAGGCGAAGTCAGCGCCGTGACCCATGGCACTGTCGACAGAAGCAAAATCGAGGGGCGTGACGGACAATTCAGCCCACGGCATGGAGACACTCATGGTCGTCACGACGGTGTCACTGGAGCCGCGACGGGCGGCGAGTTTTTTCAAGCAATCGTATTTGTCCAGCATCTCTCCTCCCAACGCTTACGTTGTCGTACCGATAATCAGAACCGCAGATGGCAGCGACCGCTGTGCCGCCATCTGGAAGGCCCCGCTTATCTGCTCGCTCACTTCGTCGTCTGCACTCATGAGCGTGTACGGGATATCCCAAGCCTTCAGGGTGGGTTCGAAGAAGGTCGCCGCCGTATCGACCCGCTC
>DPVW01000309.1:16829-35110 GCA_003529325.1 Candidatus Latescibacterota bacterium | reverse complement strand
GTCGCCGCCGTATCGACCCGCTCGGCGCCTGGTTCCATCGTCTGGAAGCCACGATAGCCCATGAGCATGACGATGGGCAAACCCATGTTGTAGGCCGTGCCGCGGAAAGCGTCTCCCGTCTCCAGGAAACCTGTGTTCTGGATGATGACGACGGGGAGACTGCCACCGACGTAAAGTCCACTGGCGACGGCGTAGGCTTCGCCCTCACGGGTTACACCGATAACGGTGATACCTCGTTCTGCCCACAAGGCCTCGAACAGGGTCCGGGCGCCATTGTCCGGCACGCCGACCACGTGCGTGACGCCCTGCTTTTTCAGTTCATCGACAATGAGGGATGCCTGCAAAGTTTCTCTCCCACTCTCACTCAGCCGTTGGTAGACACGGGGTGGGCGCGAAGAGCGCCGCCCTGTGGTGATTTCAGGCGAAGATGGATCGATTCGAGACGCCGTAGGCGAACTCCTGCTGTTGGATGCCACCCACGTACTGGGCGGTGCGCGCCGCCGGTGACGTACCCTCGTACCAGGTGGTGAATGAGGGGTTGAATTTCGTCAACGATTCGCGGTTCGCTGTGCTGTCGTTGCCGGCGGCGATGTAGGCATTGTTGAAAATGCCATTCTGCTTTAGACCGGCGCCACCCGCTTCCTGTACACGGGCATCGATCCCGTCGAGAATGGCTGAGGCGTCGTCGCCACCGACGGCGGAGACCATGACCTCGGTGATACCGCCATGGCGGATGGCATTCCACGTGCTGAAGCCATGCTCCAGCTTGCCGGAGCGCAGGATTTCGACGTCACCGGACACGACACGAGGCTGCGGCTCGACGACGCCATCAAGATTCGGGATCCGTGATACGGGATAGATCAGACCTGCCGGCCGATCATCGCCGTAGAACTGCTCGAAAGCCTTGCGCACGGCTTCGATGCGAGCCCAGGCCTGTTCGGGTGCGTCGTCGACGCCGACGAGGATCTCCATGAATACCGTCTGCTTCCTGAAATCGACGCCCGCTTCGGCGAAGGGCTTGGCGTATTGTTCCTCGAGGATGAACTCCATCTCTTTGCCTACATCCGGGCCGAGAGTGGTGATCATCTCGTCGCCCTTCTTGTGCATGACGGAGGCGCCGGAGGGCTGATGGTCGACCCAGGAGCCGAAGTCGAGTTTACCGCCGCCGATCTCGACATCCCCCGCAGCAGCCTTGATCTGCACCTCGAAGAGGGCCTGCGGATCGGGGAATCCCTCCTGGTGAGTGAAGCGGGCCATACGGTTGGAGCGCATGGGGCCGCCGGTGGCGGAGTTGATCATGGCGCCGTAGACACCGTTGAAGTCATTCTTGAAAGCGTCGCACTCGTCACGATCGGCGGAAGGGGTCGTCCACATGACGTCCGTCTTGTAGACGTCGGACCAGTGCACCTTGCCCTGCGCCAGACCGGCATTGAGATTCTCGATCGTGCCGAACCATTCGGTGCCGATGTTGTTGGCATACTGGGTGCCCACGTTGCCGCTGGGTTCGATGAGGCGAACAACCTTGCCGTCGTCGTCGACGGTGATGACTTCGCAGGGGTTGCAGAACACGGCACCGGGACGATGCCGGATGATGTTTACTTCTGCCATCGGGATCCTTCTTCAGTTAGCGAAATGAGCGAGTTGAAGCCAAAAAAGATAACCTCCACCGGTACCTGCGCCATTCTGTTTGCGCGCAATCCGGTGGCCGGACAGGTGAAAACACGACTACAGAGCCACCTGAGCCCGGATCAGGTGATGGCGGTCTACACCGGCATGTTGCTAGACAGTGCCGTTCTGTTGGGAAACTCCAGTGCGACACGACGGGTCGTTGCCAGTGCAGATGCAGAGGGGGTGGAAGGGCTGCGGGCATTGCTCGATCCCACGGGAGAAGGCGGTCTGGAATTCGTCGTGCAGCAAGGCAACGACCTGGGTCAACGCATGGAGCAGGCCCTGTCTGAGGCCTTCACCAGTGGCGCCGGGCGTGCCCTCATTTTGGGTACTGACGCACCCTCGCTGCCAGCAACAATCATCGATGACGCACTCGAGCGATTGACCGGCGCGGATCTCGTCATCGGACCCTGCGTCGACGGTGGGTACTACCTGGTCGGTCTGGCGGCGACTGCATTTGCCGCCGCCGCGCCGGCGCTATTTCGCGCTATTGCGTGGAGCACGGGAACGGTATTGCAGCAGAGCGTGAAACGCCTGGGGGAGGGGCTGACTCTGTCCCTGCTGCCTCCGTGGTATGACATCGACCACCCTCAGGATGCCGCCTTCCTGCGCAGCCACCTGGAGGCCATGGACCGAGCAGGACAGCAGGTAAGTAGCCACAGTCTGAAGGTATTAAGAGGGCTGGATCTGCCACCGCCCTCCTAGTACACCAGGAAGTGCTACAGACCCATGATCCGGTAGCCGGCGTCGCAGTAGATGACTTCCCCGGTGATACCACGGCTCAATGGGCTGCACAGGAAGAGAGCGGCATCGCCCACCTCATCCACGGTGTTGTTGCGTTTGAGAGCGGCGCGCTCAGCGTGAATGCGCAACATATCGTTGAGACCACCGATACCGCGAGCCGCCAATGTGCGGATCGGTCCCGCCGACAGGGCGTTGACGCGGATGTTGCTTTCGCCAAACTCACTTGCCAGATACCGAACACCCGATTCCAGGGCCGCCTTGGCGACGCCCATGACGTTGTAGTTGCGAATGACGCGTTCGCTGCCCAGATAGGTGAGGGCGACGATGCCTCCACCCTCCGTCATCAATGGTTCGGCCGCCCGGGCCAGCGAATTGAGTGTGTAGGCGCTGACACCCAGCGCGAGCTGATAGCCGTCGATCGAGGTATCCGCGAAGCGACCCACGAGATCGTCGCGGTTGGCAAAGGCGATGGCGTGTACCAGGCAATCCAGGTGGCCCAATTCGGCACCTGCCTTGTCGAAGGCAGCACCAACCGAGTCTTGATTCGTCGCGTCACACTGGACCAGCAAGGGCGGGTTCTGCAGTTGCTCGAGCAGGGGCTCGATGGCCTCCAGCTCTCTTTCGCCGAGATATCCCAAGGCCAGCCGGGTGCCTTCGCGGTCGAGAGCCTTGGCGACAGCCCAGGCGATACTTCGACGGTTGGCGACGCCGGCAACGAAGCCGGTCTTGTCCTGCATGATCATGATCGTTCCTTATCGCGAATCGGAGTGTCCTAGGACGCCGGATGTTCCGTCAGTTGCAGTCCAGTCGCGTCGAGACGATAGTCGACGACGGCGCTGCGCGCATACGCACGTTGATCCTTCAGCTTCTTCAGACACTCCCGCAACCCCTCTTCTTCCCCTTCGCGTGCGATCAGCAAGCCAAAACCACCCCCACCCGCACCGGTGAGCGTGCCCCCTTCGGTGAGTTCGGAGAGAGGGGGCTCGAACAGTTGTTGGATGGCCGGATTTGTCGCCTCCGGGTCAAGAATGCAACGTAGTTGCCAGTAGCGGCTGGCCATCTGCCCCAACTGCGAATAATCGCCGGCACGCAGGGCGTCGACCATGCGGTCGTGAATGGCCAGGGACTCGCGGATGGCGCCGTAGCGGTGTCGGTGGCGGGCCAGGTACGCCTCCATGACGACGTTGAGCCCTCGCGTTGCGCCCCTTGCGATCCCCGTGTCGAACAGGATGACGCGCCGGCGAAAGAGTTCGGCGTCGACCTCAACGTAACTCAACTCAGGTGTGGGTAAGCCATTGGTGGGTGGCGCGTAGAAATCCTTTACTGCACTAGGCCCCCCGTGGGCGCCCCGTGCATCCTGCCAGCCAGAGTTGAGCCCGATGGACTGCTCGAGTAGCACACTCTGGTCGAAGAGGTCGGGATATTCACCCTCCTTCGTACCGGCGGGGTGCCCGGTGAGTCGATAGAGGACTTTGAGGATTGCCGCCGCCAAGATGCTGCTGGTGCCCAGCCCGGAGCCCTGTTGGATGGCGCTGGCCGTCGTGATTTCGATACCGGCGTCGCCAAAAAGACGGCCCACATCTGCTACGACATCCTGCGAATCGGCACCGACGATACCGGTGTGAACCAGGGCCTGCTTGACCATGCGCAAGGCTTCGTCGCCGCCCCGATTGTAGGCGAAGAAGAGTTCGCTTTGGGCGGCGGCGTCGCCCTTGGTATTGATCTCGAAATCCGCCTCGAACTCGGCGGATCGTGAGTGCAGCACGAGTCGCGGCTCAGCCAGGCGACGGGCGGTGACACGCAGTGGCGGCGCCGGCTCTTCGAGGTCAGCGGTGCACAGATCGATGCCGACGTTGAGGGTTTTTCCGCCCTGCTCCTTGCTGCGGATGTGATTGTCCGAGGCGTTGGCGCTGGAGATGCCGAGTCGCAATGGGGAGCGTACTTCGAAAAGCTTATCGTAGTCGTCGACTGGCAGGGACTGCGGCTCTGCTGATGTGCGCACCCCCTCCAGGGAACGACGCAGGTCGGCGCGTTGCAGTTGATTGACCCGTCTTTCGTATGCCACCGGCAGATCGGAGAGGGCCTTTTTTTGTTTCAGGCCAATGATCGACTCGCCATCGATACCGCAAGCAGGCACTTTTCGTCGCCGCCAGATCTTGCCGTCCTGAAGCCGTTCGAAAAGGGCACCGCAGACCATGGCGACGCGCATGCCGCGCAGCCGTCGGACACTGCCCTCTACCGAGTCGATATACTGACCGAGCTTCTTGAGTGTGGCCAGCAGGACATCGACGTTCGCCGCTGGCACCAGATTCAGCAAGTCGAGGTGACCTACGTCCAGCTGCTCATCGATGACTCGCACGACAAGTCCGGGAAACTCCTTGTCGACAACGGCGCCGAAGTGCTCGATCCAATCCGGGGGACCGAGACGTTCGACGAGGGCGTCGATGGCTGCTCCCGTTTCCAGCGATTGGGACAACCCCGGTGACAGGACAAGCGTGCGCAGCAGGGCGCACCGTTGAGCTACGGTGGACTGACCATCGCGCGCCTCGCGAGCGATTTCGTCGAGCAGGGGCAGAAGCTCTGCCAGGGAACGGACTGCGGAGATGCGATCGAGTTGATTTTCCATCCCTTATCTCCTCACACCCCGATGGCTTGATTGGCCGTGGCGTGGCGGCGCTGTGAGATCCCATCCCACATCGTCAGGGATACACCTGCTTCGCCGCGTCCTTCTCCGGCGCCGGGTAGGAAACGGGAGTGGGCCAATCCCGCAGGGCGCGGGTTGAGTTCCAGCAGGACGGGTGTCACCCCGCCCGTGCCATCCGTGTCGAGAACGAGATCAAGCCCGGCCAGAGCAATGTGATCGTGTGCGGCAACCGCCGTCTCCGCCAGTTCGCGCAAACGGTCCAGGTCACGATCGTGGAATTCGACACTACCCACGTCAGCGCGACAGACCAGGGAGTTGACCACGGTGGCGATGGGCAGGGATGTACCCCCAGCACCTCGACAGGCCGGATGCTGAGGATCGGCGCCGATGTGGGCATATCCGGATTCGGCACGATGCCGGTTGCCGTCGTGAGCCACGTTGAAGCGTAACGCCAGACTGTGGATACGTCCCGTGTCAGGATCGCGCCAGCCGACGCCGTCGCGGCGATGTTCCAGCAGCACGTCCCCCCACTCCCAGCACGCCGTCAACTGAACGTCGAGTCGGTCGGGCGCATCGTCATCCTCACCACGCAGATACAGGACACGATTCCCTTCCGTGCCTTGGTTGGGTTTGATGACGATCTCTTCGACTCCGTGGAGAAATGCGTGAGCATTCGCCCGGTCGCCCGGTGGCAACAGGATACCCGCCGGAATCTCGAGACCTGCCGATTGCCATTTCCGTCTCAAGCCCTGCTTATCGTCCGCCGCCGCAGCCGCTGACCACGGGTTGAGAAGCTGGCAACTCAGCGACGAGGACCAACCCCGATGTCGTTCCATCTGACGTTCTCCGAGGGCGAGAAATTGGGCGGAGTCCAGCCGCACCGGGTCGATCAGCGACGCTTCCAGGAAACGGTCGCGGCTGGCATCGAAGAACAGGACTCTCCGGGCATGCCCGTCACCGATCCAGTCTCCATGCACACCCAAGACTCGAAAGTAGGGACCTGACTGTCGGGCGTCGTGCACACAGGCATCGGCCGCAAGGGGGTAAATTTCGTGTGTTACAAGAGGCGCGGTGTGAAAGACGATGGCGTGGTGCCAGCTGCTACCGTCGGCTGGGAGTTCCTCCCAGGAATCGATGGCGATGCACACTTCTGGTGCCATGGGCTCGCTCACCAGATCGGCGACTGCGAGATCGAGAATTCGTTCGCCATAGAGGCCGTCTTCCCGCAGTGCCCGCTCGACAGATCGGCAGGCCGCCGCTGGCAGGGCTCCGTCCATGCCAGCGAGACCGGCTTCGATCAACTGCCTGAGCACCGCGCGAGCGCGATGCACCGCGCATCCCTGGGGTATCTGGCTGGGAATGGCGGCACCCTCGGCGACGAGGTATTTCAGCAGGACGCTTGCTTCATCGACTGCCAGGGTCGCACCACGTGGCAGTCCGAGACCGTCACAGGCCCGCGTCCAGGCAACGTCGATATCGGGGGGTGTCATGCCGCTGGTGCCTCTGGGGAATCTTGCAGGGCCTGCAGGTAACCTTCCCCCCCGCGGGTCAGGTCGCGCAACACGATTCGGGCATTTGCGCCGACTCGGTCCCAGTCGAAGGGACGTTGTTCCCGTGCGCTTGCCTCGCGCTCGTGGAACTCCTCGCGCAGGGCGACGCGGTCCCATAGACCGACGCCGATATTCGGCTCAATCATGACCACGCGCCAACCGGAGACCGACCCCGGGAATCGCAGGCCCTCCCGTTGCAGGATATAGAGGAGCTCACCTTCGGAATCGTTGCGGATCTCGACGAGATCACCAGACTCGGCAAACTGTGGTGTCACCAGAAAATCGAGCATCATGTAGCGGGGTGTACCGTATGAGACGCCTGTGAGATCGACGCCGACAGGCCGGCCGGTTTCGGCGGTGTATGCCGGCGCGCCGCGCTGTTCGTACGCTGACAATGCTTCCATGACATGCCGAGCAGCGTCGGCGAGTCCCGCCAACAGCGGTTCGCTATGCGGAGGATGGATGAATTCGGGCAGAAACTGCTCGAGACTGCCACCGCGGCCGACGTTGGTGATCAGCTGTTTGCTGTTGAGTGTGATCCAGTGTGACAGGTGCCACTTTTCCTCCAGGGGCACGTCGGCGGTTGGATCGTCGGTGGAAACGATCACCCGGTGCGATCCGTAGAGGGGGGATTTTGGTCGCCGACGACGCTCGACGGCGGAGCCCCATTCGACGATCTGCCGCTCGACGAAACCGTCCATGAAAGCATCCGTCGCCCAGCATTCGGGACTGGCGACGATGACCTCTTGAATGGCGACGTTGTGTCGCAGGCTGATCTGATAGATGAAGTCGACGGCACGCTCCAGCTCTTGTTCGTCGATCTCTGCATCGGCGAGTCTGCGCAAGACGAAGGCGCCAGCGTTGCGGCCCCCAGATTCCGCCGCATCCTTCACCATCACAAGGCGATGATCTCTGGCGAAGCGGCGGATCCCGGGAAACAGATCGACATCTCCCTCCAACCCGTTTTCGATCCAACTTTTCACCTCGCGCTCATCACCGGAGCGCTTGGTCCAGGCGGCAAGCCAGTCGATCTCTTGTGGCACATCGACCTTTGAGTCGGCGTCGAAGATATCGGGATACTTGGCCTTGTCATACGTCGTCCAGGTGTGGAACAGGGATTGCACGGAGTACGGCAGGCCACACTCTTCCAGTCGTCCAGCGTCGTAATCCGGATCGCCGTGGAAGGGGTAAACGATGCCAGCGCGCACGGGGCGTGAGAAGCGAACGGCAAGTCGGATGCCTTTTGGGTGGCACGTGGATGCACGTTTCTCAGCCTCGACGGTGTCGAGGCCTGCATGACGCACCAGGGCGGCAGCGTATTGAGCCTTCGATACAAAGAGGTGACCAGAGTCGATTTCGGCGACAGGACGCCGCTGCCCGGAAAGTTCCACCAAGTTCAGCCAGCGGGTGATGATCAGGTTGGCCCCCGGGCGTCCCTCTGCCTGCAACTCGGTGGCGAGCGTCGGTCCCTCCCGCAGAGCACGTGAGTAGTGGGTGCGACCCACCGGCAAGGTGATGACGTGATTGACGCGTCGATCGGCATCGATCAGATCCGGGTCGAAGTCGGCGAAGACCTCGGGCAAGGGAAACCCATCATTGCGGATGAATGCGAGTTCACGAATCTGGCCATAGGAGCGCCAGCGGTGTTCGGCCAGACCTGATGCGCCGGCGCCGATGGGCTCGACTTGCTGGCCATCGGCAAAATTGCCCAACAGCAGATCCTGCTGCTGCGTCGACAGCTCCGCCATCTCGGTGTGCTTGACGACGATCTGGCGCAGATAGCGTGCCAGCCAGGCGTGGCGCTGCACACACAACTCGTACAGCCCTTCGCCAGAAAAGTGTGCGTAGCCGATGCCGCGTGAATACACCCATGGGCGGTATTCGTAGAAGTGGTCGTTGATCGTCTCGGCATAAAAATCGGCGAGGGCCCGCCACAGACCGGCGGCATCTTCTTCAGCACCCGGTCGCGAGAATGGCAAAGTTGTTTCGACGGCGAGGAGGATGTAGAACAGCTCGGCACCACGGGCGATCTGTGCCAGGGCCTCGGTGGCCCCTGAGGCGCCGTCCCGTTCGACCATGGCCTGGGCGAGTCGGCCGAAGTCGCCAACATCCTCGTAGCCGCCAGCTATGAGGCGCCAGTTTTCCAGGTCGATTTCGCGGCCTAGAAACAGTTGCGCCAGATGATCGACGAAAAGTTGTGCCTCGTCGGCGTGGTCCTCGTCGTAATACTTGCCAACCAGGGCCAGCAGGGCGTTGCGGGTGTGGGCCATAAAGGCGCCATACGCGGCATCCGTCACAGGGTCGTCGCCCCCACCGAGGGCCGCCATGGCAGCATCACAGGCAGATTCGAAACCGGCCTCCTGCGTGTCAACAGACTCGGTGGCGCGGTGGCGTTCGTTCAGTGCTCGGGCTCGGGCAACACGCTGGGCGAGCTGGCGTCGTGCCTCCAGGGCTGCCACCGGGCGTTCCTCGGCGGCCTTGTTGGAACTCTCGATACCCTTTTCCTCGCGGAAGTCCTCGAGTTGTGGTGGCAGTGCCGGATGCAACAACCGTTCCACGAGCCGGGCCGAGTCCAAATCACCGGCCGGCCGATGCAGCTCCCGTTGCCAGGAATTGATCTCTTCGGTGTGGGCGCCATCCAGCAGAAAGACACCACCCACTGCGAGGAAGTCCGCAAAAGTGAATTGCTCGAGGGGGAGACCGGCGGCGATGCGGGCCAGGGTTCGTGCCAGCAACTCATCTCTGAGACGCAGGCGCCCGAAGCGGCGCAGTTTGTCGATTTCCGCCAGCTGCTGTTGGACCTCCTGCTCGGTTCGGATCTCATCGACGATGCGGTCGTAGGCGCTGGCGGCTGCCACCATGTCGTCGCAACGCAGCGCTTCCGCCAGACGCGTCGCTCGTCGTTTCTGCCGACGCATGGCGTGGCGCCAGCCCTCGACGGTTTCGTGACCGAGCCCGATGCCACTGTATACCGGTTCGCGGGCAAAGCGCTCACCGGCGGCGAACCACAACATCACGTCGAAACGGTTCATGGCGCGGCGGCGAGCACCGGACGCGCCGTCGACGATGACAAGGGCGCTGTCGGGATTGCCCTCCAACATGAGCCGGCACACCTGTGACGGATCCTCGAGCAGATCGAGCAGGCCACGG
This sequence comes from Candidatus Latescibacterota bacterium, assembly GCA_003529325.1. Lineage (GTDB taxonomy): Bacteria > Latescibacterota > UBA2968 > UBA8231 > UBA8231 > UBA8231. The sequence goes on along the minus strand of DPVW01000309.1, from coordinate 25,354 downwards.
TGTGGGATACCGGTGTCCAATACGTCTGCGCCCTGCAATGCCCGCTCGTAACTCCGCTCGGGACCAAGAACCTGCAATGCCAGGGCGTGCAGGCGGCCACCGAGTTGCTGTGCCAACTCCTGCCCACGGCCTGCGGCGTTGGGGGAGGCCGTTGCCCACTGCTGTGGATGGGGTCCGAAGGTGGCCAGACTGGCATCGATTTCGGTGTCGGCAAAATCGGCGGCGAGCAGATCGGCGCGCACCGTCTCGGCGATGCTCTCCAGTCGGGTGTCACTCGTATACCCCAACAGGTCCTGCGTGGACAACCCCGTGGGGGAGACGACACGAATTTCGGCGGGTGTCGGCGGCGCGGGGAACAGCGCCGTGAGGGTTGCCTCCGTGTCGGTTGCTTCTGCCGGCAGGCCCAACAGGCGGCAGGCACGTGGACCACGGCCACGTTCGATTACGGCGCCGTACCCCTCGGAAAGCAGACTCGCCAGTGTCTGGCCATCGGCGTCGAGAGCATAGTACAGATGGTCTCCTGTACCGCAGAGAATCTCGAACTTTCGCATGCCCGCGGCGAAACGTCCATCCTGCGTATCCGGTTTGTATTCCGCCGTGAGCACAACCACGGGGGCCTTAGCTACGCCCGAGTGTCGGCGGCGGGCGTCGGCGACGGCGCCGCGCAGCAACCAGGTCTTGAAGAATGGCATGAAGCGATTCACATGTTCGCCGCCGGCGACCATCTTGTGGATGCCCCAGCGGGCGACAAGCGCGGTCGTCACCCGTTCGGGATCTCGCAACTCAGGCTGTCCAAGAGCATCGAGGACCTCCGCCAGTCGCGGCAATTGAAAGACCGGGATCGGGCCGTCGTCACCGGCGCGCACACCAAACAGGGACTCTACACCCTCGGTGCTGCGTAATCGCTCGGCCGCCCAGGCCTCCCACTCAAAGCGGGTGGCAAATTCATCCCGTCGGTCAAGCAATGCATGCGCCGCTTTGGCGACGACGGTGTGATATTCTCCTGGCACACCCAATTGGCGCAACTTCTCGGTGCGGCCGAGGGTGAGGACGAACTCGAGGAACAACCCGTCTTTTGGCACGCAGTAGCCGCCGTAGCCCTCGCCCGCCGGATGAATGATGCGGTCTTTGCGCCGACTCATCTGGTCGCCCATCTCCTCGACGTCGCCATAGGCACTGGCTGTCACCATCAGTGACAGGGCGTTGGAGAAGGCGAAATGGGAGGCCATGCTGGCATTCTCACCCGTCTTGAGCACTTCCGGCTCAGTCAGGCTCTCGTAACTCCGGACGGATTTGTTGATCAGACCGTAGACCTCGCGTCCGACCCGGGCGGCGGCACGGTCGGCACCACCCACCCACTGAGCCCAGGTTTCGACGGACTCGCGCTCTCGGTGGCCGAGATCGACGCGGCTCGGTGTGTACAGCAGGTGGAAACGTTTGCTGCCACCCACGGCACCGTATCGATGCCGCGGCTCCAGGGACTCGACCTGCAGTCCATGTTCGAGCAACACCTGCTTTCGAGCTGTCGTCTTCGACAGGCGTGAGTAGCGCCGCAGATAGTTCTTGCGACGATCCTCGGCATCCGCGCCGCGTTCCTCCGCCCAGCGTTCCAGCAGACCGGCGCGGGCGAGGAAACCGACGAAGGTCTCCAGGTCCTGCGAGTAGAGTTCATCCCCCTCGACAACCTGTAATGTCGCTGCAGGGATTGACAGCGATGGGTCGGCCAAACGGGCGTCGGCGATGTCCTGCTGCAACACACGACCATTGCGCTGCACGACCCGGTCCAAGGCCTCGTCGCGCCACTTGCTTGACTCGGCGATGATGGCCGCCAGCTCATCCGGGTCGGCTACGTCGTCACTGGCGCGGGCACCGGAACGCTCCTCGCTCAGTTCCAGCAGTGCGCCGAGGACGGCGACCTCTTCCTGTACGGAATGATTGCGACCGACGACGCGGGCGACGGCGGCATCTTCCTTGAGTTCCTCCTCTGCCGCCACCTCTTCCACTTCGACCCAGATGCCCAATTCGTGCACGATTCGAGCCCCAAGGGCGGCGAGACGTTCGCGAAAGCGCTGCTGGCGGCGGCTGACCTCGGAGGTCAGGCCCGCTTCGGCAACGACGTTGTACAGGGTCATCGACTCTTCCAACCATGTGCGGATATAACCCTGCGTCATGCCGGCTGATTGGGTCGTGAGCACATGCAAAACCGGCAAAGGTCGTCGCGGTCCTCGGGAGAGTGCCCTCAAGGGCCCGATTTCGCTGGCAGCTTCGGCTCCCATGATCTGCACAACGGCAACTCTCCAGCCACCGGTTTCAGCCGCTTGCCGAAGGCGCGACCACAAGGACTGTGGGTCATCAGCGGCGTTGGCAAGAATCGACAACAGCGCTTCGAATGGTTCGATTTCCTCTTCTTCGACGAGTCGCTGCAGTGCGCCACCTGGTGCATTGGCGATGTGGCGCACAACGACCGCCGCGGCGGCGATTTCCTCTTCGGCGATATCGTTGGACCAGGTCAGTGCCGTGGTCGCCCCGTCACCATCTGCCCCTGGAGAGCCGGCATCACGCCACAACTGCTGGCGGGCAGCAGCGATCTGTTCGGAGTTGAATACGGCGCGCAGATTCTGCGCCCAGTGGTCGGCCATCTCCTCGCGGAAGGACTCCTCCATGCCGGCGATGTCAATGACGGTGCGGGTCTTCTCCTCACCGTCGTCGTCGATCAGGATTTCTTCTTTGATGAACAACGGGATCGCTTCGATCCAATGGTCGGCGAACTGCAACCAGCGGTAGTCGGGACTCGAATACACCCGGTCACCAGCGAGACGGACCAGTTTGGTCAGATTGTCAGCTTTTCCGAGGTATGGCTCTTCGAATTCGTTGATCTTTACCAGCAGGTGGGAGCCCGTGGGGGAGGGGCGCTGGCTGATGACGACATAGGCCGCATCGTGTGCGGGTGAGGCCAACAGTTCGGTGCGTATCTGTTCGATCAGATGCAGGCGACGCGACGTCAGTTGGGCGATGTCCTCCGGCGCAACCGCTGGCAGGGGTGTGCGCGAAACGACTTCATCGCCATGATTCTCCACCCGTGCCCGGGCCCGCTGCAGGCGCAGCATCAATTCCTCGCGTTGCGCATCGAGGGCGGCCTCCTCGTAGCGCTCGCAGGCGCCCTCCATCTGAATCAGAGAAACGGGCAGCGAACCCTGCAACAACATCTGCAGCTCCATGGCCGGTGACTGCAGTGCCGCCGCGTCGGTGGCCAGAGTCCAGGCCTCGGCACCCAATCGATTCCACCCCTCTGCAGGTTCCAATTGGGCGGCGTCGGCAAAGAGTGTGCCCTGGTTATGAAAGGCACGACTCATCCTGCCGAAGATGAGCTGCTGGCCGGCAGTTCGCGCCTCCTCAGCGAGGCGGCAGATGTTGTCGAACTCGACGTCGCGGTCGTAGTCTCGCAGGACGCTGTAAAGCAACAGGCGTTTGTCGTCGACATCGGCGTCGCTGTCGAGGATCTCAGCCGCCGCCTGGCGGTCATATGGCAGGTCGATCCGGTCCTGGCCGAGGATCCAAGTGACCCAGCGGTCGCGCGCTAGTCTGTCGTCGGAGCGTGTGCTGCGACGCAGGAAATGTGACAGAAGATTGCCCGAGTCCAGTTGGGCACCCTCGAGTGTGCTATGCAGCAGCGCACGGTCAGGGCGGCCGAGACAGTCGTAGAGATCAGCGGTCCAGTGCAATGCCGAGCGCAGCGAGGCGCCGGTGATGATGTCTAGTTGGGCGAACAGGCTCAACGCCAGGGCGAGCTCAAATCCCCGTAGCTGTTCAGGGGATGTGGCATTCAACTCGTTCTTGCCTGAATCGAGTTGGATGCCTAACGCAGGCGCGATGTCGGTGGACAGCCACAAATGTTGCTCGATCCAATCGACGAGCCGTTCGTGGCCGGTGACGAAACAGATGTTGACTTCGTCGTTCGACAGGAGCTCGGCGACCTCCGCCAGATGGGCATCGCCACCAAACTGTCGCGGCACAAGGCGCAGGGCACGCTCACATAGCAGAGCGCCGAGGCGAGCCGCCTCATCAGCACCTTCGGGGAGACGTATGCCACCGTCGGCGAAGAGACGTGCCCCGACTGCGAGGGTTGCCGAGGAGCGGATCTGGCCAGCGTCGCGACGACCACGCCAGACGCCAGTGCGTCGCTGATGGTCCGCCACCAGGCGGAGAGGGAAGCCGCTATCAGCCACCGGTTTGCTGAAGGAATCCAATGGTAGCGCCCTTGATCCGTGGCGCTAGTACGTAACAGAGCTTGAAGAAGCTCTTGAAGTCGATCATTTCCCACATGAACGTCGGGATATCGAGGCGATTGACGACATCGACCAGTGTTGTCGCCACCTCGCCTGAGTCAGCACAGACCGCATAGCGCACCTGCTCATCGGGCTCAAGCAAGGCGTTTTCGCCCTTCAGACCCTTGACGAAGAGGTCAAATGGGGACGGGGGGCGATCTTATCGCCGAGGATGATCAGGGGGTTGCCGGCCAAGGCTGCTCTCCAGAGTGGTGTCACTGGCCTTCAGATTCGTATGGCCAGAGAGTTAGAACCGGCTAAAATAGCCTTGCCTACCAGGGAGCGCAATCCGGAGGCACCAGTACGCAAATGCCCCCTGGTGCCAAGCACCAGGGGGCAATTTTCCAGGGGGCTGCTCGCTGTCTACTGTCGTCAGCCAGCAGCGGCTTCCGCTTCGAGCACGGGCCGACGATTTGTCGGCTTGAAGGCGTCCATCTCGCCATACTCGTGCAGTTTGTTGCGCAACGTGCGCGTGCTGATGTCGAGTTGCGAGGCGGCCTCCGTGCGGTTGCCGTTGAATGCCTCCAAGGTCTTCATGATGAGACGACGCTCCATCTCGTGCACTGTCAACCCTACCTGCAGACCTTCGTCGCCGCCGGCGTTGCCGGGGCCTTCTGCAAGTTTGCGAGGGAAATCGGCGATCGTAAGCATCGGCCCAGGAGCGACGACGACGGCGCGTTCAACATAATTCTCCAGTTCGCGCACATTGCCTGGCCAATCGTAACGGACCACCAAGTCGAGGGCGTTGTCGTCGATCCCACCGATCTGTTTGCCATTTTCGTCGTTGTAGCGCTCGATGAAGCTCTTCACAAGCGCCGGTGCGTCTTCCATGCGATCGCGTAAGGGGGGCATGTCGATCTCGATAACGTTCAGTCGGTAGTACAGGTCCTGACGGAAGTTGCCCGACTCGACCTCCTTGGCCAGGTCGCGGTTGGTCGTGGCGACGATCCGCACGTTGATCTTGATCGTCTGCGTGCTGCCGACGCGCTCGAACTCGCGCTCCTGCAACACCCGCAGAAGTTTGGCCTGCAGTGCCGGGTCGATCTCGCTGATCTCGTCGAGCAGAAGGGTTCCACCATCAGCCATCTCGAAGCGACCGCGGGTCTGCTTGTACGCGCCGGTGAATGCACCCTTCTCGTGGCCGAACAGTTCCGACTCCATCAGATCTTTCGGCAGAGCGGCGCAGTTCAGGCGGATGAAGGGACCATTGCGCCGCGTGCTGTTGTAGTGCAGGGAACGGGCAACCAGTTCCTTGCCGGTGCCACTTTCACCTGTGACAAGGACAGTCGCCGGGCTGTCGGCGACGGTCTCGATATAGCTGAAAACCTGCTCCATTGGTTTGGCTTTGCCGATCATGTTGCCGAAGCCATAGCGACTCTGTAACTCCGATCGAAGTCGACGATTCTCACGTTCCGAATCCTGAAATTTCAGGGCCCGCTCGACAACGATTTCGGTCTCTTCCGTGGTCGACTCAGAGCCTTTCTGGATGTAGTCGTAGGCGCCATCCTTCATCGCTCGTACCGCATCCTCCACCGAGCTGTACGCCGTCATCAGGATGACGGTCAACTCCGGCCACTTCGTCTTGACCTTTTCAAGCAACTCGAGGCCATTCATGCCCGGCATCTTGATGTCGGACAGCATCAGGTCGTATTCGGCCTCTTCCAGTTTCTGCAAGGCGCCGGAGGCAGCGGCTGCCGTATCGACGTCGTAGCCCCTGCGGATGAGGATTTCTTCCGTCGCGCCGCGGACATAGGAGTCGTCGTCAACTACGAGGATACGTTTGGTCGCCATGTCGATCTCTTCCTTGTGTTCGTGTAACAGCCCGAGGCTTTTGGTTACATGGGTAAGGCGATGGTGAAGCACGTGCCCTCGCTGGGGACGCTGTCCACGGTGATCCGACCACCGTGGGCTTCAACGATCTTGCGTGAGGTTACCAGCCCGAGGCCGGTGCCATCTTCTTTGGTGGTGAAGAATGGGGTGAACAGTTTGTCACGGACGTCAGCTTCGATACCGATGCCGCTGTCTCGAACATTTACCAGGGCCCAGTCGCCGTCCTCGGCGCGTCGCGAAGTCAATTCGACTTCGATGCTACCACCCTCGGGCATGGCCTGCTTGGCATTCAGCAGCAGATTCAGCACCACCTGATGGAACTGTTCGGTATCAACCTGGCAGGTGGCGGGGGACTCTGGGAATCGTCGTTGGATGGTGACTTTGGGAACCTTGCGGGCCGCATCGATCTCGAAAAAGGCAAGGGCCTCTTCGACGATCTGAGCCAGGTCGACGGGGTGGGTGTTCAGATTGAGGGGACGGGTATAACTGACTAGGCTGGAGACGATGCGATTCAACCGCGCGACACCCTCGGTGATCTTGCGAACCATCTTGCGATTCGGGTCTTCAGCCTCAAGATCCCGTTCCAGCAGGTTTGCGAAACTGGCGATACCCCCGAGAGGATTGCGGATCTCGTGAGCGACGGTGGCGGCCATCTCGCCGAGTGCTGCCAGGGTGTGCATGCGCTGCACCTGATTCTCCAGGCGCTTCACCTCCGTCAGATCATTAAACGCTTCGATCGCGCCGAGCACACCACCGCTGCCGTCACGCACCAGAGAGGTGCTGAAACCCAGGGGAATTGTGCGTTCATCGGCGCGTCGCAGATTTTTCTCCTGATTCACCAGGCTGTCGCCGGATTCCAGCGTGTGCAGTACGGACTTGCTGCGTCCGCCATCGACGCCCATCACATCCTCGTATGTACGTCCAAGGACCTCTTCCTGGCTGCGCCCCGTAATCTCTTCTGCTGCCTGGTTGAATAAGTTGATCCGACCATCGAGGCCGACCACGAGCAGGCCGTCGGTCATGCTCTCGAGAATGTTGTTGAGATAGTTGGAGACCCGGTCTTTTTCTTCAAGGCTGTCGCGCAGATCGCGGTTCGTCTCCTCGAGACGAACGTTGAGGAACTCGAACTGTTCCTCCAACTGCTTGTAGGCCTCCATATACCGTCGCGTCGTCTCATTAAACAGGGCATAAGAGTCGGCGAATGCTTCTTCCAGGGGGATATCTGATTCGCCCCCGATCTGCAGCACGTGGTCGGCTGTGGGTTCGGTCGTCATCACGCCCCTTTCTGCTGCGTGCCGTGGGGTCGTGTGCCACGGACAGTCCGGCCGCTGAAACGTGGGCCTCGGAGGCGCACCCCTCGTCGTGCCAGTAGATCCCGACTCAGCCCGTCGAGTCGCAACAGTTCGGTAAGGTGGCTGGCGACTTCGTCCCGCTTCGCAGCACCATCAGCGGGTAGGCGGCCACCAAACTGAGCAATGCCGCTGCGCACCCCCTCCACAGCATGCTGTTCTTTCTGCAGTAGTGGAACGAGTTCGGTCGCCTCAGCACCCGACTCCAACCGAGCCAACAGATCGCGCGACACCGACAGAGCGACGGCGCAGTGATCTTGCATGGCGGTCCAGGGATCGGCGTCGGTTGCCGGCACGGGGTTTATCTCTTCGGGCGCTGGGAGCATTTGCGTCATCTGAGCGTTTTCGCCGTTTCGGCTCGAATTGCTGCGAGCTCTAAGCTGCGTGGGGTTTGGGTCCCGCCTGGGACGCCAACCCCTTTGCAAATGTGGTACCAATGTGCCTATGGGTAGGCAGAAAATGCCAATTCTCAGAGAGAATCTGAAAATTAGGAGCGGAAAGTGGCGCAACTCACCAACAGGAGGTCAGGGGTTTTCCTGGGCAGGTAGGAAATTCCTGCCGACTCTTTGGCAATATAAATAGGAGCGACGTGAAAAGTAACTGCTAAGATGTGGCCTGGGTGTGTTGCCTGTTCGGTGCGGGACACTACCCGAAGAAAGGGCCGATCGGCCGTTGTCGCCTGAGCTTGTCGCGTTCGAGCCCCCTATTGGGGCGAGTGGCAATGTGGCCTGGAAACAATGTTGCGCGGTCTGGACGGCGCCGGCGGGACCTGCGGGCACGCTCCGGGGGAAGGAGATTCGGGAGTCGGGATAGATGTCGATTCGACATGTCCATGCCGACGTGGGCCGAGCTCAAGCGGAACATGCCTCGTATCGACAGGACACCGGCAAACACGACCGAGGCAACGATCCCAGAATAAAGACCAAATGTGAACAGCGTCGAGGACGTCCGCAGCAAGACTGCGGTACAACCCAGAATACCCGTCATCGCCAGCCCCAGCCCCAGACCCATGCCGGTGCCA
>DPVW01000309.1:10075-16512 GCA_003529325.1 Candidatus Latescibacterota bacterium | reverse complement strand
CGGTGCCAGAGAATCCAGTCGATAGGGATGCAGCCCGAGACTGACTACGCCGTGCCCGGCGAGTGTCGCGATCCCCCCGAGGAAGGTGAGAAAGATGAAGCGCCTCATGGAGAGAGCCCATAGGTGTCTGCTGTGGTTGACGGAAGTGTCCAGATGCCGACCGAGCGGGGGCGGCAGTCTCAGTGGGCAAGATCCGGACCAGTGTCAAGTTCTCCGGCATCGACCTTGAAAGGGAGATGATTGTGAGCCGGTGGAAGTGGGCAGACATAATCTTCGTTGTACGCACAATACGGACTATAAGAACCATTAAAATCAAGGACATAGGTCCCATCATCCGATTTCCCCACGACGGCGTATCGACCAGCCCCGTAGGTCGAGGTGCCATTGGTCTGGTCCGTGAAGTAGGTCGTCAGACTGCCCCCCTGCACGCTGCGGAAGACCTCAAGCCAGAAGGCTTTTCCATCCACCTGGAAGAGGAATCGACCGAACCGTTCGACGGCGATCGTGCTGCCACCTGTGTCGGGCAACTGAATCTGACGAGTTCGGCCGTAACGATGCAGTTTCCCTTCGACGCGCCACCCAAGGTTCACTGGAAAATATCGCAGGCCAGCAAAATCAGATTTGTCCTGAAGTCGAAGCGGAGAGTCGTCACCGTGGCGGAAGAGGCTGTCCTTGAGAGCCCGATTGCCCTCGATGACGGCCCGTAGATTGTCTTCGACAACGCTGGCTTGAGTTGGTGAGGACTGTGTGCAGACTGCGATTGTGATCAGAAACAGTGAACACCGAATGGCAGATTGACACCCGGCGACCCGCCTGTTTGATTGCCGTCGGTGTCGCAGAACCAGAGTGCTAAGGAGAGTCCAGTTGAGACTGAAGGATCGTGTTGCCATCGTTACGGGAGCCAGTTCTGGGATCGGTCGGGGCATCTGTTTGGAATTCGCCCGTGCGGGGGCTCGCGTCGTCGTCGCCGACGTTCGCGAGGAACCGAAACGAGGCGTCTATCACGAGCAGGATGTGACGACGACAACAGCGCAGGAGATCCACAAGATCGGCGGTCAGGCGCAATTCGTCCAGACAGATGTGGCGGACGAAGCTGCGGTTCGTGGCCTGATAAGTGCCACAGTGGATGCCTTCGGTGCGATCGACATCATTGTCAGCAATGCGGGAGTGTATATACCCGCCGACAGCCAACAACTGAGCGTCTCGGACTGGGATCGACTCATGGGTGTCAATCTGCGCGGGGTTTTCCTGCTGACCAAGTTTGGCATCCCACTGCTGAGCCAGTCCAAGGCAGGCCGTATCATCAATATCGCCTCCGTGCATGCCTTCGCTGGCGGCGGCGGCCCCGCCTATCCCCCGGCGAAAGCGGCGGTCGTCAACCTGACGAAGGACACGGCGGTCGAGGTAGCGGATCGATCGATCACGGTCAACGCCATCTGCCCGGGGTATATCGAGACGTCGATGCAGGACTATCAGACACCGGAGCAGATCGAGGCGGCGCGGCAACTGACCCCCCTGCCACGGTTCGGTCGTCCGGAGGATATCGGCCGTGCCTGTACATTCCTTGCTTCAGATGATGCCGCCTGGATCACCGGCGCAGCGCTGCCCGTAGATGGCGGGTATCTGGCCCGTATATAGGGAGAGCAAGCGGATGACGACAAAAGAGCTTAGCACCACCGAGGCCGGCAGTGCCAGACAGATTCAGCAATGCATCGACGAAGTTGCTGCAGGCGGTGGTGGTCGGGTCGTTCTGCCACCCATGGATCTGACATTGGATCGTGGCCTGGCCTTGGGCAGCGGCATTGAGTTGGTCGGTCAGGGTGAGAATACCATACTGCGCAAGGGCCCCGGGCGGATCTACCCACTCTCCGGATACCACAACTACGGCATGTGTGACGTGCCGCTGCAATCGACGTCCGGACTCGAGCCAGGGATGACCGTGTCCGTGCACGACGACAAAGGGGGAGGTTTTTCCGAGACATTCGCCACTATCACCTGGGTTGAGGACCACTGGATCGGTCTCGACCATGGCATCGAGACCGATTATCGCCAGGCGGACAACCCACGTCTGACCACGGCGTACCCCCTCATTTTCGCGCATGACGTGAGCAACATCGCCGTGCGCGATCTGCGGCTTGAAGGCCACAAAGCCGACAACGAGGAGAGTATGGGCGCCTGCCGTGGTGCCGCCGTCTACTTCTATCGGAGTGCCGCGATCGAGGTATCGGGTGTAAGCGAGTGCGACTATGACGGCGAAGGGCTCGGCTTCCAGATCTGTCGAGATGTGGTCATTCGAAACTGCACCTTCCGTGACAATAGTGGCAACGGCCTGCACCCGGGGGCGGGAAGCACGAACGTCCTGTTTGAGGACTGTGACAGCCATGGCAATGGCAACTGTGGCTTCTTCTTCTGCGTCCGAGCCAATCACATCTCCGTTCGAGACAGCCGCTTTACCGGCAATCGCACGGGGATTTCAATCGGCACCCGCGACTGCTACAATCTGATCGAGAACTGTACAGTGGATGGCAATGCCGGTGCCGGTATCCTCGTACGCTCCTCCCCACGACCGGTAGAGGTGCATTCCTGCCACGTGCGTGGTTGTACCATTGCCGGCAATGCGGCAACTGGCGGCAAGGGGCAGATAGAGATCGTGACGGATGCTCACGACCTGATCTTCGAAGACAATACCGTGCGCGGGAGAGAGGGTGGCGGAGCGTGCAAACCCGGTTTTTTCATCGAGGATACGGCGCGCGACATCCACCTGCAGAACAACGATGTCGATGGCTGTGGGCAGGAGGTTGAAGCAGCGGCCCAGAGTCTGGCGCTGACAGCACCTGTGATCGAGTGTGGCTACGAAAGCGGCACCGACACCATCTACCGACACCTGCCCGCCTGAGTCTGGCGGCGCTGTTCGGTCGTTCAGAGTTGAGCGCAGTTTAAGCGCCGCCAAGTCGAGAACCGTCTCGCTAGATTTGTGCTCCGGTACTCATGTCTCCGCCTCATGTTCTGTGAATCTGCGGAGGTTCTAATTCGCGACGGTTCTCTTCGGGGGATCTGTCGGCGCGGTTCGAGGAATCAGTGATGGAACAGGCGAACCCCCGAAAATGCCATGGCCATGCCATACTCGTCCGCAGCTGCGATCACGTCAGCATCTTTCTTTGAACCACCCGGTTGCACCACGTAGGACACCCCCGAGCGGCTGGCGCGGTCGATGTTGTCGCGAAATGGGAAGAATGCATCTGAGCTGATGGCGACAGCCTGCATGTTGTCCAGCCACTCACGCCGGGCCGCGGTGGACAGTCGCGCCGGCACCTGGCGCAATGCGCCCTGCCAGGCTGCCTCCTCCGCGCTGGATAGTTCATCTTCGAAAAACAGGTCGATGGCATTGTCGCGGTCCGCCCGCTTCGTACCCTTGCGGAATTTGATCTCCCGTACCGCCGGGTGCTGGCGCAGATACCAGCGATCGGCTTTGCCACAAGCGAGGCGGACGCAATGGATGCGCGATTGTTGACCCGCACCGGCGCCGACGATCTGTCCTTCCCACGTGGCAACGACAGAGTTGGACTGCGTGTATTTTACGGCGATGGTTGCCACGAGCAGGTCGCGTCTGGCCGCATCGGTGAGCCTCTGATTTTTCGTTACGATATTGCTCAGGAAGTCAGTGCCGGGCATGAAGTCATTGCGTGGCTGTTCCAGCGTCAGGCCGAAGAGCTGGCGTGACTCCAACGTCGCCGCTTCGTACGACGGGTCGATCTGCAGAACTTTGTAATCCCCGCCCTTCTTCCGCGCCAGCATCTCGACGGTGCCCTCCTCGAAACCGGGGGCGATGATTCCATCCGACATCTCGACGCGGATCAGCTCTGCAGTGGCCTGGTCCAGTGGGTCGCTGACGGCGATCCAGTCGCCAAAGGAGGCGAGTCGGTCCGCACCGCGAGCACGGGCATAGGCGCAGGCAAGAGGGCTGAGCTGGGCCTCTGGTTTGATGAACAAAGCCGCTCGCAGGTCATCGGAGAGAGGCACGCCGACAGCGGCACCGGCAGGGCTGACGTGCTTGAAGGAGGCCGCTGCAGGCAGGCCTGTCGCCGCTTTCAATTCACGCACCAACTGCCACGAATTGAGTGCATCCATCAGATTGATGTAACTCGGCGAATTGTGCAGGGCCTGCAACGGCAACTCGGCGCAGGGCAAGAAACAACGGGCGCCACTCTGGTGTGGGTTGCAGCCGTAGCGCATGCTCAGTTCAGCGGCCAATACTCTCGTCCTGTTCGTCGTAAAGATGGTTGACACTGTGCAAGCGCGCTGCCATACTAACCGCCCTGTTGCTGCGCGATCTGGCAGTCAACATTAGTCTGGCACTCGCCGTCACTGTGGACTGTCACGCTACAGTCGCAACAAACTCCCATTGCCGCAAGGCAACACCCGGCAGGTCATTCGCGATGTTCAAGGGCTGCTACACCGCCTCCGTCACGCCCATGCGCGAGGACGGAACCGTCGATTACGAAGGTCTGGAACGACTGATCGAATTTCAGATCGACAATGGTATCGATGGCGTGCTCGCCGTCGGTACGACAGGCGAGAGTCCAACTCTCCTGTGGGAGGAGCACAACGAGGTCATAGAGCGAACGGTAAAGGCCACAAAGGGTCGTTGCCAGTCGATCGCGGGGACGGGCTCCAACTCGACTCGCGAGACTCTGGCCGGTACCGAGCATGCCGCCCACGTCGGCGCTGATGCCGTCTTGCTCGTCGATCCCTATTACAATGGTCCCAGTTCGTTGGAAATACGTCGGGAGTATGTCACCCCCGTGGCGTCGGAATTTCCGCAGATGCCAATTATCCCCTACATCATCCCCGGACGTGTTGGTGCAATGATGCATGTAGAGGATCTGGCGATTCTTTACGACAGGCATCCGAACGTAGCCACGGTAAAAGAGGCAACCGGGGACTACGACAACATGGCAAAGACGCGTACCGTCTGTGGGCCGGAATACACCATCCTATCCGGTGACGATGATCGCACGGTGACCATGATGAAGCGAGAGGATATCGGTGCCGCCGGCGTCATTTCCGTGATGTCCAACGTCGTACCCGGTCCGCTTGTGCGCATGACCCACGCCCTCAATGACGGCGACGAAGCGACAGCTGACCGGATTGCCGCCAACCTGGCGCCCTTGCTAGGTATTGTCGGCGTGACGACGACAGAAGCCAGCTCAAAAGGCGCCGTCGAATGCAAGTCCCGCAATCCTACGCCGGTAAAGAGTCTCATGCGACTGCTCGGCATGCCCTCCGGCGCCTGCCGACGCCCACTCGGTAAGCTGACGCCCCAGGCGGCGGCAGTTGTTGTCGATGCGGCGCGCCAGGTCTGGGCCAGTGATCCATCCCTGCTGCAACCGATTGGCGATGCCTTTGGTGTCGATATCGAGGCACAGCTGAACAATCAGAGCGCCATCGACACGCTGGTCTATACAGAATACTGAGGCTATATGACAAAGGTTGTGGTCTGTGGCATCGCCGGTCGCATGGGGCAGCGGCTGGGAAATCTCATCTGCGACGACGACGAGATGCAGCTTGTGGGGGCCACCGAACGACCAGGGCATGAGGCGCTCGGTCGTGATGTGGGGGATGTGCTGGGTCGCGGCACTCTTGGTGCCACCGTGACGGATCTCGTGCCGGCAGCGGCGGCTGATGTCGTCATCGCTTTCACGGCGCCCGAATCGACGCTTGCGGATGCGGCGGCATGTGCCGCAGCAGGGACGGCGATGGTGGTCGGTACCACTGGCTTCACAGCGGCGCAACTCATCGAGTTCAAGAGCACAGTCGCCGCGGTGCCCTGCGTCTTCGCGCCAAATTTCTCCACCGCCATGAATGTCCTGTTCCGTCTGGTGGAAGAGGCGGCTCGTTTTCTTGGAGATGACTACGACGTCGAAGTTTTGGAGTCACACCATCGGCATAAGGTCGACGCCCCCAGTGGATCCGCTCTGGGGCTCGCCCAACGTGCGGCGGCTGGATTGGAGCGCAACCTCGATGAGGTAGTCGTGCACGGCCGCGAAGGGGTCACCGGTGAGCGCACACGCAAGGAAATCGGCATGCATGCCATGCGACTCGGCGATGTGGCGGGTGATCATTCGGTCTTTTTCGGCGCCCCCGGAGAATATCTCGAACTCCGACATCACGCCACCAGCCGCGATGCCTTCGCCCTCGGCGCCCTGCGCGCCGCCCGCTACGTGGTGAGTGCCGAGCCCGGACTCTACGACATGGCCCACGTCCTCGGTCTGTAACACGCACACGCTCCAGCCAAACAAACAAGAGGCCCGTCACCAGGAAGGTGACGGGCCTCTTCTATGTCATCAAATGGCCTGGTCCAATCAGAGTCAGTGCATGAACCAGCGCCTATTAAGGGTCCCCGACTGCGCCGCCGCGTGTCGAAAATCGTAGCCATC
>DPVW01000309.1:3343-9750 GCA_003529325.1 Candidatus Latescibacterota bacterium | reverse complement strand
CTTGCGATGGCGATTCAAGGCGCATGGACCAGCGTCAAGCAGAGCATCCTCGCAGTGCGCCGTCAGTCAGCGCACAAATCCCGGCACCTTCATAAATGCAGGTCTCAGGGTGCGCAGCTTGTCCCGCAGACGGGCGGCCTCTTCAAAGTTTTCGTCTTCTACTGCGACCGTGAGGTCGTGTTCGAGCTGTTCCTTCTGCGACAGGGGCCGCTCCTTCTCCAACTCTTCGTGCCAGTCCCGCAGGAAGGTGAGCTCCGGGAACTCCTCGTCCATCACGTCGCCGCCGTCCCCTTCCCAGTCGCCGAGAAACTCCTCGATGCGATCGATCCCGGCCTGCACGTAGCGGAGTGCCGTGGGATAGTCCTCATCCTCCAGGACCTGCATGGCGCGGGAGCGTGTCTGCATCATGACCGCATGCGGGAAATACTGTTCGAAATACCACTTCACCTCGTCAGAATCGGCGTGCTCCTGCACGAGGTCGAAGATGGCCAGATTGTGGCTTGTATCCTCTTCGACGCCCTTGTAGTCCTCCAAATAGAAAAGAGCCAGGTAGCGCTGGTAGTATTGCCAGGCCTCCTGAAAGAGGTCCTCACATGCGTCTTCGTCGAATACGACCTGGTCCTGGCGGTCGTTGCTTGGGGCGTCACCATTGGCAGGCAGGGCGGAGCGGTAGTGGTGCAGCAGGGAGTCGGAGCCATGCGGTCGATGACCATCAGGTCGACCCACCACGTCGAGCTGCAGCATACCCATATCGATCCGAATCTGGATCTTCTCTGACCCGTCGCGCGCAGTGATACGCCGCGCGATAAATTCGTCCGGGTTGAAGGGCCAGGAATTCAGCAGATCGGCAATGTCATATTTCATTCTATTATCCGCATGCTCATTCGTCCGGGCTTGTATGCCGCGACGGGCTTGAATATAGACGCCGAGGCCGTACTCCGCTATATGAGCTAACGCCGACTCACCTTGATACTGCCGACGGCGACGCCGATGACGAGAGCGATGACGGCGCCGATGATGAGGGCGTTGCGAATGACGTCGGCGCGCTCCTCGACGCGGATCGTAATGTCTTTCTCCTGCGCTTCAATTCGTTCCGGTCCTTCATATCCGGCGGCCTCGATACGAACGTCATACTCGCTGACACCGATCTCCGCGGGCGGCGTCAGGGTGATGTTCACGGGCTCCTTCTCGCCAGGAAGAATCCGATCGATCGTATCCGGATGGGAGGACCATGTCCAACCGAGGGGTGGGGTGAGCAGCAAATGGGCCCGTTCCACCTCCAGCGTGCCGGTGTTGAGCAGATCCACCCGAACCAGGACCTCTTCTCCGGTGCGAATTTCCTGGTAACGATTGGCGATAATCGTCTCCAGTGCGCCCTGCCCTCGAGGGATCAACTCGAAACGCTCCTTGTTCCCGGGGATCGTATTGATCTTTTCTAGGGGAATTTGGGTGCCACTGTGCTCGCGATTTAATTCGCCGATGCGGGCGAAGCCCTCCGTGTCGGTGATGAAGACGTAGAATTCGATCGTCTGATCGACGTAGCGGCGACTCAGCTTTTCCGGGATCTGCAATTCGAGTTCGAGCTGCTGCCGGGTGACCTCCTCGCTGAATTTTACCTGCGTCAGACTGGCGTTGGTACCAGGATCGACGAAGGAGGGTGTGATCTCACGGGGCAGATTGACCAGGGCGAGGCGGAATGTTTTCTCATCCTCCGCCAGGCGCTCGAGGATGAGGTCATAGTTGACTCGCGTGTTCAGGTCCCCCTCCTGGGAGAATTGCACCGAGTTGATCGTCGGCACATCCTGCGTCGATTCGCGCCGCAGAATGATGTAGTGATCTTCTTCGCTTTCGTCGAGGTAGGTCATGGCGACGACGACATCGTCGTAGTCATCCAACAGGCGGAAGGTGAGCTGCAGCGAATCACCGAGGGCCAGCGCCGGTACCTGCTGCTCGTAGGGTTCGGCAATGAGCGTGCCGCTGTAGTTCTCCAACGACACCCTCATGTTCTGCACTTCGAGCAGAGGCCGGATCTCTGCTTCGGTCCGGTCCGGATTGAGTGACATCGCCTGGGCCAGCTGCGATGCGTTCAGCAGCACGATATCGACCTGTCGTCGTCCGTCGAGGGTTCGATATTTGCGCGCCTTACGGATGGTGATGTGCGTCGCATCCCGCAGAAACTCAAGCCGCGTGCGTCTGAGCTCGTAATCTGCCTCGTTGTAGAAGCGCTCCGACAGCATCAGATCGCGCCGTGCTTTGTTGAGTGTTTCGACGGTTTCAATCTTCTCCTCGTAGAGATCCTGGATGGCGACGAAGTCTGAGCGCTTGGTCTCCATGTCCAGTTTGCGCTTGTCTACATCCAATTGCGCCCGGCGTAACTGGATGTCATAGAGGCGCTGTTCCTTGGTGCGCAGATCCTTTGCGTCCGCCTGTGCATGGAGCGTGCTGGCAGGCAGTATCAGGGCGATAGCAATGTTCGTCAGCAGTCGGGGCATGGCGTGGGCTTTCATCGGCGGCTGATACGGATGCTGGCGATCCCGATGCCGACCACGAGCAGGACGAGGATTCCGATGAGGATGACGTTGCCGGCGATGTTGGAACTGGCGCCCACATGGATTGTCAGATTTTTCTCGAGGGACTCCACATTCTCATTGCCCACCTGTCCCCGTGCCTCGACTCCCAGTTCGTAATTGCCTACAGCGATATCAACCGGTGGCCGCGCAATGATGTCTACCGGTGCGCGCTCGTCTGGCTCCAGGCGTTTGATCAGCAGGGGATCGACTTCCTCCTGCCACTGGTAGGGCAAGTCGAGGGCCGCCTTGATGTTCTGCACTGTGACACTACCTCGGTTAAGAAACTCCACGCGGATGCGCAGTTCCTCTCCTACCTGGATCTCACGATAGGTGTTGGAGACGAGGACCTCCAATTTGCCGATACCCTTCGGAATCAGCTCCAATTTGACGTAGTTGGCCAGCAGCGCCTCGACGCGCTCCTCGGGGACGGCGTTGTCGTTAAACTCGGCACGCAAGGCGTTGATCTTGGCATACTCTCGGGGCTCGGTGACAAGTGCAAAGAAGGTCCGTGTGCGGCCAATGAATTCGCGATCCAGTTTCTCAGGGATCTGCAGCTGCAGGGAGAGTGTGTCCTTCGATTTGTTCTCATCGAATTTCACCTGATTGACTTTGGCGCCATTGTCGACAAAGGAGTGATCGATGCGCCGGGGCAGGCCGAGTACGGCGAGGCCGAAACTACGCTCTTCGTCGGACAGTCGCTCAACCGTCAGGTCGAATCTCACCGTCTGCTGCAACTCCCCGGTCTGCGAGAACTGTGCCGAGTTGATGCTGGGCAGATTCTGCAGGCCTCCCTTGCGCAGGATGACGGGTATCCTCTTATCCTCGATGTCAAGGTAGCTGAGGACGATGGAAACAGCCTCTTCGTCGCGCAGCAAGCGATAGGTGAGGGTGCGAAGCTCGCCGACGTCGAGTGCAGCGATGCGACTCTCGTATGGCTCACCGACGATGGGACCGTTGCGTAGCGAAACGAAGATATTTTCCACCCGCAGTAGAGCCTGCAGATCCTGCACGGTCAGGGAGGGATCGACGACGAGTGCGTCGCGCACGTCGGAGGCATTTTCCAACGTGATGTCGACCATACTCTTGCCGTCCTCGCTCTTGTATTTTCGTGCCTCCCGCACAACGATGCGCGTCGCATTCTTCAACAGGTCGAGGGCGGTCTCCTCCAGCAGAATCTCGGCTTCTTCCAGCTGCAGGTTCGCCTCCTCGTAGCTGTTCTTGGTGGCATTGTAGGTCTGCAGGGCAACGAATCCATCATCGTAGAGGGTCTTCGTCATCTGTAGCTCTTGTTGTGCAGTCTTGAGACTCTCATGGGCCTGTTGCAGACGATCCTGGCGCTCTGCGAGTTGCAGTTTGTCCAGCTGTTGCTGGCGCGTCAGGACTTGCGCTGATTGACCCCACACGGCGCCGGCACAGCACACCGTCAGCACGGCGATCAGTTGCAAGCCCTTCATTCCAGAAATCCCATCAGTCGCCGCAGTTGGGCCTGTCGAGTGATATAGGTCTCCTGATTGATGAACAGATTTCGCTGGGCACTAAAAAACTGGTTCCGCACCGTTTCGAGTTGGTTTTCGTTTCCCTGCCCCTTGTCCCGCAGCAACTGCGAAATTTCGAGTCGCCGTCGTTCGATGACGACGCGCTGCTCCTGCAGACCCGTCTTTTCCTGTTCTTCCAGCATCGACTGATATGCCTGCCGTACCTGCAATTCGACACCGGCGCGCAGGTCGCGCAACTGCGCCTGCAGGCGCCGTAACCGGGCGCGGTGGAGGGCCTCCCGACCAAGGCGCGCACCCCCTTCGAAGATTGGGATCCGGGCCTCTATACGAGCAGACCAGGTTGCCTCGTTTGTGGCGCCGGGCTGATCCTCCTCGCTGAGGGCCAGACCCGTTTCCATATTTACGCCCCACGTGTCGCCATTGCGATTGACGGACAGACCGGCTCGTCGGCGCCCATCCGCCAGACCCGCATCGACGGCGACGTCGGGGGCATACTCCCAGCCGATCTCGCGCAAGACTCGCCGCTGTTCATCAAGCAACTGTTCACTTATGCCGATCTGGACGTTGCGACCGAGGGCGACGAGCACCGCCTCGCCTTCGTCGACCCGAAAGTCGGCCAGAGATCCGCGCAGGTGGACACCGAAGCCGATGGGACGGCCAATGAGTCGGAGCAATTCCATCTTGTTGCGGAATTGCTGGCGCTGCAGTGAGTTGATGGACAATTCCTCTTCGAGCACGTTGAGCTCAGCACTGAGCTTGTCCGCCTCGGAGGCGAGTCGTTTCTCGAAGCGTGCCTGTTGCCGCTCAAGGACTTCATCGAAGGCTGCCTTCGACGCCCGGCGCAGGGCGATCTGTTCGTCCTGCAGCAGGATCAAGTGGAAGACCTCCCAGACGCGGGAGGTAATCTCGTACACCTTGTCCTGGTAATCGAAAACGGCCTTACGCAGGTCACTGCGCAAGGCGATCTCCGAGGCCGCATCGGGACCGAACTCGAAGAGTCGCTGCTGCAACAACAACTCGCTCGCCAAGTTGTCTTGTGTCTCGCCGCTGCTCTCGGTGCGCAGCGCATCGTAGGACGCCGTCAGTTGCACGTTGGGCATGAGACGCGAGCGTACGACGACACGATCGCTCTCCACCTCTTCGACTCGTTCACGGGCCTGGATGAGTTCGCGGTTGCCCGACATGGCCGCGTCCAGGCAACGCTGCAGGTCGAGGCTGTCCGCCTCAGCAGTGGGTGTGGATTCGGCGCCTGCCAGCGCGGTCACCGCGCAGAGAAAGAGGGCCACGAGGACGGCGGCGGGCTTCCTCGAAGGTGGCAAAGTCAGCAAAATCAACAAGTTCCGGTAAATGGTGTGGACTGTTAGAAAACAAACCGGGATAGGCGGACCATGTCAAGAGATTGGCGAATTCGTCATGCTCCGTCGCTATTCAAGATAGACAGCTCTTGACATAGGACACGTTCGTCAGCCACAGTTACCGGTAGAAAACCCGAATCCCATTGGAGGTTGTGATGCTCGAGATTATCGAGATGTCAAAGCATTACGGTGACGTGCACGCCGTCAACGATCTCACTCTGACCATTCCCCCGGGTGAGATCTTTACTATGCTAGGAGCCAATGGCGCCGGCAAGACCACGACTCTGATGGTCTCTCTGGGGTTTACCGAACCGACTGCGGGCACGGTGAAGATCTGTGGCGTCGACGTGACAAAGGATCCGCTGGAAGCCAAGAAGCATGTCGCATATGTCTCTGAGAATGTGATGCTCTACGGCAACTTCACGGCGCGGCAGAATCTCGAGTTCTTTACCAAGCTCGGCGGTCGCAAGGACGTGACCACCGCCGAGTATGAGCAGGTAATGGATCGTGTCGGGCTGCAGCGCGACGCCTTCGAGCGGCGTCTGAAGGGTTTTTCCAAGGGTATGCGGCAGAAGTTGGGAATCGCCATCGCCATCATGAAGAATGCCGAAGTCATCCTCCTCGACGAGCCTACATCCGGCCTCGATCCCAAGTCGGGTGCCGAGTTTCTGCAGCTGCTGCAGGAACTGCGGGAAGAGAAAAAAGCGATCTGGATGACGACACATGACATCTTCCGCGCCAAGCAGATCGCCGATCGGGTGGGCATTATGGTGGCGGGAGACCTCGTCAAGATTTTCACGAAGGATGAACTGGAGCAGGCCGACCTGGAATCCGTCTACGTCGAGTACGTCAGTCAGCCGGCTGAGCAGGCCGCATAAGTCGCACTGGTTCTTGCGCACGAGATCCGATGTGGGCGCCTTCGATGCCGTCGATGACGACGTAGGGGCGGTGCGTACTCGGGCAGTGAGATCGGTGAGAAGAGGACA
>DPVW01000309.1:0-3031 GCA_003529325.1 Candidatus Latescibacterota bacterium | reverse complement strand
AGGACATTAGGGCATGCTGCTGCGACTGATTCGCAAGGAAGTTCTCAACAACATTCTGAGTTTCCGCTTCGCCGTGACCTACGCGTTGCTCTTCGTGCTGGTGCTCGTTTCGGTTTTCCTCATGGGAAATGAGCACCGCGACCGGATGGAACGTTATACGATGGAAGAGGCGCGCTTCCGCGATCGGCTGGAGGAAATCGCGGCGATTCCGGACCCAGGAAAGCAGTTCCAGGAGGTGCAGCGAGAGGACTTTTCCGGCCTCAGGCGTCCGGCAGCCCTGGCCATACTTGCCCGTGGACTCGAAGGCAGTCTCCCGTCGCGTGTGTCGTCGCAAAACCGGTTCACCATGCGCAGTTCCAGCGATCGCCTCGGACGCAACGTGCTCTTCGAGGTATTTCAGGCGCCTGATTTTGCCTACGTCGTCAACATCGTGATCAGTCTGCTGGCTCTGCTGTTTGTCTTCGATTCCGTCTGCGGCGAAAAGGAGCAGGGTACGCTGAAGTTGCTGATGGCGAACTCAGTCCCGCGAGACACGGTACTGCTGTCAAAGTGGATCGGTGGCTATCTGTCGATTGCCGCGCCCTTCGCCGTCGCCGTCGTTACCGGGTATCTCTATCTGTCTCTTTCGGGCGCGATCGAACTCGATGGCGACGACGCGATCCGCTTTGCCAGTATTCTGGGTGTGTCCTTCCTCTACATTTCCGCCTTCTTCAGCCTCGGTCTGATGATTTCCACGGCCACGCATCGGGCGGCGACGGCATTGCTGATGTCCCTGTTGGTGTGGATCGTCTGGATTCTCGTAGTACCGAATATGGCGCCCATCGTGGCCCGCCTGACAGCGCCGGTACCGCCACGCCAGGTGATCGACGCAGAACAGCGCGCCATCGAACGCGAGGCGCAGTTGCTGCAGGAAGCGATCCGCAAACGCAAGGTCTACGGTGACGCCAAGGAGAGTGAGCGGATTCAACAGGAATCCGAGCAACGCAAGCGCAAGTTGGAGGACTTCTACAAGGACCGTATGGCGAGTCAGGTCTCCCTCAGTCAGAATCTGGCGCGACTATCCCCTTCGGCCAGTTATCTGTTCGCCGTCACCCGTCTCGCTGGTACCGGCCCCGCACTGTTTGCCCATTTTTCGGCTGCTGTCGAGCGCTTCCAACAAGAGCACCAGGACCTACAAAGAAGTGTCTATGAAAGTGGTTCGATCAACTGGACAAGGGAGGGCCCGCAAGGGGTCCCGGAGGACTGGTTTGACCCCGACGCTGTGCCGCGTCTGCAGGTATTCCAGGAGGGGATCTCCGAAGCCTTCGATGCGGCACTTTTTGACATTCTTCTGTTGGTCGTTTACAACGTCCTGTTCTTCATGTTGTCGTATCTCTTCTTCCTTCGTTATGACGTGACGTAAGCGCTCGGGGGCCTTCGAAAATGCTGCTGCACATCGTCCGCAAGGAATTGCTCGATCAGTTGCTGTCGCTGCGTTTTGCCATCGCCTGCGGGGTCTGCCTGCTCGTGTTCCTGTTGAGTTCCATCGTCCTCACGCGCGACTATCGAGAGGCGCTGTCGACGTACAACATGAACAAGGTCATGCATCGCAACGAATTGCAGCAGCGTACCGAGGTCCGGAGTCTGTTTCAGGGCATCACCGTCGATCGTCCGCTGAATCTGATGAATACGCTTGTGCGAGGTCTGCCCAAGGAACTGACGGAGAGTGTGCGTGTACAGCCTGGCAGCCAACTGGATTTCCCCGAAGGTTGGGAGCAGAATCCGGTGTTGCCGCTGTTTCCTTCGGTGGACTTCGTCTTCATCGTCGGCATTATCATGAGCCTGTTGGCACTTGCTTTCAGCTATGATGCCGTTTCCGGGGAGTCGGAGACGGGGGTGCTGAAGTTGCTGATGTCCTACTCGGCGCCACGCGACATCGTGCTACTCGGCAAGTGGCTCGGTGGGTATCTCGCACTGATCGCCCCCTTTGTGGTCTCTTTCGTTCTCGCCCTCATCGTCATTCTACTGTTCCCAGAGGTCCAACCGGATGCCGAAAGTTCGCTGGCAATTGTCGCGCTCTTTGCGCTCGCCCTCCTCTACCTGGCAGCGATCTACAGTCTCGGGCTGTTCGTCTCCTGCAGAACGCACCTGGCATCGACATCGATCACAGTGCTGCTGCTGGTGTGGGTATCGCTGATCCTCGCCGTGCCGAATATGGCACCGTATGCGGTGGGTCAGTTCGTCTCGATTCCGTCCAGGGACGAGATGGACAGGGAAAAACAAGCCAAGCAGCGGGAATTGAGCGAGAAACTCCAACAGATCGTCAAGCAGGAGCAGGACCGTCTGGGAACGGACAACATCTGGCAGGTCGAGAGCTTCAAGCAGAAACAGGAAGAGATGGGTGAGGAGTTTGAGGCGGAGATCCAGAAGATCGAGGATAGCTTTCAGACGAAGGTGGACCGGCAGACGCGGTTATCCGGCGTCGTCGCTCGTATCTCGCCACTGACCTCTTTCAACATGGCCGCTTTCGATCTCGCCGGCGCGGGGATCGCGCAGGAGCAGCGGTGGGTGGCAGGCCTCAAGGCCTTCAGTGAGACCTGGCAGATCTATGCCAATGAAAAGCAGCAGGAATTCATGACGTCGCGAGAAGGGGCGACGCTGGATCTCAGCGATGCCCCGCGGTTCTCCTTTTCCTTTTCCCCGATCGGCGACAGACTGACAGAGGTCTACGGCGATCTGCTACTGCTTGCACTGTGGAATGTCGCCTTCTTCATGCTTGCTTATCTGTCCTTCCTGCGGTATCCGATACAATAATCAACCGCCCCGGAGCCACTGGCACTGCGGTGGCCATGAGAATGAGGACAGCGACGACCCTTCGCATGCTTTTCTCTGATTGCGGCTAAGCCTATATTCTATAAGTTGTTATCACTGAGCCCGTCCGCTCGTGGTCGGGCCTGCATCGACACATTCTGTCCGGATCTGTAACAGACTCAATGGGCAAATCAGTCAGCGACGGACTCGCACGGCTACAGATCGAGAGCCGTATTCCAGC
>DPVW01000099.1:3139-4207 GCA_003529325.1 Candidatus Latescibacterota bacterium | reverse complement strand
TTGGCGGCAGCTGCTTGTTCTCCACCAGAGCGAGTCGCACGAGGACGTTCTGATCCCCCGCAAGTCTCGTGGCCAGAGCCGTTATGATCTGCTGCCTCGAACTCAACATGAGTGGATCCCACGCCAGGGCCACAGCGGTACCTGTTCGAACCGTTGCGTCTGGATCCCCCAGGTAGATACGGGAAGCGAGCGGTGTGTGCGGATTGGCGGCAACAAAAAATCGGACCCCAAGGTCTTCGTCATCAGCGAGGAGGGCCAATTCTCGTGGATTCGTACTCGTGTTGGCCCGTCACTTCTGTTCGTGATCGATGCTCTGCTCGGTCCGCATCAGGTCGCTGACCCCCCAGCCATCGAGCTTACGAAGGTGCCCGCGTAGCCATTTTTCGACGGAGGGCGTCACGCCCTCCGTCTTGCGACGCTGTTCCTCTTCGGCCGCAACGGAGGGTTCGCCCAGAGAGCAAAGCAGAACGAGTGCCAGACTTGCCCTTCATAGAGCTGTCGTCAATGTCGTCGTCGCCATGAGATTTCACTCGCCGCGGGGGTTGGTGTAACCAGCGGGATTCCCTCCACCAATACTATCGACCATCCACATCAATCCCTTGAATCGCCCTCGATGGGCCTCAATCGGGGGGCCCGCATGCGCCGAATGAGGCGTTGATTGAACTCCTGGGCGGCATGGTATCCATCGATTCTGAGCAGGTAGTTGAAGGCGATTGTCTCAGCTATGACGGTGATATTTTTCCCAGGAAAGATCGGCACCGTGATTTCCTGAATTTCGATGCCGAGGATCGTCTTCACCCGGTCTTCGTCTCCGACGCGCTCGTAGGCGAACTCCCTGTCATAGTCTACTAGAGTGATCACCACCTCCACACGTTTCTGCCTGCGTGTGCCACCAATTCCGAAGAGTCGCTTGACGTCGACGATCCCGATGCCGCGGATCTCGATGTGGTCCTGTAGAATGGCTGGGGGTCTGCCCATCAGCAACCCGTGTGATTGTCGCGTGATGATCACCGTATCGTCCGCCACCAGCCGGTGCCCACGTTCGACGAGATCCAAGCCGACCTCACT
>DPVW01000099.1:0-2762 GCA_003529325.1 Candidatus Latescibacterota bacterium | reverse complement strand
CAGCGTTCCGTGAATGGTGAGGTAGGGTGCGAAGATATCGTCGAGATAAAAATGCAGCAGGTGGGTAAATTTTGTCGTGTCAAACTCGGAACGCAGCAAGGGAATACGATGCTTGTCCGCCATACGTCGAAGCTCTGGCAACAGGCGCCCACTGCCGGTGACGATGATGCAGGGCATCTCGAACTGGTAGATGATTTCAAGGGCGTCACGCCGCCGTTCCGGTTCCAGACTGCGCAGGTATTCCATCTCCTGGTTGCCGAGAATCTGCACGAAGCTGAAAGTGAAGACCTCCACAAATCCGGTCAGTGTCAGTCCAGGCCGGTGCACATCACTGCTGTTGATCGTGCGCTCGATGCCCTGCTCGCCGGCGACCAGTCGGAGACCCAGTGGGCGACCAAAAACTTTCAGCAGCGTCTCGATCTTGAGTTCGTCTGTGGCGCCTGGCACGCTGTTTTCGTTCATGACCTTCTGTCAGCTTCCTGCAGGTTCCCCGCCGTGGTTTCACCATGGATACGTTCGAAGGAATCATACCGTGAAGCGCCGATCCTGCCATCTTCCACCGCTTCCCGGATGCGGCATCCCGGTTCGTGCAGGTGCGAACAGTCACGGAACTGACAGGCCCCCGTGAGGGCTGCCATTTCCGGAAAGTAGCTGACCAACTCGTCAACTGGAATACCCCAGGGCTGGAGCTGCTTGACCCCAGGCGTGTCGGCGACATACCCCCCTTCCGAAAGTCGATGCAGGGAGCTGCTCGTCGTCGTGTGACGCCCCCGATCATGATGCCGCATCAGTTCCTGTGTGCGCAAACCGAGCTCAGGTTCAACGGCGTTCAGAATGGATGATTTGCCCCCCCCGGAAGGTCCAACAAGCACGGAGAGTCCCTCATGAAAGCGTTCGATAAGGGCAGGCATGCCGGCCCCCGTCATGGCACTGGTCGCGATGACCTCATACCCGAGATCACGATAGAGGGAGATCACCTGATCACGTTCTCGTAACGCGTCCAGATCTATCTTATTGATACAGATTACGACGCCTTCGATGCCACCACTGGCAGCGATGACGAGGGCGCGGTCAACGAAACCCGGGCGCAGTGCCGGTTGGCGCGCGGCGACGACGATGAAGAAGCGATCCACGTTGGCGACCATGACCTGTTGCACCCCGCGAGGGCCGCTGGCGACACGAGAGATAAAATTGCGCCTTGGCCGAATCGCCTCGATGATGCCACGCCCGGGATCGGTAGGTCGCCAGTCCACGCGATCCCCCGCTACCACCTGTCCACCGACTCGTCGCGGCCCCGCCTTGACCTTACCCCGCAATTGACACAGATGGTCGCCTCGGTCGTGGTCAGCGACGAGGATCTCCCAACCGGAGACGCGCAGGACAAGGCCGATTCTATCGTTGTCAGGTGACATGATGCTTAGGATCACTCGCCGTGGGCGAGCCGCTGGGCGACGTATGACGGCCACCCGAGGGTATGGATCTTCTCCTGGGTGCGTCTTACAGCGTACTCTACACGGCGCAACTCGACGTGATCGTTGTCCCTGTCCCATAGGGCAAAACTGGCGCGTGGATCGCCGTCACGGGGTTGGCCTACACTGCCGACGTTGACTAGATAACGATGCCTGCCGATGGTGACTTCAGAGGACGTCAGAGGCACCGACGTGGAGTCCATGCGGCAGTAGATACCAGGGTAGTGGGTGTGTCCGACGAAGGCGATGCGCGCCTTGAGCTCTGACAGACACCAGTCGATATGTTCAAAGAGATATAGTGCCTGCCACTGCTCAGGCTCGAGCGGATTGGCGTGAGTATATACCGCGTCCCCTTCCACATGGCGAAAAACGAAGGATCGAAGATACGCCATTTCTTCGGTTCCCAGCAGATCCCGCGATCGCAGCAAGGTATCTCGTGCCATCGCATTCAGCTCATGCAGACGATCGGCGTCGACTAGAGCTTGGTCGTGGTTGCCGAGCAGACAAATCGCCGACGCTTCACGGATGCGGTTGATGCAGGCTACCGGGTCAGGACCATAGCCGACGACATCTCCGAGTACGACAACTCGATCGACGGACTCGCGGTGGATGGCGATGAGTACCGCCTCAAGGGCTTCGAGGTTGCCATGCACATCGGAGAGGATCGCTACGCGCATATCTTACTCAGGGGAGTCTTTTGGAGCCCTGGGTGCGCGTTTCTGTGGGCGAGGCGCGCCCGCCGCTTTTTTGCGCGGTGCTTTCTTGGCACCCTTTTCTCGCGCTTCAGTCTGGGTGCGCTCAGATGACTCATACACGGTGCGGATCACCTGTTTGCGGAGTTCGGCGTCATACGGTAGAAAGCGTACGTGCAGAATGAGCTGGCGTTGTTCCTCCATCTGCTCGGTTTCGAGCACGCACCCGCGGAGCTGCGACAGGTCGATTGGTGAGTCACCCTCTCCCTGAGAAAAAGCAAGATAGTCGCCATCGTGAAACTGATCCCGGTCGCCGGCCAACAGAGCGACACCGCCGGCGCTGAGGTCTTGTACTCGTGTGCTCTCGGTGCACCCCTCGGCAGCCAATCCAACAAAGGCTTGCAGAAACTTCTCAGCCGTCTCGGCGTAACTCGCCTTCAGTTCTTCGTCGATGCTCTCCTTTGTGATGCCCGTGACATTCAGCTCGAAGGGGGATTCTGCACGCTCGAACTGTCGGCGATTCTTGCCATCCCATGGCCGTGAGGTGCGCAAAAGCCTGATGCGGGCCTTCTCCAGGTGGCTGATCTCGGCGTCGCTGATC
>DPVW01000294.1 GCA_003529325.1 Candidatus Latescibacterota bacterium | reverse complement strand
TCGGGTCCTCCGGTTCAGGGGTGTCGGCGTAGAGCCGCACCTTGTCCCGGTACTTGCCGCCCAGCAGCTGATAGCAGGGCACGCCGTAGACCTTACCCACCAGATCCCACAGGGCCAGCTCGATTCCCGAGACGCCTCAGCCCTCGCGACCCCAGTTGCCGAACTGCTTCATGGAGCGGAAGATCATGTCCACGTTGCACGGGTTCTGACCGAGCAGCTGGCTCTTGAACTGCAGGGCATTCTCCTTGTGTCCCGCATCGCGGACCTCGCCGATGCCGTAGACACTCTGGTTGGTGTCGATGCGCAGGATGGGGTAGTCGTAGTTGCTGCAGACCACCGCCAGACGCATGTCCGTGATCTTCAGATCCGACGGAGATGAATGGGTGTTGACGGCGTCCTGAACCCGCCCGACTGCCTGCTCGGTCTGTTCGTCTGACATTTCGAGTCCTCTTATGTGACCTGATCAGACGCAAAAACGGGCAAAATCGACAGTGCAGCAAGAGGGTAGCTACTAAACACCGCGCTGGTCCGGTGCACGTCGAGGCAGATCGCGATGTTTAAGGCGATCCCAGCAGGCACCTTCGGGAAGCCCGCACCGCGGCCATCGCCTACTGAAGTGATCCACTTTTAGGATTGTCTATGCTCCGGTCAATCTGCTACCTTGCGAGAGTGTTGAACCTTATCTGAGATAGAGGAATGATGTTCAAGGTGTCCGTCGCTGCTATCCTCCTCGCGTTCCTGCTGTCCCCATCCCACGTCGGTGCCCAGATCGAGCATCTCGTGGTCGGCGAGGGTGGTCTGGATTGGCTTGAGATGGCGGACAACATGGTCGGTCTCGACGCCGCAGCCGTGGCAGGCAATCTGCAGCCTTTCGAGGTAAACCCAGAGACCAATCTTGCTGTCGGTGAACTCACCGAGACCGATCAGTTCACCAACTTCCTCGGCCACGTCTGGATTGTCGCGACCCGGCCGCCGGAGTTCCCGGAGGAAAACCGGCCGTGGGTCTACGGCGACCGGGGACGTGCGCAGAGCATCGACGGCGACATCGACCGCCCCACCGATGTGGAGGAGATCTACGGTTACACTTGGGATCTGGGCCTGACGCTGCCGATCAACCGGGTGGTGTTCTTTCCGCCCGAGAAGGGCAAGGCCACCGGCAGCGGCTCTACCGGTTTGGTACGAGGCCGCGGACAGGGTGTCGAGGGGCAGTTGATCAGAGACCTGTTTCCCCGCCAGTACGCGTTGTCAGGGAGCAACGAGCCCTCGGGTTTCCTTGTCAGCGCTGGTCGTCGGGATGTAATGCGAGACGGGTCGGCGGAACTGGCGCACCGCCTCGGCTTCAATGTCAACAACCTCGAGCGCGTCGCCGACGTCCGCTTCGAGACTCAGGCGCTGCGCTACTTCCGGTTGTTCTTTGCCGAGTTCGGATTCATCGCCGAAGTGCAGTTCTACGGCGAAGGGTTTCTGCCGCAGACCCACTACACGACCCGTCTGATCGATATGGGAGAGCCCGTTAACTTCGGGCGCATACACTACGACTATGAGGTCTTGCGCAGTCCTGGATACGGACTGGAACCGGTCCCGGCGCCGGATGCCGACGTAACCGTCACTGTGGACGCGCGGTCCGGTCTGGATGACACCCCCCTGATCCACTACATCCTGACGGACATCGGCGGCTTGAAAGAGGTGACCCAGGACGTTTTCGACAAGGCGCCTACAGGGAACTTTCGGGGGGCTTTCTCGACACGGCCGATCCCGGGTCAGAAGGGCTCCATCCAGGAAGACACCAGTAACTGGAGCTTCTGGTCCGCGCCACACCTGGGCTCTGGTGTCGACATCCAGGCCCCGGATGGCCGCCAGTTCGTGCAGCTGCGCACAGCCCTTACGAGCGAGGATGTCTTCGCTTTCGCCAGGCTGAAATCGATAACGGTCGAACACTCGCCGCTGCTGGCCAATCCTGTCCTTGGCGAAGTGGCCTTACTCGACGAGCCAAACCCTGCTGACGGCATCGTGCAGGCACCCCTGGGTGAACCCGTGACGTTGACGTATGACGTGCGCGCCGACTTCACATCCGCGTCGCAGAGTGGTTTCACGGCCCTGCGACTGCGTACACCGGAGGCCGTCGAACTTCTGCGGTTCCAGATGGGCGACCCCCTTCAGGACGTAGAGCCGGACAGCATCGACATCGATTCCAGCCAACTGGTCGTCTACTTCCCTTCAAACCCGATCACGTCGGATTCGAAGCCACCGATCCGGCTCACCTTCTCGACGCGGGTGTTCAACTTCCAGACGCCGATGGAAGGGGAGGTCTTCCACATCGGCAGCGAGAATCTGCCGCAGTCGATCAACAGTGGAGATGCCTCGCCCCTGGTCTCGACCAACAGCCTGCAGGTGTTCGGACCGTTGGAAAAGCTGAAGGTCCTGTCGAGCCTCGAGCTGGCCAGCCCCGTGGTGACTCCGAATGGCGACGGCAGGAACGACCTTCTCGAATTGTCCTTCACGCTGCTGGGGGTCGAGGACGCCGACGTGCTGGTCGACCTCTATGACCTGAGCGGGCGACGGGTGACACGGCTCGTCGATGAGAGCCGACGCCAGGGCCGCTACACCGACAATTGGGATGCAACCGTGGATGGCACCACCGTGCCTCCTGGCACCTACCTGTTGCGCGTCGCCGTGGATACAGACGAGGGCACGCTCGAACAGACCCGCATCCTTGCCGTCGCCTACTGATGTGTGTGTGCAGGTGCAACCGCAGGTTCACGAACTGGGTGGACGAATGAGACTAGCAGTCATCGCAGTCGCCGTATGGAGCATGGGAGCCTTCGCCGACGAGCTCCGCCTCGAGCGCCAGTCAGATTGGGACAGCTGGACATTTCCCCAAGGCGCCGTGATCCCGAATGCCGATGGGACCATCGGCCTGAGTCGCATTGACAAAGACACCGATGCCGGCCTGGACGCGCGCGCGTTCCAGCATGCAAGCAAGAGTCAGAAAGAGCCGATCCCCGGCGGGATCCACGTTGTCGGCTCCGGGACAGCGACGGCGGACAACCTCATCGACGGCCGCTCGGACACGTGGTGGCAGCCGGACTCCGCCGACGTCGTGGAGGACTGGTTCGTCGAAATCGACCTGGGTCGCATGGTCCTGGCGAAGAAGGTCCGCCTCACCTTCCCGGACACACTCGATGTCAAGCCCTTCCGCACCTTCAGCGTCTTCATCAACGATGGCGTCCGCGCCTCGAACACGAGGGACGTTTTTGTTTTCTCCCGCGTCGGCCAGGTGACGGAGCCCAACACCGAGCGCGTCGTCGAGTACGACCTGGAGACGGTAGTGACGGGCGCCGCCACCGGCGAGCATCTGACGACGGGAGACGGAGACACGTTGCGGTTCATGAGGACACAGCACGTACGCTTCGTCGTCGAGAAGCACCAGCCGAATGCGGCGTTGGCGAAGATCGAGGTGATAACCATTGGCGACAACGCCGTCCTCGGCAGCGTCGAGCGCGGCGGCGGCGTTCGGGGCGGAACGGACAAGGGCAACCTGTTGGGGCTCGTCGACGGAGACAAGAATACGGTATGGACGATTTCGGGGACCGCTGACTGGATCGACAGCGGCCATTGGTTCGAGATCGATCTGGGGGCGACGTACTGGATCGACGAGGCCTACTACCACCTCAGAAATTTCCGCGGCGATATCCCGGGAAATTTCGAGTTGACTACGTCTGACGGGTCCGAGGCGGTTGGACTGACGCAGAACCGGATTCGCAGTCCCTTCGACTTTCTGCATCTGTCCACAATCGACAATACCTTCACCCCGCCGCGAAGCGTGTTTGATCTCAATTTTTCGAGTCGCAAGGCGAGATACCTGTTCTTGCGGCGCATCAACGTACCCGAGTGCAGCCAGTGTCTGCTGACAACGTTCACGGATCTCTACCTCTTCGGCCAGGGGTACGTCGCTGACGCGGTCATGGAATCCGATTTCATCGACCTAGGCGGCACCAAGAGCATTCGCCGGCTAACGTGGGACGCTGATTTGCCGCCCGGAACGTTCATCGAGATCCGCTCGCAGACGGGTGACACCTTCCTCATCGAGCGGAAGTTCTACAGCAAGAGCGGCGTTGACATATCCGAAGCGCAGTGGAACAAGCTGCCCAGCTCACAGAAGCAGGACATCGTCGAAATCCAGCGGCGCGGTTCGGACTGGTCCGGCTGGAGTACTGTCTACTCAAGCCAGGACGAGGTGTTCCTGTCGCCTTCGCCGCGTCGATTCGCCCAATTGCAGGTCAGGCTCGGCAACGACGATCCCGACGTAGCGCCCCTGCTGCGCAACATCGTTCTGCATTTCGACGACGCCCTGATCAGCGGCGGCGTACAGAGCCGCGTCCTGCCACGTGAAGCGGCCTTCGATTCGCTGCAGAGTTTCACCTACGTCATCAAGCCAACCTTCCGCTTCGGTGATCGCGGCTTCGATCGCGTCGTCATCCAGGTGCCCGATCAAGTGGGCGACGTCGAGATCAGCGTCGGCGGCGACCCGGTGGTGCCGCTGGCGGTAGAGATGATCGCCGACTCCCTGCGCATCGACCTGCCGGAACTGATCCAGAGAGACTCCGTCGAGGTCATGTTCCAGATGCGGATCCAGCAGAATGCTACCGTTTTTAATGGATGGGTCAGTGTCGTCGGCGATCCTCTGCAGCAGGGCATGCGACCCGAGGACCAGCACTCGACGACGGTCTTCGTGCCCTCCGTCGCCACCGGGGGGGCCCTGATCCGTGCGGTGGTGGTCACTCCGCTGATGACACCGAACGGTGACGGGATCAACGACGAGGCACAGATCCGCTTTGCCCTGGCCAAGATAGAAGCGACATCTCCTGTCGTGACGATTCACGACCTGTCCGGCCGCACACTGAGGATCGTGGCCGCCGTCGACGGCGGCCACTCCTGGGATGGACGCGACGATGGTGGACAACTGCTGCCCCCGGGGTCCTACGTCTGCCGCATCTCCCTGCTTGCCGATGTCGGCGAGCGGACGGTCTACCGAATCATCAACGTCGCCTACTGACTCGGGACACTTGCTAGATTCGGCCAGCGGGATCGCCGCCGTCACGCGGGGCGGTCGTTGTGGGCTTTCACGCCTGAAACCGAGCGGATGGAGGCTGTGCGGTCGGCCGACTACCTCATCGTGGCTTCCGGGGCGAGTGCCCAGCGAGGCGGCTTTCATCCCTGGCAGTACATCGCCTATCGCCCGGCCGGTGCGATCACCATCGACGGAAAGCTGAACGAAGCGAGCTGGTTGAGGGCTCCGGCAACCGATCGGCATGATCGGCATCGGCGCAAGGGTCGACGAGGCAGAGCTGCCCGCAGGCAGCTTCGATGATCCCTACACCGATTCAACCCTGCACTATATCTACTGAACGAACCAACTCGTCAAAGGACTGATATGCCCGACCGACCCAACATTCTCATCATCATGTCCGATGAGCACGCGCCACAGTTCAGCAGCGTCCACGGCCATGCGCTGGTGCAGTCGCCCAACATGGAGCGACTCGCCGGGATGGGGGTCACCTTCGATAACGCCTACTGCAACTCACCGATCTGCGGTCCCTCGCGTATGTCATTCATGACCGGGCGCTATATCAGCAGAATCGGCGCCTATGACAACGGCTTTCCCCTGTCCACCGGCGCGGTCACGTGGGCCCACCGTCTGAGCAACGCCGGATACGACGTCGCCCTGTCGGGCAAACAGCATTTCTGCGGTCCGGACCAGCTGCACGGCTTTCACACCCAACTCGCACGAGATCTGCACGCCGAAAGCTGGACGGAGAACGGGGTCCCACGGGGCGCACCCGATTGGCAGGCGGGCATCATCGATGTCAGGCGACCCTGGGGCGGCGTCGAGGAAGCCGGGCCTGGTACTACGACCTCCATCGAAGTGGATGACCAGGTGGAAGCAGCAGCCCTGGCCTACATCAAGGATCCGGCGCGAACGGCACAGCCCTGGTGTCTCAACGTCGGCTTCATCGCACCCCATTTCCCGCTCGTTGTGCCGCAACGATTCTGGGACCTGTATCCTCTCGACCAGATCGACATGCCGGACATACCGGAGGGCCATCTGCAGAGCATGCACCCCGTCTACCAGCGCATGCGTCGCATGTTTGGCCTCGCCGACTTTTCTCCCGAGCTCGTGCGCCGAGGCCGCGCCGGATACTATGGCCTCATCACCTATCTCGACGAAAAAATCGGCCGACTGATCGACTCTCTCGAAGCATCCGGCCAGCTCGACAACACCATCATCATCCACACCTCAGATCACGGCGAGATGAAC
This sequence comes from Candidatus Latescibacterota bacterium, assembly GCA_003529325.1. GTDB lineage: Bacteria > Latescibacterota > UBA2968 > UBA8231 > UBA8231 > UBA8231. The sequence continues at coordinate 3,065 of DPVW01000294.1, read as the reverse complement.
GGCGAACACGGCATGTGGCGGAAGTCCAACATGTATGAAGCCTCGTCACGGATTCCTTTGCAGATCGCCTGGCCCGGACGCATTCCGCGTGGATCACGCATACCCCAGAACGTGTCGCTCGTGGACCTGGTGGCAACCATCGTCGAGGCTGCGGGTGCGGCGCCCGACGACGTGGCTCCGCTCGACGGCGACAGCTTGATGCCCCTCATCGACGGCGACACGGCATCCTGGAAGGACGAGGCGTTCTGCGAGTACCTCGCCCACGGAGTCCTCCGTCCAGTGGGCATGCTCAAGAAAGGCAAGCACAAACTCAACATCAGCCTGGGCGACGCCCCGGAGCTGTTCAACACCGCGTCAGACCCCGGCGAGTTCGACGACCTGGCGGCATCGCCGGAACATGGCAACCTCCTGCGTGACATGCACGAGCGCCTGTTACAGATCTGGGGAGATCCACAAGCTGTCGAGCAACAGGTGCTCACGAGTCAGCAGGAGAGACGGTTCATCGAGAAAGCCGGACCGGCGGGGCCGTAATAGCACGCCATACCCTCACACACCTCAATCGAAGAAATCTTCGTCTCCTTCGGGCAGATATTGCTTGGCTTCCTCGGCGATGATCTCGACACCCAGTCCCGGCCGGTCCCAGACCTCGATCATACTCTCTTCGACGATCCGATCCGGCAACCCTTCGACGATATCGTACCACCAGGCCGGATTGCCGGTGGGATACTCGAAGGCGATGAAATTCTGCGGCAACGTGGCGCAGACCTGGACGAGGGCTGCCAGGCCGATCAGACCGTCGAACACGCCGTGCGGCGCCATCAGGATGCCGTGTAGATCGGCGTATTCGGCGACCCACTTGAGTTCGGCGATGCCACCGACATCGGCCGGGTCCGGACCGACGATGTTGACCGCCTGTTTTTCGATCAGATCGACGAAGTTCTGCCGCAGATAGATCTGCTCCCCCGTGTGAATCGGCGTTGAGGAACTCATCGTCACGTCTCGATAGAGATCGGCCAACACGTAGGGAGTGTAGTCGCCGGTGATCATATCCTCGAGCCACATCACGTTGAGTGGCTCCAGCGCCCGGGCGAGGCGAATCGCGTCGGGTACCATAAAACCAGGACCGCAGTCGAGTGCCAGGCCCACTTCGTCTCCCAGCACCTCTTTCATGGCCCGCACGCAGTCGATCACGTGATGGAAACCGCGTTCGGTCAGCAATCCCCGGGTCAGCCCCCGGCCTCCCTGCACCTCCCCAAAGAACCTGCTGGGGTCTTCCTTGATCATCGGGCCGTGAAATCCGACGCCCTGTTTAATGATCGAAAATCCCTCCTCGCACGCTTTCATCCGCGCCATGCTCTCGGCGTAGTCCTCAGGAGCCTGGCCGTTCATCGGAAACCTTACGGCGCCATTGTAGACGCGGACCTTGTCGCGCACCTTGCCCCCGAGCAGCTTGTACACCGGCACCCCCGCCGCCTTGCCGGCGATATCCCAGAGCGCCATCTCTATGGCACTGACCGCACTGCCCCAGGGTTTGAAGCTTCCCATTCTGCGGATCCTGAGCATCACCCGCTCGACATTGGTCGGATCTTCTCCCAGAATGAGATCCCGGTAGAAGAGGACGTGGGACTTCAGGTAATGTTTGGAGGATTCCGCCTCGCCCCAGCCGCATATGCCTTCGTCGGTCGTAATCCGGATGACGGGGTTGCTGCCCAGAATGGTGCACTTCAGATCGGTGATCTTCATCGCTGACTTCTCCTTGGAAGGGGCGCTGCTCACGGCTCCAGCCGGACCAACGCCCGATAGGCGCCCATGAGGAACAGTACGATGTACAGGGATCCCGGCTGTACACGGGGACCTGCTGTTGCCAGGCTGACGCCTAGCCTTCGCCGCGGAAATGTAGCTGGTCCTGTACGCCGGTACGGGCGATATCTGTCAGCAGGTAGGTGTACGGGGCCATCGGCGAAAGGCAGGACAGCACGATTCCCAGGGATATGGCGTCGTAGGGCCAGCATCAGCGCCGCGCTCGGGCGACGAGCCAACGCCGATGCCCAGATCCCGAGATTGGCGAACAGCATGAGGTAGGCAGCCGTCGTCAGCAGCATGAGCAGCACACGGTACCCGCTCTGCGTATCGAGTCCGTGCGCCAGTGTGAGGTACAATCCCCACACGCGGAGCACCGCTGCGGGCACAAGCGCCAGGGCTACGCGCAGGAGCACGCCGAGTACCTTGCCGGCGAAGATCAGCTGCAACGTACCCCGCTACGAAGATCGTCGCGTTGGATCAGCATATGGAGTCGATGACGGTGGCATAGTTGGGATTGCGGCAAACGACGCCTTGTGATCTACAGTGACATCGCCAACAGGCCGGAGGCGGTGGCCAAGTTGGCCCATCGCTTGGACGATGGCAAGACGCGTCTACGTTTCTGCTACGGAGCCGGGCCTTGTGGATATGGCGTCTTTCGACAGCTGACGCAGATGGGGCACGAATGCACCGTGGTCGCCTCGTCGATGATCCCACGCCGTCCGGGTGATCGGATCCGGCCCGAGGCAAAGCCAGCTGCAAAGTGGCTACAGCCGTGAGCCGCGAACTGCTCGGTTTCATCTGGGCCATCGCTTGCGAGACGATGCCACGTCAGGCGCTATGACGCAGCTTTGAGACAAGGTATCAGAGATCAAACCACTGGAGACACAAGCATCGAACAGAAACACCAACCAAAAACTTCGACTTTGGAGACTCCGAGGCCTTGCGGAGAGTCAATATATATCATATCCGTGTCTTGTCGCAGAGATACGGTGGCAAATTCGGGTGTCGAGACGGGATGGATCGGCGGCCGAATGGCGACGGATTTCTGCCACAGGACACTATAATAGTAGCGTTACTCGTGACCCGAATCCTGCCCGAATCCCGTGTCCAAATGATCCGGTACCGCCTTCTCCCTGCCGCCCTCACCCTCCTGCGCCTGCTGGCGTCATCCGTCCTGGCCGAGGAACCCGTCATGCAGCGTCTGTGCGATGTCACGCCACACACTGTCCGCCGATACCGACCGACCGGTCATCATCGGCGAG
>DPVW01000307.1:4839-5146 GCA_003529325.1 Candidatus Latescibacterota bacterium | reverse complement strand
AGGTGACGAACACCGTCTCGGGAACCGTCCCCGTGAGAGAATCGATGCCGACACCGTGTAACAGCGCCTTATCGAAACCGCCGACAAAGGAATGCAGATTGACGACCCCTGCCTCCATGCCGGTTTGATCGAAGGCCAAGCTATATCCCCACAGGATCCAGATGAGGGTCATCATCGACGTCAGGGCGAAACACTGCATCAGCACGGACAGCACGTTCTTGGAGCGCACGAGACCGCAGTAGAACAGAGACAACCCAGGGATCGTCATGAACAGCACGAGCGCCGTGGAGGTCAACATCCACGCCGT
>DPVW01000307.1:2164-4513 GCA_003529325.1 Candidatus Latescibacterota bacterium | reverse complement strand
CCCGAATCGAGCCCATCGGCTCGAGCCGCATCCGGGATCATCCAGAAGACGAGCCCAAGGATGATGAGGCCAAGTCGCGACCGAGTGTTCGACCCGATTCCGGATTCGGCCAGCGAATGAGACGAAAATCGCATGTGAGTAACTCCTCTTCCCTTGGAAGTACTTATCCGCCGAAGCGATGTAATGTCGTTATGTAAGTGCGTGGGGACTCAGCGTTCAAGTGCTTGCCCAGGAAACTAGGCCTCATCGGTCGACGAAACGATACGCCTTTCGGGCGTTGGCATGCCAGTATTTGGCTGCCACTTCGGGACCGAGTCTCTCGACGTACTCCCGGACGATGGCAACAACCGTGGAAAAATCTGCGGCGCGATCACTGACCGGCCAGTTCGTGCCAAAGATCACATGATCCTCGCCGAAGATCCGCCATAAGGCATCGAGGGTAGGCTGGTAGTAGTCGCCAGCCGCCGGTGCCGGTTGGGTCACCGCCTGCTCGGGCACCGCTGATACTTTGCAGTAGACATTGCGGCACTCGGCGATGCGCGCCATGGCCTCCTGCCAGGTGTTGTCCGGCGCGTTGCCGTCAATGGGGACGTGCCCGATGTGGTCGATGACGATACGCAGTTCTGGAAACAGTCGGGCCACAGCACCGACGGCGTCGACCTGTTCGGCGCGCACGAGCACGTCAAGGGCAAGCAGATTCTTGGCCAACTCTTCGATATCCTGCAAAACGGTCCCGGCGTGCAGATCGTCAAAGTATCTACCACCAAGGCGGATGCCGAGAAACAGCGGATGTTCCGCGAACCGGGCCAGATTCGCCGCAAATGCCTCCCCCGGGTCGATATGGCCGACGAAACCGACGATCCATGGATCGTCTGCGGCCAGATCCAGGATCCACTGGTTGTCGTCGAGCCAGGCGCTGGCCTCGACGACGACGGTACCGGTGATCCCCTCCGGTTGCGCCAGTTCGCGGTGATGGGCGGGCAGGACGGTGCGATAGAGCAGTTCATTGTCCGCCGGCGGCCATGGAATGCCCTGTCCGCGTGTGGGATCGTAGAAGTGTGTGTGTGTGTCGATGATCATAATGTCTCCATGTTAGTGCGCATCGAGCCAGGTCTCGCCTGTTCCCATTTCGACGACGATGGGCACTTCCATGGGAATTGCATGCTGCATCGCCTCGGCCACGACCTGCCGAACTTCCTCCTCTTCCTCACGATACAGATCGAAGACGAGTTCATCATGTACCTGCAGCAGCATTTTCGTCTTCCAGCCACGATCGATCTGCTGCTTGTGGATCGTCACCATGGCGAGCTTGATCATATCCGCCGCCGTTCCCTGGATCGGTGAATTGATGGCATTGCGCTCGGCGGCGGAGCGAATGGCGCGATTGCGGGAGTTGATGTCTTTCAGATAACGCCGGCGGCCGTTCAGGGTGCGCACATACCCGTGTTCGCGGCAGAATTCAATCGTCTCGTCCATGTAACGACGGACGCCCGGATACTCCTCAAAGTACTGCTCGATAAACTGCTGGCCCACCTTGCGGGGCAGACCGAGGCGCTCGGACAGTCCGAAGGCGGAGATCCCGTATATGATGCCGAAATTCACCGTCTTCGATTGGCGTCGCATGTCGTCATCCACCATCGATGGTGGCACATTATAGATCCGTGACGCCGTGACCGTATGGATGTCCTCTTCTTCGAAAAAGGCCTCATTCATACGCTCATCGCCGGAAATTTCGGCGATCACGCGAAGTTCGACCTGCGAATAATCGGCGGACAACAACGTGTATTCCGGTCCACCGGGGACAAAGGCTTTGCGAATTTCTCGGCCCTGCTCGGTGCGAATCGGGATGTTCTGCAGATTCGGGCCGCTCGACTGCATACGCCCCGTCGCCGCCACCGCCTGTTCGTAGTGGGTGTGAATACGTGCCGTCTGGTGGAATATCGCACCGGGAAGCATGTCGAGATAGGTGGACTTCAGCTTCGTGCACAATCGATAATCGAGGATCTGCTGCGCGATTTCATGTTCATGCGACAGTCGCGTCAGCACCATTTCGTCGGTCTTATACTGCTTCGACTTTGCCGTCCGCCGGGCATTTGGGTCGAGGTCGAGTTTCTCGAACAGTATCTGCCCGAGTTGGGCCGGTGAATTCAGATTGAATGGTTCACCCGCCAATTCCTCGATGCGCAGCGCCGCGTGCTCGATCTTCCGGACCAGATCATCAGAGATCCCCTTCAGGATCTCGGGATCGACGCGGATTCCGGCATGCTCCATGACGGCGAGCACCGGGATCAGCGGCGCCTCGACCTCCTGATAGAGTCGCATCTGATCTGACTCTTCCAGCAGCGGCTC
>DPVW01000307.1:1577-1842 GCA_003529325.1 Candidatus Latescibacterota bacterium | reverse complement strand
CCGAGCCGCTGCCAAAGTTGCAGGGCCACATCCGCATCCTCCGCTGCATATTCGGTCAGTTGCTCGAGGGGGACCTCCCGCATGGACCGCTGATCGGTGCCACGTTCACCGATCAGATCGCTGATCGGCACGGGACGATAACCGAGCAGGGCTTGTGCCAGGTAGTCCATACTGCGGCGCAGATCGGGTGTTGCCAGGAATGCGGCGACCATCGTGTCCCACAATGGCCCTGCCAGATCAACGCCATGCCAGCGCAGTACGGAGA
>DPVW01000307.1:1058-1255 GCA_003529325.1 Candidatus Latescibacterota bacterium | reverse complement strand
GTCAAACTTGAGGTTATGTCCCACCTTGCCGGTAGTGGTATCCTCCAGCAGGGGGCGCAGCTGTTCGAGCACAGCGCGATTCTCGGCTGCCTCTTCGGGAAATAGAATGAAGGAGCCCGTGTGTTGTTGGTGACTGACGGCAAGTCCCAGAATCTGACAGGTTTTCGGGTTCAGACTCGTCGTCTCCAGATCCAGAG
>DPVW01000307.1:591-725 GCA_003529325.1 Candidatus Latescibacterota bacterium | reverse complement strand
AAAACGGTCCAGGCTTTGCAGTTCAGCAATCAGTTCTGCCCGCCCCTCAGCGGTATCCACCAGACGGTAGTCGTGCTCCACCTGTTCGATGCCTTTCACCTGGTGCGGATCCTCGACGCCCGCCTTCATGCGCT
>DPVW01000307.1:0-267 GCA_003529325.1 Candidatus Latescibacterota bacterium | reverse complement strand
GACACCCGCCTCAAAGTCGTCACCGAAGAGACGCTTGCCGAGCGCATTGAACTCGAGTTCGGAAAACAGCTTCGTCAGTTCGAGTTGATCTGCCTCGCTGCGTTTGAGGTCTTCCACTTCGATATCGAGGGGCACCTGAGTGTCGATCGTCACCAGACGCTTCGACATGCGCGCCTGCTCGGCAAACTCCGTCAGTGTTTCCTTGCGCTTGCCCTTCAGTTCATCGAGCCGGTCGAGTAGTCCTTCCACCGTATCGAAGTCGGCGAG
>DPVW01000275.1 GCA_003529325.1 Candidatus Latescibacterota bacterium | reverse complement strand
TCCAGGTCCACCACCTCCATCCAGATCGGCGCCGGTAGATCCCTCGCGGAATCCCTATTATGTTATCGGCCATCCAAAAGACCGATCGTTCAAGAGGCGTTATATGGGTCCCGACCCTGCCAAGGAGATTCGTGCCGGCCGACTGCTACAGCGCCCGGCTGGACACTTCACCTTTGAACCGACGCCGCTTCCCCCGTCTGGGTTGGCTCTCGGTGGTCAGATCCACCAATGCCTGTCGGAAGCCGACTATGAACTGGGTTATCTGCATGGCCAGATAGCGGCTCGCCCAGCGGCACAGCAGCTTGTCGAATTGGCCTGTCTTCGTGAGGCCGTCGCCTCCTGTCAATTGGAGGGCAGTCCGGTTTCGGTATGCGACCTTCTCTGGTGGCAGTTCGATGGGGCCCGTGCGGAGGGACTTTCGGGTCGCCGGGGTGACATTCGCATCTGTGCCAACTATGCGTCGCTGTTAGCAGATCTGCCCCATGAGTCAGATGAAGCGTCGCCCCTTCTGCAAAAGTCCTTGTGCCAGATACACCGACAGCTGCTGGCCGGTGTCAGAGGCCGTGACGAACGATCCGGGCGCATCCGCCAGGCGGAAATCTGGCTTGGACCCCAAGGGAGCACGTTGGAAACGGCGCATTTCGTGCCCCCTGCCCCGGAGCACATCCCGGAGCATATGGCATTGCTCGCCGCTTTCGCTGCGGGTGAAGTGGCCATGCCACCACTGGCCCGAATCGCCTTGATGATGTATCAGCTGGAGACCATACACCCCTTCGTCGATGGCAGCGGCAGGGTGACGCGCCTGACTCTGCTCCGACTGCTGAGCACAATCCACGGCGATGGTGTCAGGCTGCTGTGCCCGTCGATTCTGCTCGCCGCTGACGTGGGTGGAAATTTCCAGAGGTTGCAGCAGGTTCGCAGAGAGGGTGATTGGCAAGGCTGGGTGTCGCACTTCGGCGCCCTGCTGCGGGATTCGGCTCGGGCCGGCTCGACGAGACTGATCAGGGAAGAGGGTGTGTTGAAGGAGTATGAAAAACAGATTCTGCAGCAACAGCCAACGATTCAGGACACGGGGATCACCTTGCTTCGCTATCTGGCGTCAAGGCCCATCATCTCGGTGCAACAGGTTGCCAAGATTTGTGGCCGCACCTTCGCCAACGCAAATCTATTGGTTGGTCGCCTGCAAAACCTTGAAATTCTCACCGAGATCACCGGAAAGCAGCGTCATCGACGATATGTTTATACACCATTTCTCTCAGAGGTACAGGGGGATTGATCAGGACTTTCGGCGGTCCGGCTAATTTTTCCTGTGGCAGTGGATGATGTAAAGCCTTAGATTGTCTGGTCCCCTAAACCCCAAGCCTCCCTTCTCCCCAAAGATCAGGGTTGCACGGGAGGCCGGATTCCCCCCACAGCACGCGGCCAAGGAGTGAAGCATACGTGAATTACGAAAGCTGGACGGACGAGGATGTCAGTCTGCAGACGTATTTCAACGAGATCGCAAGTTCTCAGCCGCTGTCCCGGGAGAAAGAAGCCGAGCTGGCCGAGCGCATTGCGGCTGGCGAAGAACGAGCTCGTGAAGAGCTCGCCGAGGCCAATCTCCTGTTTGTTGTTACAGTAGCCAAGCAGTACCGCAATCGTGGCCTGTCGTTCTCGGAATTGATCAGTGCCGGCAATCTCGGGCTGATGACCGCCGTAGATCGATTCGACGCGACGCGGGGCTACAAGTTCATCTCTTATGCGGTGTGGTGGATTCGCCAGGCCATTCAGCAGGCCCTGGCCGAAGATAGCCGCACCGTGCGTCTTCCTCTCAATCGGCTCAACCTCCTGCGAAAAATCGCACGCACCGCCCAGCAATTGGGCAACGCCAACGAGGGTGAACCGCATGACGAGGAAATCGCAGAAGCCCTCGAACTGTCGATCAATGAAGTCCGTGACACGGTGTTGTCCGGCCGCCGCGCTGTGTCACTTGATCGTGCCGTGTTCGACGAGGACGAGGACACCACGCTACTGAAGCGCCTGGCAGACGGCGAGCAAGAGTCACCCGACGAGTGTATCACCCGATCCTCCAGTCAGAAGCAACTCGAAAGGGTTTTGGACGGTCTCGATGAGCGCGAACACGAGATCATTCAACTCTACTTCGGACTGGAGGGTGCCGAGCCAATGACGTTGGAGCAGATCGGGGATCGCATGAGTCTGACGCGGGAGCGCATCCGTCAACTGAAGGAACGCGCTTTTGGCAAGTTGCGGCATCCGTCCCGTCACGAAGAGCTGCGTTCACTCGAAGACTAGAACTGACGGGCTCGACGGAGTGGCAAAAAAGCTCTATTAGATCATACACGACGGTCCGCACCGCTTAGGCGGTGACGGGCCGTTGTTTTTTTATATGTGAAATACATAGAGGTCGCGGTCGATGCCGGGCAGTTCCACCCAGTTGCCGCCACTGCGATGTGATTCTGCAACCGCGAGGCAGGCCTCGGTAATGTGATGGGTTACCTCGATGTGTCCCCGCGACGGCCTTTTTGACTCGTGGGCGATAACGAGATCCTCGAGGCAACTGACGACGGTGCTGGCCGGGACCAACGGCTGTGCTTCGACATTCTGCCAACCGCGGCCGTCGTCGCTGGCCAGGCGCAGACCGACATCCCCGCCGTTGTTGAGCGAGCGGATGGTGCCTTGTGTGCCGAGGATCTCGAACTCCCAGTAGGCAGCAGGCACCGACCATGCTTTTACGCCGCTGTCGAACTGCAACTGGTATGTCGCCTGCGGATCGAACGGAATATGCCCACCTTCGATCACGTAGTCCGGCGGCTCGAATTCTCCGCGCACACGGGTGATGGTGGGGTCTCCGAGCAGCCAAGAGACGGTGTCGATGGAGTGGATGTGGCCATGCAGCAAGCTGGAGGCGGCATAGTGGACGACCGCTTTCGGTTCGCCGATCAAGCCGGTCAGCACCGCGTCGCGCACGACATCGTAACGGTTGTCGAAGCGTCGCAGGACGCCGGAGTTAAAGAGAGTGCCATTGCTCATGATGGCGTCGCGAACCTCGTCGGCGCGTCTCATCGAACAGGCTACGGCCTTCTCGACATAGAGCATGGGCACTTTCATGTCTGCCAGGGCTACGGTCAACTCTGCGTGCAGATCGACGCGATAACTGGCATCCGGGGCCTGGCGCATGTCGGTGCCGGCGGCACGCGTGCAGACAGCGACCAGATCGGGGCGCTCCTGCTCCACCATCTGGCGAAAGTCCTCGTAGACGGCGTCGATCCCCCAGCGCTGGGTGAAGGCGTCGCGCTTGTCGGCGTCGATGTCACAACCGGCGACCAACTCAAGCCGGTCCGAGGCCCGAGTGGCGGCGGCGACCGCATACGGCAGAGGGCTGTGGCCTTCGTCGTCGATTGTGGAGCCCATGCGGCCGAGGCCAATGATGGCGACGCGGTATGTGGACACGTGATGCCTCCAGGATCTATGGGTTGCGTGCGAGGGCCGGTGGCTGAGTATAGAGTATCGAAGGGATCCTCGCTTTTTGGCTTCTTACCCGAAGGCCCAAGATGACAGATCGACCACAAAGGGGAATGTTGTTTGTGTTGGCCATCGTTGGTACCCTTGCCGCTGGTGCCGAGCCGAGGTCGGCGGACGTCGCCGATGCCCCCACCGAACAGAACCCTGGCGTGGCAGGCAAAGAGGAATCGTTCCCTGAGCGATCCGGAAGGATGGTTGGCCCTGGCCGGGCTGTTTCCACTACCGGCGGGGGAGCATGTGCTGGGCTCCGCGGTTGACTGCGATATCCGCTTCCCCGCAGGCACGCCAGAGCGTCTCGGTTCTCTAACAGCAGCAGCCGAGGCCCTGCATTTTGTTCCAATCGCGGGTGTTCACGTAGAAGTCGAGGATAGCAGCGGCATGCCTATTCTGTTGCGCAGCGATGCCGCCGATGATGGACCGACGCGGCTGCGAGTTGGTTCGTTGTTCTGGTGGGTGATTGAGGCGGTTGGACACCGACCCGGAAGCTGAGCCGCTGAGGCTACCCACCGTACTCGGGGTGCCCATCGTCGAAAAGGCGGCGCGCCGTCTGTGGTTTCAGCTGGCAGGCCAACAGGTTCAGTTGCAGGCCCTCGATGGTGGTGACGGCGAGTTGTTCGTCATCTTTGCCGATGCCACCAACGGCGACACGACCTATGGCGCCGGTCGATTTCTCTGGGTAAAAGGGGTCGATGCGTCCGGCCACACAACCATCGATTTCAACCGGGCCTATAATCCCCCTTGCGCCTTTACACCATTTGCACCTGTCCACTGCCACCACCTGGAAACCGGCTCGATATGGCCGTACTGCAGGCGAGAGGAAGTGGCGTGGTGGGGACCACTGAGCCCGCCGATTTGTCGCAGTTCCCCAAAGGACCCAGATTTTGTTATCTAGGAGTAGCCAAGCGGGCGCTGTCCAGATGAAAGGCGGAGTCATGTTAGCCGCAGTGAATGTCCCCAAGGGATATCTGAACATTGAGAGCGGCATAATCGACTTTAGCGGCCCGCTGCAATGGATCTTGTTGTTCGTCGTATTCGGTGGTGCCTTGCACTTCACCTACTGGCTGGTAACCAAGAAGCGCAAAGAACGGCGGCGGCAGCAGCAGTCGGCGACGAAGGAGAACCCCTCACAAGTCTTTCAGGAGCGGGCCCAACATCTCGGATTCCTACTGTCGGAGGCACGTACGACGGAGCGCATCGCCCGCCGGTTGGCGCCAAAGTCGCCGTTGAACTTGCTCAACAGCGCTCAGGGCCGTGAGTTTTTGATCGGCGATCTGGAACGCCGTGTCGATCGACGTCAACGAGAGATCAAACTGCTGGAGCGTATCCACGGGAGACTCGAGGCCCTGCGTTCCAGCGACGCGCATCGAGATGGACCAGGTCATGTTCTGGTCAGGTGA
>DPVW01000226.1:19250-19595 GCA_003529325.1 Candidatus Latescibacterota bacterium | reverse complement strand
GAGGGGATTCGGGTGAGGAGGCGGCAGCCGGAATAACAGACTGCGGCGACAACGGCAGCTGACAGGCAGATCCCCAAGTTCCTGATGACCAGAGACGAGGCGGCATGGAGCTTGGGAATTTCGCTGCGCACCCTCTCAACAATCGTTGCCAGAGGTGATTTAAGACCTGTCCACCTTGGCGGGAAGACTCTGTTTCGTCCAGCGGATCTTGACGAGTACGTAGAAGTGACGGCGCATGATTTGGGCTAAATAAAGGCTAATATCCAATTGGTCAGCCCTTTTCACAGCAAACAAGGGATCACACCAATCGGCGTAACCCCCTGTTTTTATTGGTACCGGAGGCGG
>DPVW01000226.1:14529-18896 GCA_003529325.1 Candidatus Latescibacterota bacterium | reverse complement strand
ACGGATTTTAAGTCCGTTGCGTCTACCAATTCCGCCACTCCGGCAATGTGACAACAAACGGCCCCCACCGCTGGGGGCGGCAAGGGCCGTTTTATGATATGGAGACGGCGCCCGGAATCGAACCGGGGATATGGGCTTTGCAGGCCCTTGCCTTACCACTTGGCCACGCCGTCTCAAGGCGTGGTCAAGGAAAGTACAGGCCCCCAAAATCGAAGTCAACGCCAGCGGATTTTTTCACCTGTTCTGTCCCGGTCTTATATTAGCATTCAGTCGCGTTTGATCCTCAAACCTCCCCGAACTGGATCGCCCTTTCGCCCATGCGTCCCTATCTCGACCTCGTCCAGCATATCCTCGATGAGGGCACCGACCGCCCTGACCGTACCGGCACGGGCACACGAGCCGTCTTCGGCCACCAGATGCGCTTCGACCTGCGCGCCGGTTTCCCCTGTGTGACGACCAAAAAACTCCACCTCAAGTCAATCATCCACGAGTTGCTCTGGTTCCTGTCCGGTGACACCAATATCGGCTACCTGCAGCAACATGGCGTCAAGATCTGGGATGAATGGGCGGATGAAAATGGTGATCTGGGGCCCGTATACGGCCAACAGTGGCGTTCGTGGCCCGCACACGACGGTGGAACCATCGACCAGATGCAGAGGCTGTTACAGTTGATCGAGACCCATCCCGACAGTCGACGGATGGTCGTCTCCGCCTGGAATCCCGCCGAGATCGAACAGATGGCCCTGCCTCCCTGTCACTGTCTGTTCCAATTCCAGGTCGCACAGGGGCGGCTCAATTGCCAACTCTATCAGCGCAGCTGCGATGTCGGTCTGGGTGTGCCCTTCAACATCGCCTCCTACAGTCTGCTGACCATGATGATCGCCCAGGTCACGGGCCTCACACCGGGCGATTTTGTCTGGACTGGCGGCGATGTGCACATCTACCAAAACCACATCGAACCACTGACCGAGCAACTGACCCGCGAGCCTCGCGAATTGCCCCGCATGATGATCGAGAATCGTGGGCAGGATCTGTTCTCCTTTGGCTTCGATGATTTCAAACTCGAGGGTTACCGCCCCCATCCCACCATCCGCATGGCCATCGCGGTCTAAGTGAAAAAAGACCTCATCGTCGCCATCCAGGGCGAACTCGGCAGCAACAGCGAACTGGCAGCCCGTGAATATTTCGACGGCGAGGCGATCGAAATCCTGCCCTGCTACACTTTCGACGATCTCTTCACCGCCGTCGCCGAGCATCGTGCCGGCGCTGCCATGGCGCCGGTGGAAAACTCCCTCGCCGGCAGCATCCACGACGTCTGGGACTTGTTCATCAAACACCCTTGTGTGCCGGTGATTGGGGAGATCCGGCTACGCGTCGTCCACTGTCTGATCGGTCTGCCCGGCGCGGCGTTGGGCGACATCCAGCGCGTGCGTTCCCATCCGCAGGCACTGGCTCAGTGTGGTGACTACCTGGCGGCATTGCCCGATGTCCAGGTCGAAGCCGTATACGACACGGCGGGGGCCGTGCAGATCATCAAGTCCGAAGCCCGCCCCGCGGAAGCAGCCATCGCCTCCGCCCAGGCGGCGACCGATCACGGCATGCAGATCCTCGCTCAGGATCTGTCGAAGGACGACAACTTCACCCGCTTTGTTGTGCTCGGATCAGACCCCTCGAAGCGAGCGCCCCGCGCGAACCTCAAGACGACGTTGATCCTCGAAATGGAGCACACCGCCGCCGCCTTGCCGGCCGCACTTGGTGTGCTCGCCGCACGTGGGATCGAGGTGCTGAAGGTGGAGACACGCAAGCGTATCGGCAGGTCGTGGGCCTACGGCGTCTATCTGGAAGTTGCCGGCGACGCCACTGGCGACCTCGGCAAAGTGTTGGCAGAGATCGGCGATCTCGCCACAGGCCTGCACGTCGTCGGCACCTACCCGACGGGTATTGCCGCCGAGCCACGCTTGCATCGTCGGTAGCGCCCCTGAGGTTCAGTCGTTGGTGGCGCGTACCACTGCCGCCACGGATTCGTCCACCCGCCACGACCCCAGTTCACCATCCCCATCCAGGTCGGCGTGCACGACGACGGAATAACCGCCCGTCGCGTCGTGTCGTACATCGACATCGTATTCCTCCATCCACGGCAGGTAGGCTCGATACAAGGCCGCGTCAGGACGAAAGTACTGCCCGTAACGGGCAAAGTGGTCAGCTTCCATCTCGTACAACTGCAACATGTCCGCCTCCAACTGGATCTCGAGGGCCTCCCCAGGTGTGATTCTGGAGAAGGTGGCAATGCCGATCCCACCTATAATGGCAGCGATTACGAGAATCTCGAGCCACGACAGCAATCGTCCCATTATTCGGTCATCGGCAGGGCGAGACTCACCGTGTCCCCCCCTTCGAGTCGGATTTTGTCATGCAGGACGAAGGGTTCCGCCGGTACATACGGTTGCAACTGCCCCGCATCCCAGAGACCATCTTCGTCGCGATCAAGCCAAGCCGTCACCACATATTCCCCGGGCACAAGGTTGGCAATGCGGAACTGACCGGTTGAATCGGCCGTCACCTGGGTCCCGAAGTCGTCATTCAGCAGGCTGACCCAGGTCACACCCCCGGTTTCGCCCTCACCCCAGTCGCTGAGCCCCGTCACCGTCGACAATTCCTCAGGGGGCAACAGCTCAAAAGAGATACGTAGCGTGCTGTCCGCCAGCGCGTTTCCGGCAAGGTCATGTACCTGCTGCAAGCCAACTTCCAGCACCTGTGCACCTGGCGCGAAGGCTGTCTCCGGCGAGAAGGTCAGATGTAGCGGCGAAGACCAGCTCCAGACACCTGCCGGAGAAGCCGTCGAATCCGCCCCTGTCCAGATGGGCAAGGGCGAGTCCATTGCCTCGCTAAAATAGAGGCTGACCTCCGATGCTGTGGCAACCCTTGCGGCTGGTCTGACTCGACTCACCACCGGCGGGTTGCGATCCTCACGTGCCGTGCCTCGTATCGGCTCCTCGGGGGTCTCCAACTCGACGCCCTCGCTACGAACCGTGAGTTCGTATTCGGTGCCCTCTTGTTGGACCGCCGTGCGCACATGCACCCGTGTTTCGTCCTCTGCATCCTGATAGATCCCTTCGATGGGCAGCCCCGCCAGTTCGATTTCCATGTCGGCGGTTTCGACGGGTCCATCAAATACGAGCAATACCCGTTGTGCATCGACAGCACTGGCGCGTTCGACTCTGGGTTTTTTCTGCCGCAGCGCGAGGCGCTGATCGCCCACAGTGGTTACACCCTCGGCGGTAACATCGATATCCGCCGCAGCAAGGGCCAGCGACTCGCCGTCATCCAGGCGCTGATTTCGATTGCCGTCGACGAAGCCGATGACGCGATACCGACCCTTGGCGAGACGCTCGAAACGAAAGGAGCCGTCGTCGCCGGTCTGGGTCACGTATGCGGGCTCTCCCTTGCCCGTTGTCCCTTCAAAGGTCTGCAGATCATAGGCCCACACATAGGCGCCACGTTGCGGCCTGTCGTCGGCGCTGATGATACGTCCCACCATCTCACCGGAATCGAGTTGCGCCCCGGTGGCGAAGGCGAAGCTGTAGGAATTCTCCAGCTTATTGCCGCGCAGATCGCGAGCGTCGGCGCCGACGGTGACGACGTAGGTACGGCCCTCGAGCAGTCCGTCCCGTGGCCGGATCTGCAACCGGTGACCACGCCAGTCCATGTCGATCTCAGTCTGGGGCGCGACGAAGATTGCCTCTTCCGCCCGGCTGCGATCCATGCCTTCGCTGAATTCAATCGTGATCGTTGTCGATAGCGCTATCGAGGTAGCATCCGTCGGCGGCGTGTGCGCCGTCACCGTCGGTGCGCTACGATCCACAGGTCCCCCCGACGGACGGCCCTGTTTGGCACAACCGGTGATGGACAGCAGCACCACACCACAGATGATCTGGACTGCTCTGGGAACCATCATGCTCTTGGATGAGCCAGACGATACCTCGCCATTAGATCGTCGTTGTCGAGTGGCGATCTATCGGGCACGTGCACGCTGCTGCGACCCAGCAGGGCAGCTACCATTCCCGGATCGGCGCCGGCATCGATGAGATGCCGCTCACAGGCGGTGCGTAGGGTTGCTGGCCCACGGCGGCGGCGTTGCTGTTCCCTCTCCCAGCCACCTTCGGCACGATCCAGGTCCCGTACATAACCTTCGACAATGCGCTGCACCGTCCGCGGCCGCAGACGACGCCCGCGAGCGCTGATGAACAACGCCCCCGCATCGACAGCGCTCATCTCACGCTCCACCAGCACCTCGGCTCGCTGCAGCAGATAATCGTGCAACGCCGCCGTTGCCGGTCCCCCCAGGGGCACATGCTGTTCGTGGCGGG
>DPVW01000226.1:2796-14215 GCA_003529325.1 Candidatus Latescibacterota bacterium | reverse complement strand
GTGGCGGGTGCTCTGGCGCTGCACGATGAGGAGACCGTCAGCATCGAGATTGAGATGGCTGAGGTTGACTGCGAGCAGTTCCTCCAGGCGCAACCCCGCACTGTAGAGCAATTCCAGAATGGCGCGGTTGCGCGCGCCCGTGAAGGTCTCCCGCTGTGGCAATAACAACAGGGCCCGTACCTGTGCTGGCGTGAGAGGCACCGGATCTGTCGCCGCCGTCGAGGGTTGCAGGCCACGTGCCGGATTGTCGGTGCGCACGCCGGCACGTTGCAGAAAACCATAGAGAGCGCGTATGGCGGCGAGTTTGCGCGCGATCGTGCGGGGCTGTCTGCCATCGGCGGCGAGGTGTTCGCTGAAAGCGATGACATGTTCCGTGCCGACATTGGCCACCGTCGGACCGGCGATGTGGGTGTGCAGGAAACGGGCGAACTGGCTCAGGTCGGTGGCATACGCCTGCCGTGTGCGTGGCAACAGGCCGTCTGCCCCAGACGCATCGAGGTCGGCGACGAATGCATCGACGCCGACCTCGGTGGCTGAGCGGGGGGTGAGAGCGGGCACTGCAGCGAGTCAGGCCGCCTGCGAGTCCTGCGTCTCGGCGCCCTGCGTTTGCGACTCATCTGTCTCTGGTGCCTCGATGCGGGTGTCGCAGACTTTGCAGTGCAACGACGAGGTACCGCCGCGACTCGCCTTCTCGTAGAGAATGGGCGCCTCACACTGCGAGCACGGTCCTTTAACAGGTTTGTCCCAACTGGCAAACTTGCACGTTGGATACTGGTTGCAGCAGAAAAAGACCTTGCCCTTACGTGACTGCTTCTCGACGATCTCACCCTTGTCGCAATCCGGGCAGGTGATACCGAGAGAGAAGGGTTTCACATTCTTGCAGTCGGGATAACCGGAACAGGCCAGGAAGCGACCATAGCGCCCTGTCTTGACGACCATCGGTTTGCTGCAGGTCTCACAGACCTCGTCCGTTTCGGCGGGCTCGCGCTCCTCTTCCAGTGGTTTCGTGTTCTTGCATTGCGGATACCCGGGACAGGCGAGGAAGCGACCATTGCGACCCCACTTGACGACCATGTTCTTGCCGCACTCTTCGCAGACGACGTCGGTCTGTTCCTGGAAGGATTGCTTGAGCTCTTTGCGACGCGCATTGGCCTCTTCGAGAGGACCCTTCCAGGATCCGTAGAACTGGCGCACCGACTCGACCCAATCCTCCTTGCCATCCTCGATGCGGTCGAGTTTGTCTTCCATCTTCGCCGTAAACTCGACATCGAAGACATTCGGGAAGGTCGCCACGAGAAACTTGGTCACCGTCTGACCCCGTTCGGTGGCCTCGAAATAACGATTGTCCATCTTCTCCACATACTCACGGTCCTGCAGGGTGGAGATGATCTGCGCGTAGGTACTGGGCCGGCCGATGCCCTTGGCCTCGAGTTCCTTGACCAGGGAGGCCTCGGAGAATCGCGCCGGTGGTTTGGTGAAATGCTGTTCGGGGAGCAGTTCCTTCAGTTCCAGTCTCTCCCCCTCCTTGAGATCCGCCGGCACCTGGTCCGTCTCCTCCTCCTCCTCTTCCTCCTTGCTCTCGGTGTAGAGCGCCGTAAAACCGGCAAACTTCACCGACGAACCGGTGGCACGCAGCGTGTACTGCCCCGCTTCGATGTCGACACTGGTGATATTGAGCACCTGCGGCTCCATCTGCGAGGCGACAAATCGCTTCCAGATAATATTGTAGAGCTTGGCCTGATCCGGCTGCAGATACTGCTTCATCGATTCCGGCGTACGGACCGCCGAGGTCGCACGGATCGCTTCGTGAGCGTCCTGAGCACCGCGACGCGTCTTGTAAACATTCGGCTTCTCAGGCACATACTCCTTGCCAAACTGTTTGCCGATCTGCTCGCGTACCTCGGTGATCGCGTCGTCGGAGATACGCACCGAGTCAGTACGCATGTAGGTGATGAGACCAACCGTCTCGCCACCACCGATATCGACACCCTCGTACAGCTGCTGGGCGACCGCCATGGTGCGCTTGACGGTAAAACGCAGCTTGCGTGCCGCGTCCTGCTGCAGAGTGCTGGTGATGAAGGGTGCTGCCGGTCGCCGCCGCTGTTCGCGACGTTTGACCGATTTGACATCGTACGTCGCCTCCTTCAAATCGGCGATAATCTTGTCCGAAGTCTCCTGGTCGCCGATCTCGAGCTTCTCGCCCTGATACTGCAGGACGCGGGACTTGAAAACGACCTGTTCCGCACCCGACAGGTGACCGAGAAGGACATCGATGGACCAGTATTCTTGCGGCTCAAACTTGGAGATCTCGTCATCCCGCTCACAGATCAGCCGCAACGCAACTGATTGTACACGACCGGCGGAGAGACCGGCGTGGATCACTTTCCACAGCAGGGGGCTGATCTCGTAGCCCACGAGCCGGTCGAGGACACGCCTCGCCTGCTGCGCATTGACCTTATCCAGATCGAGACTGCTCGATTTGCCGATGGACTCACGCACCGCCTTTGGCGTGATCTCGTTGAACAGGATCCGCTTGATGTCGGCATCCTTCGGCGAGATCGCCTCCGCAACATGCCAGGCGATCGCTTCTCCCTCGCGATCGGGGTCCGTCGCCAGATAGATGGTGTCAGCCGTGGCGGCAGCACGCTTCAGTTCGGTGAGGATTTTGCCTTTGCCGCGAATCGTCACGTATCGTGGTTCGAAATTCTTGTCTACATCGACACCCAACTCCTTGGGAGGCAGATCACGCACATGTCCCATGCACGATTTCACCACAAAGTCTTTGCCCAGGATCTTGTTGATCGTCGTCGCCTTTGCGGGCGACTCTACTACTACCAGCGATTTTCCCATGTCGAATTTCGTTACAGATTCGGGTCAGAATAAGGAACACGGCCCAGACATTTCGCCCGGGCCGCCTGACTCCCAACATACAGACGGGATGGGTGATCCGCAACGAGCGCTTGACGCTCGTGCACCCTACCCATTATGTAAAACGACGATAAACATGTAAAACGACGATAAACAATATTTCTTCGAGGAGCCTTGTACTTCGTGATCCCCATTCGCAGCGCCGCCGAGATCGACCACATTCGTGCTGCCTGCGCCATCGTACACAGCGTGCAGATGGCGCTCGAAGCGGCAGTTGCACCTGGAATTTCCACCCAGCAGCTCGACGAACTGGCGGAAGCGACCATTCATGATCAGGGTGGCATTCCCGCCTTCAAAGGGTATCACGACTTCCCCGCCAGCATCTGCGCTTCCATCAACGCCGAAGCCGTGCATGGGTTCCCCCGTGAGGATCCATTGCTCTCCGGCGACGTCGTCTGTGTCGACGTTGGCGTGAAGCTTGACGGCTGGTTCGGCGACGGCGCCTTCACCATCGGCGTCGGGCAAATCAGCGCCGAGGCGGAAGGACTGATGACCACGACCCGGACCGCCCTGGATGCCGGTATCGAGGCTGCCATCGCCGGTGGCCGCCTGACGGATATCTCCCACGCAGTCGAACTGGCCGCCATCGCCGGTGCTGCATCCGTCATCCGCGAGTACGGAGGCCACGGCATCGGCCGCGGTCTGCATGAGGACCCGCACATCCTCAACTATGGTCCCGCCGGTCGAGGTCCTCGTCTAAAAGTAGGACACGTGTACGCCATCGAACCGATCCTGAGCCTCGGTTCATCCGATGTCGAAGTCGCTGCCGACGGCTGGACGACGGTGACCACCGATGGCAGTCTTGCCGCCCACTTCGAGCACACGGTGGCAATCACCGCTGACGGTCCCAGTGTTCTCACCCTGCCGGTGGGTCAACCCGCCGTCGGTGTGCCGGCCTGATCGGCTGAGGATACTTGAAGATCACTTTTCTCGGCACAGGCACCTCTGTGGGTGTGCCCCGGATCGGCTGCGAGTGCCCCGTGTGCACCTCCACGGATCGCCGCAATAAACGCCTGCGCTGTTCGATCGTCGTCGAATATTTCGAGCACTCCATCCTCGTCGATACGCCACCGGATCTGCGCACCCAGGCACTGCGCAACGACGTTCGATCCGTCGACGCCGTGCTCTTCACCCACGGCCATGCCGACCATCTCCATGGCCTCGACGACGTGCGTGCCTATTGTTTCGGTCGCGATGATCCCATCCCCGTATACGGCGATCGTCCCACCCTCGACCGCATCACCCGCGTCTTCGACTACGCCTTCGACTCCGCTTGGGCCCAGGCGGTACCCCGCCTGTCGTTACATCCCATCGAGGGCGATCTCGAGCTATTCGGTCTGCAGGTGCGCCCCGTCCCAATCATCCACGGTCGCACGCCAGTACTCGCCTTCCGCTTCGGTCGCTTCGCCTACGTCACCGACTGCAGCGAAATCCCCGAGGACAGCATGAACATGCTGCGCGGCCTCGATGTGCTCGTCCTCGGCGCCCTGAGACACAAAGAGCACCCCACCCACTTTACCATCGAGCAGGCCCTGGAAGTCGTGGACGAACTAAAACCCCGTCACACCTACTTCACGCACATGGCCCACGACCTCGACCACTACGAAACCAACGACTACCTCCCCGACCATGTGGAGTTGGCCTACGACGGCCTAGTGATAGATGTAGCCTGACACGAAAGACGGCGCCGCCCCGGGAGGGGACAGCGCCGGTTGGAATCTGCTCTTCTAACAGCCCGGTGGGGCACCGGCCTGAAGTTTGGCGCAGTTTGCCAAACTTCCAAAAATGTTGAGCGCAGTTCAGCTCAACATTTCGACCACCCACAATGCTTACAGGTCAGGCAACTCCCTTCGTGGGCAACCGTCGAGCCGCATTCGGGGCATGTCACCATCGTTTTCGCGCCACCACCACTGACTGGCGGCACACTCCCATCCTCTTCGACTGACGCATCGTCGGCGTGCGCCGGGATGCGTGCGAGGCTACCACCCGCCTGCCGACGCTGCAGATAGCGCTCCAGGGCACGACCGATGGCATCTGGCGTCGACAGAATGAGTTCGCCGTCTTCCCAGACCGGACTGGGACCGGAGATCCCCTTCAGTTGGCTGACGATTTCCTGCGGGTCGATGCCGGCGCGTAACGCCAGGGACATGAGGCGGCTGATGGCCTCGGACTGCGCCGCCGCATTGCCACCAGCCTTGCCGATGGTGCTGAAGATCTCACACAGCCCCTGCTCGTCCTCGTTGATCGTGACGAAGATGTTGCCCTCGCCGGTTCTCACGCGCTCGGTGACACCGTGGGTGACAGCCGGCCGCTGCCGCGGGTGCAGACCGGCACGGCCCTCGACAACGGTGGGTGCCGCTTCCTCGGCGGGCTCTTCCTTCTTGTCCGACTGCAGGATCCCCTCCCGACTGCCCTCACGATACACGGTGACACCCTTCAGTCCCTCTTTGTAGGCGGTGACATAGATGTCGGCCACCGTCTCCACCGTAGTCTCCTCAGCGAGATTGATCGTGGAGGAGATCGAACTGTCCGTGTAACGCTGAATGACGCCCTGCATCTTCACCCGGAAGTAGGGATCGATGTCGTGTGATGTCGTCACATGATCAGGCAGGTCCTCGTCGCCGCCGAAGAGTTCACGCACGAGCGGATGGTAGACCTTGTACTCGCGGAAACTTTCACCATCGGACTGCTTTACTCGACGGGTGTAGCTGGTGCAGAAGATGGGCTCCACGCCGGACGAGGTTTGTGCGACAATGGATCCCGTGCCCACGGGAGGCACGGTGATCAGCGTCGAATTGCGCAATCCGTGCTCGCGAATCCGGTCCTGCATCTGCTTCGGCAGACCCTGGATGAACTTGCTCTTCGACAAACCCTCCCAGTCGAACAGTGGGAAGGGGCCCTTCTCCTGCGCCATGTCGATGGACGTTTCGTAGGAGTAGTAGCAGATCGTCTGCATGATCTTCTCGACGGCGTCGAGTGCTTCGTCGGAGTCGTATTTCATACCCATCTTGAGGAGCGCATCGGCGAGACCGGTAATCCCCAAGCCGACACGACGATCCGAGGAGACGGACTCCTCGATCTTGTCGGAGGCGTGGTTGGGCATGTTGTAGTCGATCACATCATCGAGGAACCGCGTCGCAATTCGGGTTGACTCGGCGAGGTCCTCGTAGTCGAATTCTCCGTCCTCATGGACAAACTTGAGCAGGTTGAGATTGCCGAGGTTGCAGGCCGTGTACGATGCGAGGGGCTGCTCGCCACACGGATTCGTACTGGTCAGCGGGTTGGCGTATTCGACATTGTGGTACTCCTTCATCGTGTCCCAGAAGATGATTCCAGGCTCGGCACTGGAGTGGGCATTGGTGATGATCGTGTTCCACAGATCGCGGGCCCGCAACGTGCGATGAACCTTGCCGCCAAAACGCAGATCGAAGTCGGTGTCATCCATGACGGCTTGCATGAATTCATGGGTGATGAGCACGCTGATATTGGCGTACTGCACCTTCGTGCGAGTGGCGTCGTTCTTGATGGTGATAAAATCTTCGATGTCAGGATGGTCGACGCGCAGAGTCAGCATCAGCGCCCCCCGCCGGCCCGCCTGGGACACGGCGTTGGTGCTCTCCGACAACAGATTCATGAAAGCCGTGCAACCCGGCGAGGCATCGACCGTGGCATTCACGGGGGCACCCTTGGGCCGCAGAATGGACAGATCGGTACCGACACCCCCGCCCGTCCGATAGACCATGGCCGACTCGCGCAGACAACTGTAGATCCCCTCGAGACTGTCCTCGCGGATGGGAATCACATAACAGTTGGATAGCGTCGGCTTGCGCTGGGCTTCGTCGCGGCCAGCCCCATGCATGACGCGGCCACCGGGTATGAATTTGAAGTCGATCAGGAGCGAAAAGAAGCGATCATACCAAGTCTCGGCGTCCTCCTCGACGGAGGCCATGGCACGAGCGATTCGATCCCACATCTGCAGCGGACCCGTCTCGCCTGGCGCGAGATATTTGCTGCGCAAGACATCGATAGCCAGATCGTTGTCGCCATAGTATGTCTCGGCGTCGGCAGCCTTCTTCAGAATCTCGTCGTGACCATTACGCTGGTACCCATTTCCTTCCAGCTGGGTCAACAGATCCTCCACACGATGAACTCCTGCGGAGCGTGACACGGACGGCGATGTGGACTTAGAATGCTCTGCGGACATGGACAAGACCCTCCCTACGGGCGATAACAAGCCCCAAATTGTCGGACGTCTCTGGGGGTGGGGCCGACAAACTGAAGCTAACGTTCTGTAATTAATGGAAGTTGCGCCGGGGAGAGCGGCAAAACAGCCGAGGCCGGCAACCACAAGCAATTTAAGTGTGACCAACACGATACACAGTGTATCCTATGCCAGCGGATACACAACATCTTGTGGACAACACGACAGCGATGCGAATATACAGGCCCCCATTCAGCGCTGTCAAGGTTTTTGTGTCGCCGCGCACATTTCTTATAAAACGGACAAAAAAACACCCTCGCAATCCCTACAAGGGACCCGCGAGGGCGTTAAGGCTTTGGGGACGTCGACTCGTATCAGATTGCGATGTCAGTTCGCCAGCTGTTCCAATTCGCGGACGAAGTCCTGACGATCTTTGAACTGGCGATAGACTGAGGCAAAGCGAACGTAGGCGACATCATGGAGCCTCTTGAGACGCTCCATCACGACCTCGCCGATGTGTTGGCTGGGCACTTCCTTCTCGGCCCGATTGCCGAGATCCGCCTCGACCTGGTCGATCAACTCTTCCATCTCGTCGGTGGAGACACTCGTTTTGTAGCAGGCCAATTCAATTTTTCTCTGCAGTTTCGCGCGATCGAAGGGCTCGCGGTTGCCATCCCGCTTGATCACGGTAAGCGGTGCATGTTCGATGTACTCGTATGTCGTAAACCGCTGACCACAGCCGACACACTCCCGCCGCCTGCGGATCGCCTGCCCATCACGACACGAGCGCGAATCGACGACCTTGTCGTCGTGGTTGTTGCAATAGGGACAGCGCATGTCTGTTTCGCGACCTCCGAGGGAACCCCAGGCGGGGTTCGAGTGCTGCAGGGGAGTGTCGTGGGGCGGTCATCCGAGGGAAAGCGGGGGAGGACAACCGCCCTTAATGTAGTGGAAACACCTAGATATGGCAATGTGGCGAGTGAAACGACACTAGTTTAGCTGGAAGCGGAAAGGTAGCGCCACCCAGACCTTCACCGGTTTATCGTTCTGAATCGCCGGGGTGAAAGTCCATTGCCACGCCGCCTTCTTGACAGCCTCGTGGAACACCTCATTGCCTTTCAAGATTTGTACTGCTTCCACCTTGCCCGTTTTGTCCACCAACACCTGCACGGTTACCGTCCCGGTAATTCCCGCCTTGCGGGCAATCTCTGGGTAGATGGGCTGCGGATCTTTCACCGGCACGGGTTGTTTCTCTACCCGCCAGATTTCGACGATCTCCTCTTCCTCTTCCTCGAGCTCGACGCCCTGCAGATCCGCAAGAGGCGGCGGTGGCGGTAGATCGTCGAGGCCGAAATCGAGTTCGGTCTCCATGATCGTGGCGTCATCGGGGATGTCGTCGCTCTGTGAGGCGATGGGCACCACCGGTCGCGGTGGTGGTGGCGGTCGGCGTTCCTGACGCGTCTCTGGAATATTCTCGATCTGGATGATCACCTTCTCGGTCTTGTCGTACGCATCTGCATCGAGATTCGGGAACAACACGACGAGCGCCATGAGCGCGAGGGCGGATATTCCGAAGCAGGACCAGAAGGTCTTGGCATACCGCAGGCGCAGATCGGCTTCTGGCGCCTTGTACCGGACCACATCCGCGGGTCTTGTGAGCGGCATCAGGTCTCCCTCTCACGGTCGGTGGCGAAATTGATACGCAACGCTTCGACCTTACGCAGTTCCTGTATGACATCGGACACGACACCGAATTCGGCCCGACCATCCCCCTTGAGAGAGATGATCAGTCGTGGATTTGCCGTCAACTGTGCATGGATGATGGCCCCCACCTGGTCGAGGGACACAATCCGGTCGTCGATGTTGATGGCACCATTGGCCCCGATCCAGATGCTGGTCACATGCCGTCGCATCTCGAGCTTTTCGATCTTCTCGGCATCGGGCAACTCCACCTTCAGACCGCGGTACCGGACGAACACGGTGGAGACCATGAAGAATACGAGCAGCAGGAACGCGATATCCGCCATGGAGGCGGTCGGTACGGTGGCGCCGACACGGGATTTGCGGGAGAATTTCATCGCGACACTAACCCCCTTCCGGCTCGGCAATAGAGATCCGCGTAGCCCCAGACAATTTCAGCTCGTCGAGAACCTCGACGAAGATCCGATAGGTCGCACCACGCTCCGCTTTCAGCGACACGATCAGCTTGTCATTGGCCGCCAGACGCTGCTCGATGCTGGCACGCAGATCCGTGAATGGCACAATCGTGAGCTGCTCGCTCTCGAAGAAAGCGATCTGGTCCTGGGCATTGATCCAGACGTTACAGATGTTCCTCTCGCGGACCTCCTTGGTCTCCGCCACGGGGGGCAGATGCAGAGACAGCCCTTTGTCCTGATTCATCGTCGTCGTCACCAGAAAGAAGACGATGAGCAAGAAGGCGATGTCCGCCATGGAGGACGTGGGGATCTCTGCGGAAACACGATTCCCGCGTTTGCGCAGGTTCACGGGCGCTGTCCTGTCGTCGATTTATGTCCGGGACGGGACACTACTGATCGGCCTTCAATTCGAGTTCGATGAGAATGTCGATGAAACCTGCCGTATGCTCCTGCATGTCGGCGATGATCTTGTCGATGCGCGAGGCGAAAAAGTTGTAGCAGAACTGAGTGATGATACCGACGACGAGACCTGCAGCCGTCGTGATCAGAGCCTCCGAGATGCCACCGGCGACCAGTGACGGCTCGACATCACCGGCAACTTTGATCGCCTGAAAAGCGCCGATCATGCCGCTCACAGTGCCCAGGAAGCCGACCATCGGCGCCAGATTGGCTACCGTCGACAACCAGACCATGCCGCGCTCGAGAAAAGCCATCTGCACAGCCCCGGCATTTTCGATCGCCTTTTCCACATTGTCGACGCCACGGTGCAGGCGTAGCAGACCGGCGTGGATGACGCTGGCTACGGGGCCCCGCGTCTCGGAGCAGAGCTGCGCCGCCTGTTTCGCACCGCCGGTGCGCATCGCCTCTTCGAGCTGTTGGAAAAATCCGGTCGCGTCGATTGCTGCCTGAGACAGGGTGTAGAGCCGCTCCAGGGCGATGGCGACGCCGAAGACCAGCAGGAAGGCGATAGGCCACATCGCCCATCCCCCGTCGTTAAAAAGCTGAACCATAAGAAGCCTCGATCAGGAAGTGGTTGATAATGTCTAATTGCCATCTTGGTCGCTGACGTCGTCCTGGTCGCTGCTATCGCCCAAGCCGAAAAATTCTTTCCTCGACTTCTCTTCCTTCGTCTCGGGCGGGCGAATCTGCCAGATACGCTGTTGCGCCACGGCGGCCCAGTTGGGGTCCTGTAAGGCGAATTCATACTCGGCGATGACCGAATCTTCGATAGCTTCTTGTAGTAACAGCAGATCGCCGCGCATAACTCGAAGTTGGGCATCCGTGGGCGTTTGCCGAAGACCCCGATCCAACCAGGTGTCGGCACGCTCGAGATCACCGCTGATGAGGTGAATCTGCACGATTGTGGCGACCGTGGCTACGTCCTTCGGCTGGCATCGCGCCATGCCCTCGAGGCCGGCCAGCTTCATGGCGTGATCGGCACTCATCTCACCGAGGTCGGACATGCGGACGAAATGTGAGTAGCGTCCCGCCGAATCGATAAGTGTCAGCGTCTCCAAGGTCGCGCAGGCGCCCATGTAGTCCTTCGTTTCGATCTGCAGATCGACCATCTTGGAAAGGGACTCGACGCGGCCCTGGACATCACCCGTGACTTTCTGCCGCCAGAGGATGGCCTGCGCAGCATCACCCAGGTCGTCGTGGAACACGGCGAGCAACTCATACAGTTCCTGCCGTTTCGCTTCGGGCATCGTTGCGTCGCTGACGATTGCCTGGTAGTGCGTGACGGCGGTGGCGATCTTGCCGGCACGCCGATACAGATCTGCAATCGTGCGTCGATAGGCCCGGTATTTGACGGCAGCCGCCGGACTGGCCGCCATCAGAGGCCCGAGATGGGCCCATGCAGTATCCGGTTTGTTCTGCCCCGCGTAGACCTGGAACAGCAGCAGATTCGTGTTGGCGTGCTTCGGCTTCAGCGCGACAGCGGCCAGCAGCGCCTTCTTGCCAGCTTCGTGGTCACCGAGGGCCAGTTGCGAGCGGGCGATATAGTAGTACCCCAGGTGATAGTCGTTGTCGAAGGTCAGTAGGCTGGTGTAATACTTGACCACATCGGCGTGATCCCCCTTGTCGCGGGCGGTCTTGCCGAGAAATTTGTATTTCTTGAGAGAATCGGCAACCG
>DPVW01000226.1:0-2471 GCA_003529325.1 Candidatus Latescibacterota bacterium | reverse complement strand
TCGGCAACCGAAGGTTCGGCCTCCGTCCGCGTCGCCGGGACGAGACTCACCACGGCTACGAGAGCGGTGAACAAGCAAAGTTGAAGTCTGGGACGTCGAATCATTTCATCCATGACCGAACAAATATACCCTCCGGAGTGCCTGTATCAACTGGCAGGTATTACCAGTCATAGCCGCTACCCGGATCCCCGAGGGGCGCGAGACCCGCCCACAACATACGCATGGATAACTCGCCGAGGATCAGTCCAAAGAAAAATGGGCGAAGAGCGCGGTACGTTCCCGCCCCGCCATACCGCACCACGAGAACCTTGACACCCCAACCGACGAGGGCAGACCCCCACAGCAGTCCTCCCAGGCCCGTGGCATAAACAAATCCCGCCGGATGAAAGGGTGAGCGCAGAACCCACTGACGGAGCGTCGCCAGTGCCGCCGTCGCCAGTGCGCCAAAGCCGACCGCGTCAAGACGATCGCTGTCCATGCCCGCCTTCTGAGCGCCGGATTCGGCATACAGATATTGAACGTAACGGCCCAATCGCGCCATGGAGCGCGCCCCACCATTCTGATCCAGAGCAAAGATCCCCCGCTCATAGACCAGTTCGAGAGTGAACACCGCCCCAGCCACCAGACCCACAGCAGCACCGACGGCAAGCACCACGCCTACCCCTGTGCTGCCACACTCCCGTGCCAGGCGTTCGCCCTCCAGGTGCAGCGGCAGCCACATTGTGATCGAGCTATAGGTAAGCAATGTCAGGAATGCGAGCACGACATACGTTGCGGGAGCGAATGGTCCTGGACCCGTGCCGGCGACGAAGAAGAACAGGTTGGGGATCAACAGCCAGGCTCCGACGACGGGCAGTCCCCCATCGACACGCAGTCGCGCGACGCCGATGACGGTGAGCAGCAGCAGCACCCCGTGGCCAGCGCTTACAGTCAGGGAGCCCCCAGCCAACCAGGCCCAGAGCACAAGGGTCGCCGTACCGGCCAGCAGCGCCATCCAGGACAATCTCGGCTGTCCCCAGGACCTCCATGCTTGGCGCCATGAGCGATGGAGACTTCGACGCGCCGCCCAGAGACTCAGCAGGGCCAGGCAGAGCACGCCGCCACGGGACTGCGCCTGCAGGTGCGGCAGAAAGTTGGGCCACTCCCGCCATTGACCACCGACGCCGATAAAAACTCCCTGGTCTCCGGTGCGACCCATGAGGTCGACGAAAACCAGTTGCAGGCGCGTGGCGAGGAAAAAGAACCAGGTGCTGAAGGAGACCTCCACCGCCATCAGGTAGGAAATACCCACCAGCAGTGGGGAAACCGAAAAGCGGAACCGGGAGGTGTATGGCGCCATCGCCCTCCAGGGGTCTTCGATCAGGACATCCGTAAAATCGAACCAGGTCGGAATCGCGCCAGGCAGCAGGAAGTGATGATCGATGCCGTTGATGCCGTAGAGCAGGATGGGAACCGCCGCCCCCGCCCACAGGCGGCGATCCTTCAGTAAGACCACCCCATCCGTGGCCAGCGCCGATGGCAGGTCGGCCAGGGGCAAGCGCAGACGTTCTTCCTCGAGCCAGCGATGCCGCAATAGCCTCGCCACACCCCAGAGGGCGGCGAACAACCCCGCCGCCAACAACCCCCACACGAGCAGCGGTGTCCACCACACCGCCCAGGGTACCCCCACTCCCCCTTCGAAAAAACCAGTTGCCCCATCCCCTCGAACCACCATCCACGTGGGGATATACTGATGGAATCGTTGATATCTACCAGCTGGATCGGCGAAACCGCCGTAGAAGCCCGTGGTCAGTGCTGGCAGCAGATAGTGGACGAAACCACGCCCAGCCAGGGGCAGGCCTATAGCCGTCATCAGATAGAGTGCGACCAACTCCCCGGCGGAAGGTCGCAATCGGTCCGGTATGTGCTGACGAATTCCAGCCAACGCCGCCAGCAACAGAATCGGCAGCGCCGCCAGCGCCCCCATGCCGACCTCGGCGCCACCATAGATCAACTCGATCCGCTGCAGAGCCCAGGCGGCAGCGATCAACACGACCGTGCCTGCCAGCAGCACACGGCGTGTGCCCAGGGGGGTGTCTGTCGTCTGCGGGGTCGCCATCAGTACGGCAACTGCGCCACGGAGCGCGCGATCAGAGCGATGGCGACAGACCCCATCCCGGTGAGTCCCTGGCCACAGGCGAATCCGGCCAGCAACACGGGGGCTCGACGACGCCACTCTTTCTTGCCGAAACGCCGCTCCAGCCAATAACGACCCAGCAGGGCCCCCGCCATCTCCGGAATCAGCATATGGGGCAACGTCTGCACCCCTTTGATGAACCCATAGACCAGGGCCACGGGCAAGCCCCAGAGATTTGCCGTCCACAGGCCCAGACTGGCCACAACGAATCCGCCCGCCGCCCACGGTATGTGCAGAACTTCAGCGAAACTGAGGCCCCCTTCTGCGGTAAAGGAGAACCACATGAACTGTCGCA
>DPVW01000154.1:1124-12032 GCA_003529325.1 Candidatus Latescibacterota bacterium | reverse complement strand
CATTCAGGTTCTGGAGCGGGTGCGCTCTGGGTATGAAGGGTATTCGAAGGGGGTTCGAGAATTGCTCGTCGAGTCCCCGTATACACATCTGTTTGAGGGCGTACTCGGCGACCTTATCGAGGTCGAACCCGGTTGGGACCAAGCCGTCGAGAATGCCCTCGGAGATGCCGTGGAGGCCCTTGTCGCCCGCGGTGACAACAACCTGCTCGAGGCTCTCCAATACCTGCGCGAACATTCAGGACGAGCGGGTATCTTCCCTCTCGAGTGGCAGATGCCTCCTCGGGAGCCCGCCATCGATCTGCGCAATGTTGCCGGCGTACAGGGCTCTCTTGGGGACCGTGTCCGCGCCAGTGGCCCCGTGGCGCCTCTGGTGGAACGCCTGTTGTACAACACCTTCGTCGTCGACGATCTCGAGGCGGCCGTGTCCGTGTCCCGCCGCTATCGGGGCCTGTCAGCACGTCTCGTCACCGCTGATGGACAGGGCGTCGACATCGACGGTCGCCTCGCAGGGGGTGCACACACCAACCAGGATGACAGCGTCTTGGGGCGTGGTCGGGAGATTCGACAGTTGCGGACGGATGTATCGCGGCTGCAGGCCCGACTGTCGGCGGCGCAGGCCGCTGCTGGCGCTCTGCAGACGCGCCGTGCCATTCTCGACAGCTACATCGCCGATCTCACGGAACTGCTCGACGTCGAGCACGACGCCGAACGCGAGGTCCGCCAGCGACAGCGCTCTGCACTCGAGGAAGAGCACCGGCAACAGACGCGACGCACGCAGCTACAACAGCGCCTGGAGCAGGCCGGTCAACGACTGCAGAGCCTGGAGGATGGTGGTCGTGGTCAGGAAGAACGCCTGGCGACGATCGAAAATGAGGCCGTCGACCTGGAGCAGCGACTACAGGCTCGAGAAGAGCGGGTGCGCTCCGCAGAGCAAGTGCGGCGGGAACAGATCGAGGCCCTCAACGCGCTGCGCGTGGAGAGTGTGCGTGCCACCGAGAAAGCGGAAAGCCTGCGGCGTGAAGTCCAGCGCTTCACCGGGTTGCAGAAGGAACATGAGAGGAACATCGAGCGCATCGAGCACGAGGTCAGTCAGGCCGAAGGCGACCGTGCCTCCCTCGCCGAGCGCGAGACACAGATCACCGAACAGTTGACCCACAAGCACAGCGAGCGGGACGGACTGGACGAGCAGCGCAATGAACGCCTACGTCACCAACAGGAGGTGTCCATCGCCTCACGCGAGCTCGATCAGGAGATTTCACGACTCCAGCGTGAGCTGACGACGCAGCGCGAGCGTCGCCATCAACTCGAACTGAAACTGACAGAGCTGCACAGCGAATCAGCCCGCATCAAGGAGCGCCTTGTTGAGGAGTACGATGTCGACGTCGAGAGCCTTGGTCCCCTGAATGAAGAGGGTTTCGATGGTCCTGCCGCCGACACTCGTCTGGGTGAATTGCGTCGCGGTATCGCCCGACTGGGCAATGTGCATGTGGGCGTGCTGGAGGAGTATGAAGAACAGAAGGAGCGCTACGACTTTCTGGTGCAGCATCGCGATGACCTGATGGCTGCCGCCGAGGACCTGCGCAAGACGCTGCAGCATATCGACCGCGTCGCGCGGCGGATGTTCCGCGAAACCTTCGAAGAAATCCGCGAGAAGTTCCGCGAAACGTATGCGCGTTTTTTCCCTGGTGGCGAGGCGGACCTGCAGATCGAGGCAGATGTTGACCCTCTCGAGTCGAATATCGAGATCATCGCTCGACCGCGGGGCAAGAAGCTGCAGAGCATCGGTTTGTTGTCGGGTGGCGAAAAGGCCCTGACGGCAATCGCCTTGCTTTTCGCGATCTATCAGGTAAAGCCGAGTCCCTGGTGTATCCTCGACGAGGTCGATGCGCCACTCGATGATGCCAATGTGGAGCGCTTCCTGCGGGTGCTGCGCGAATTCGCCAAGACCACGCAGTTCTGCATGGTCACCCACAACAAGCTGTCCATGTCCTTCTCGGACACGCTGCACGGCGTCACCATGCCGGAGGAAGGCGTGTCACAGTTGGTCTCCGTACATGTCATCGAAGAGATGCTCGACGCTGCCGCCGGGTAGCTTTTTTCGTGTCAGCCGCTCAGACCGAGGCTGTAGGGATCGTTGTCGACGAGCATTCTCGCACGCTTGGCGGTACGTTCGTCGGCTGACGCCAACGCCCCATCGAGAAAGTCCGGTGTCGCTTCGAGGAAGCGTTTCATCGCCCCCGTGGGATCACCGAAATAATCGAGCAGGACGGCGTGCTGTTGCGCGTCGATCATCTTCCGTTGCAGCAGATCCCCAAAAAGTTCGGCATCAACCCGTAGCAGGGCGAGAGCATCGACACCGGCTCTGTCGATGACATCCATACCCCCCTGCGCCCGATCGATCACATTCGCCGAGATCAGCATCTCACCACCACGGTCACGAATCGACGGGATCCAGACCCCGGCATAACTCGACGCCTCCGTCACCAGGTCGGTGATGTGCGCCGTGCGCCGGCCACTGAGATCATCGACCGCCTTCAGTCCTGCTCCACCATCTGGCAGAAAAGTGCCCCCGTCCTTGTAGACATACAGATGGGGCAGATCCATGCGCATGGCCACGGGGAGAGAGAAGAACCAGTCACGCCGCTCGCCTCCCGAGATCCAGTCGAGATCGCCGGCGCCGGGGCGGGCTCGCACGGCGGCGACGAGTGCATCGATGACACGACGGAAGGCGGCATCGCTGTCGAGGCGCAGGCTGATACGCTCGCTGAGTTGCGCGTGGAAATCTACGGCCCGGCTGTCGCTGTCGATGAAGGTGAGCAACTCCTCAGCCGCATCGGGACCACCGAACAGATAATGTGTGTTGACGTAATACGGACCCAGTGTGCCCGATGTGTACCAGAACACTTCCCCCGGCGGGGCGATGCGCAGCGCCTGGGAGTCGATGAGGGTGTCAAGCAGGTCTGCCGTCACGGCAGGTCCGTTTTCTTGATCTGCTGAAGGGGCAGGTTGGTGGCGTCTCGTTCCGACAACACCGGCTCCACGCCGTGGGCCAGGCCCCAATCGAGACCCAGGCTGGGGTCGTTCCAGGCAACTCCCAATTCGTCGGCACCGTCGTAATAGTTGTCGACCACGTAAATCAACGTCAGATCGGTGACACTGTAGAAGCCATGCGCCACACCAGGGGGAATGAACAAACCGGTGAAGTCCTGGCCACTCAGGTTGAAGCTCTCCCCCGTGCCGTGGGTCGGCGACTGGGGCCTGAGATCGTAGAGACCGACTCGGATCGTCCCCGCCAGCGGGTGCCAGTAGTCGGCCTGCTGATGATGGTAGTGTAGCCCGCGTAGGATATTTGCCGACGAATGGGAGCGGTTTACCTGGACTTTGCCCCAGTCGCGCTCCGGAAACCACTCGTCGCGAAACATCTCGGAGAAGCGCCCGCGATCGTCTCCAAAAACCTGCAGATCGATGGAAAATACACCGGCAATGGCGCGTTCCTGCCTACCCATGGCACTTCTTGTATTTCTTGCCGCTGCCACAGGGACAGGGGTCGTTGCGCCCGACTTTGGGTTCCTCGCGACGAAATGTCTCGACTTTTTCAGGCAGCAGCCGACCACCCTCCAACAACTCCGCCGGTTTCTTGCCTTCGAGGCTATCCCGCGGAGTCTGCAACCACTCCTCGTGGGCAACCCGCATCAACTCTTCGTCGGAGTCCGCATACCCCTTCTCGTCACAGAAGGCGCCAAAATCGGCCAGCATCTTCCCCCTCGGCGTCGATAACATCTGCTGGACCTGCCGCGCATCGACCCCTGGTGGCAAGGCCTGCGCGAGAGCGGCAAACTGCTCCTCGGGAGACATCTCCGGCTCGGCCTCTTCCGGCGTCTCCAGGACCTCTTCCTCCTCAGGGGGGGGGTCCGGTCTGCGTAAATCGGGTGCCAGACGAGTAAGCAGTTCCGTGAGTTGGCTGGCCACCTCGGGCCGCTCGTCGGTGGCCTGACCCGCCACCCATTCAGGCTCTTCCCCGTCGGTGAGCAACTCGTGGATTTCGTCCACCTGCAGGCGTCGGATCTGGTTGGTTTCACAGAATGTCTGGATCTGTTGCAGCGCTTCGTCCGCCATCTTCCTCCCTCGAGCAATGGCTGTGCAGGGCCAGGGGTGAAATCTACCCTCCCTGACAGGAGGGGTCAAAGAATCGAAAAACTTCACCAATCCCCCTCGAATCTCTGACGATCCTCAGATTTCTGAGTCACTCCTGAGCAGAAATTGGACTCAGCCCAGGAGCCTATGGAATTCTCCAAATAACTGTTTTTACACATCTTGAATCGTCCTACTCAGCTTGAGTCAAACACTGGTACGACTCTTGCGTGTGCTTCGTCGAACCTCGACGAATCGTCCTGGTTCAAGGCACAGACAATCCAAGAGACTCCTGAGAGAGAGAGAGAACGTCATGGAAGCGACCCAACAGCTCTCGGACCGCGCCGTCCTTCGATCGGCCGTTGACGACACTGACCAACTCGGTGTACTCGTTCGGCGCTACGGGATTCCGCTGAACAACTTCGTCTGTCGTTTTGTTGGCGACCGCGAGACGGCTGAGGACATCGTGCAGGAAACATTTCTACGCTGTTTGCGCCACAAACACCAATACCCGGCCATCGAACAGGTATCGACCTGGCTCTACACGATCGCCGGCAACCTTGCCAAGACGGAGTTGCGTCGGCGCAAGCGTTGGCACTGGGTCGCCATCGGTCCTTCCGGCGACGACGAGGAACGCACGCCCTTCTTCGAGCCCGTTGCGGCCGATCTGCTGCCCGGAGAATTTACCGATGCCCGCAAGGTCCGCTCCTCCGTTGTCGATGCCATCGGCGACCTGCCCAGCGAATTTCGTGAGGCGGTTAAATTGCGCGATCTGGATGGCCTGTCGTATGACGAAATCGCCAAGATCATCGACTGCCCGGTGGGCACGGTGAAGTCACGGGTAAATCGGGGTCGCCTGCGCCTGCAGAAACGGCTGCGCAACCTCGCCGACGAATTCATCAGTGGCTTGACACCGGCCGCTTCGGTGGTCCCGAACTAAGCGTATTAACAAAGGCGGCCCCCACCGCCAACAGCACCACTTCCTTCCATGGGCCGGGCCTGCTGCGCTTCGCAGTTGCCCGGCCTTATCTTTGTCCTTTCGCAGAGCATCCGCTTCTCCACAGAAAGGACACCCCGTGGCCGTCGACCGCAGGCGCCTGCTCGCCGATCTCGAACGCCTCACCAACGCCCACGGCCCTTCCGGCAGCGAGGGCGAAGTCGAGCGCCTGATGCTGGAGCTGTTCGGCGATCTGGGGGATGGTACCTGGCAGGATGATGCGGACAGCATCGTCGTACATTTCAAGGGTCACTCGTCCGCTGGCGGCATCGCCGTTGTCGCCCACAAGGATGAGATTGGTATGATCGTAAAGCGCGTCGATATGGACGGACGAGTGCGCGTACGCCCGGTGGGTGGACTCCACCCATGGGCCATCGGCGAGACCCCGGTGGAAATCCTGCTCGGCGAACAGAGTCTTGCAGGCGTGCTCTCCATCGGCTCCAAACACGTATCGATAGAGAGTCCGGCGGCGGCTCTGAAGGAGGGCGGAGCGCTGACATGGGAGGCCATGTGGGTGGAGACCAAGCTCGATGCGGCAACCCTCGCCGCCCGCGGCGTGCGTCCCGGTCGTCGGGTCGTCATCGCCCGGCATCGCAAGGCGCCCTGGTGGCTTGGTGAGGATTATGTGTGCGGTTACAACCTCGACTGCCGGGCGGGACTGGCCATGCTGGTGGCATCGGCCCACGAACTGGCAGCGACACCGCCAGCACAGGACACCTGGCTGATCGCCAGTTCAGAAGAGGAGATCGGTGGCCTCGGCGCCGTGTGGTCCGTCGGCCAGGTGCCGGCGTCGACGGTGATCGCCCTCGACGTCGTGCCCGTTGCCGCCGAATACCAGACCGTGAACAGCGGCGATCCCATCCTGCCCTGCAAGGACCGCGCCGGTCTGTACCATCTGGGTGTCGTCGATCACATGACAGAATTGGCGGCGGGTCTTGGCTTCGGCGTGCAGACGGCGGTGCTCACCTCGTATGCCAGTGATGCAACGCTGGCGAAGGCGGCTGCCTCTGCGGCGCGAGCGGTCCTGATCGGATACGCGGGAGACAACACCCACGGCTTCGAGATCTGCCACGTGGATGGCATCGTCAATGGCGCCCGCCTGCTGGTCGCCTACCTCGGTACGCCCCTGAAGTGAAGTTTCAGCGGCGGCGGAGTCGCCCCGATGAACAGGGTGGCAGCAGGATAGTGCCATCCTGTATCGCCTCCAGATCACCCATGGGTGCGGCCTTGGATAGACCCCCATCGGCGGTCAGATCCCCACCCAGCCAGACGGAAAGCCGACCGGAACGGGCTGTTGGCGGTGCCTCCGCTGCAGCCGACTGTACTTGCGATTCGTAGATCAGACTGCCGGCGATACCCAGGGTGACGGCGCTACCGAGGGCGAGCCCTCGACGGAGAAGTGAGAACAACGCCGGTGCGGGCTGCCAACTCACCGTCTGCTCGGTCACGGTTGTCAGCAGTGGGAGTGCTGCGGCGACCCGCTCTTTCTGCCGCTGTCGGTGGGCGGCGTTGGGACCACCGCGCAGCGTGATTGCCGTTGTCGCAGCCAGGCCTGAGCCTGATTCATCGCGATACGTCCCAGCCACGGGCCGAACTTGCCTCGATCGCGTAGCTTGGGCAACTCCTGAAAGGCCTTGACGAAAACGTCCTGCGCCAGGTCCTCGACCTCGTCGGGGCGACGCACCTTATTAAGGATGATGCCGTGAACGAGACCGAGATACCCCTGGATCAGCTCAGCGAAGGCTTCGCGATCGCCGCCGAGTGTCCTACTGATCAGGGTTGGTTCGGTAGCCATGGCATGTAGACGCCCGAAGTAGAAAATCGTCTAGAAAAAAATTTGCCTCCCGAGAGGACGATATTGGCACATAAGGCGACAGAATACCGGAACATCAAGATTCCGCACGCTCTGACTTCCGTGGACGAAATGGGAAGGTGCTACGGGGGGGACATCCGTATCGGCGATCTCACCGGCAACGGCGCCACCGACTTCGTCGTCTACCAGTCTCTTGGCGGCATCAAGCCTGCCTTCCTCGGTGCCTTTGACATCGATGGCGAACTGCTCTGGTCGATGGGTGACCGTGACCTTGCCGTCGACGATGTGGACGGCGACGGTCAACTGCACACGCTTTCTCCTGATCGCCCAGGGCCCGTCGCCGTGGCTGACGTCGATGGCGACGGTGCCTGTGAGGTCCTCTGTTTCTTCGTCGATGAAAACATCGGACCCTCAAGCAAGTGGAATCTAAGCGATGTTCGTCTGCTGCTGCTCGATGGCAAAACGGGACAGATCAAGCAGGAAGCCAGCCCCCAGGTGCTGCGAGACTGCGATGGCTACTTCGATGGGCAGTTGCACATCCCCAACTTCGTCCACCAGCGGCTGTTGATCGCCGACTTCTCCGGTGCGGGCCATGCGGGAGACTTCGTCGTCAAACTCGGGCGTACCCTGGTGGCCTGCAACAGCCGTTTTGAGATTCTGTGGACCTATAACAACCGCTGGAACCAATACCCGAAACACGCCGCCTACATTCCGTCTGTCGGGGATTTTGACGGGGATGGACGAGACGAGGTGAATGGCGGTCTGTTCCTGCTGGACCATGACGGCACCGTGCTCTGGGAAGAGTTCGTGGGCGACAACATGGACAGTGTCCTGATCGAACCCTGGGAGTCCGAGACACCACGTGCGATCCTCTCTGCAGGAGGCATCGTGCTGGACGAGAGTGGCAATCGTCTGCTCGAACTCGGTCGAGATGTCATCCCTCACGGCCAGGAGATCCGTTGTGGTCGGTATCATGTCGACAGCGATGAACGGGAGCTCGTGATCCGCTACAATGGCCATCATCCGGATCTGCTCGTCGCCGGACGCCAGGGTGTGCGCAGTCGCTTCCAAGTCGATGAGTCACCAAACAACACCGGTCTCGAGACGATTCACTGGAATGGCGCGGAGGGCCCTGATCTGATCTACAGCCCTGCTGCGTTGTGGGATGGAGAGGGCAACAGGGTCGTGGAGTTTCCCGATCTACCACCCCCAAGTGGGGGCAAGATGGGTTGGTATCACTGCTTCGCTGCCGACGTCTGTGGTGACAGCCGCGAGGAGGTCATCCTCTATGACCCGTATCAGGATCGTGTGCACATCTACACCCAGGAACCGACACAGAATTCGTCCTATTCCGGCTACCATCACTCCCCCCGCCAGTACAACGCTCGATTGATCGACTGAGGGAGACGATTCGTGGCGACCCGAAAATTCCTGCTGATCTCCATCGACTGTCTTCGCTACGATGCGTTGAGCCGCACAAACCCACGATTGGACACGCCGAAATTCGACGTGTTGACGCGAGACTATCAACTGGCGGAGAGCTTCTTCGTCACGGCGCCGGCGACCCGCCCGTCACACACATCGCTGTTCACCGGACTCTATCCCTTCGAACATGGCTTGTTCGGGCAGACCTATCTGAAGATGTTCGGTGGCGTAACCAACCTGTTCCACCTGCTGCAGCAGCAGGGATTCGATGTCAGTGGCCACTCCGAACGGCCAGATGTATTTCGTTTTCTCGACTACGAGAATGCCATCGGCCCCATGGACCCGGCAGCGCGCAACCAGTGCCTCGGTTCGCTGGAACCGGTCCTTGACGTGCTCGACGCCGGTGGTGATGAGCCACAACTGCGCTTCCTTCATTTCTGGTACACCCACGGCGGCTATGGACTCGGTGGGATCAAATTGGATCCCAGCCTGAAGGCACTGGTCGATGCCGGTCGCACAGAAGAGGCACTGCGTTACTACTACGCAGCGGCTGTGCAGGTGCAGGAATTTCGCATCGTCGAGATCCTCAAGAAGATCGACCTGAAAGAGTGGGCGG
Source organism: Candidatus Latescibacterota bacterium (assembly GCA_003529325.1). GTDB lineage: Bacteria > Latescibacterota > UBA2968 > UBA8231 > UBA8231 > UBA8231. The sequence goes on along the minus strand of DPVW01000154.1, from coordinate 3,050 downwards.
TCTTCCTCTTTGGCGACCACGGCGAAGGTTTCGACCCCGAGATCATGGCCCATGGCGACCTGATACATCACAAGGTCGCTCGCGTGCCGCTGCTCGCACACCTGCCGGAGGCACGCTGGCGTCTACCGGCGGGTACGTTGTCCATGATCGACCTGTTCCCGACGATTTGCGAACTAGCGGAGATCGATGCTGATTATCGCGGATACGGTCAGAGTCTGGTCGACGACACACCACGACACGGTCGCTGGGTGCTGACCGAACTGGACAGCCTCTACGGGGTTGGCTTTCTGAATCCGGGCAATCTCGAGATCGCCCACCACCGCGTCACCTCCCGTGTCGCCATCGATGACAAACACCTTGAACGCAATCCGCAGGGAACACGGCAGTGGTCGATCAGCGATGGCGAGGTGTTGTTTCGATTTGACGAGATCAGCGGCAAACATGTGCTACGCGAAATGAGCAGCGGACGGGACCTGGCGTGTGCCGATCCCACGCCGTACAGGGTCCGCTACGAGGCCCTGCTCGACGGATCAGAATATGGTGACCTGCGCGCCCAGGACGAGACGGCGATTGAGCAGGGGGTGCTGAAACAACGTCTGCAGGATCTGGGGTATCTTTGATGTTGACCAGGCCACAGAGCCATTTCCTGCCACGCGATCTCTTTGCATCCTTGGACGACAGCAACCCATGTTTCTTCTGATTTGTGGCCTGGCAATCGCGGCTATCCTGATTGCGACGGGCCGAATCTGGATGGAATTTACCCAGCGGTCAGCGCAGTTCACTGCAGAAATCGCCAAATACGGGCAGTTGATCGAGGCCCATACGCTGCGACTCGAGGACCTCCGCTCTCAGTCAGAAGCAGTCAGGGAGCAGATTGACATTCTGGTGATCGAATGCCAGGAACTCGATGCCAATCTGGTCCTGCGACGGGATGAACTTGAGCCGCTGGAAGATCTGCTGGAACGCAGGCGACCGAATCTGCACCGATTCGACATAGATGACCCCAAGGGCCCGTCGTGGTTGAGATAGTCAGCTCTGTAGGCCTGGTTGCGCTTATCGCCTTCGCGCTGGTCAAGGCGTATACGAACAAAATACTGACGATCTTCGAACCAGACGAGGCAGGCTGATCCCGCAGGAGAAACTGCTTACCGGGTGGCGGACCCGATGCTCATCGACGGACACGGATTTTCGATCCGCCGAATGGGAGGTGGCCGGTCCCAATGTCTTCGACGATGGTCCCAAATCGTATCTGGAGAATGATCGTGGTGGCAGACTCGGCTTCATCCCCTGGAATTTCTCCGGGCTGCGATCGGCCGTTCGACTCGACGGGACGCTGAACGACAGCACGGACGTCGATCAGGGGTGGACCGTAGAGATCGCACTTCCGTGGTCCGGATTCGGCATTGTCGGTGAAGGGCGCTCCGTGCCGCCAGAAGATGGGGACACATGGCGGATCGACGCCTCCCGCTTCCAGCGTATGCCACCGGAGCGTGCACACCGGGGCGGCACCGCCGGTTGGGCTTGGAATCGGCACGGCCCGTGGGACAGTCACATGCCGCACGTATTCCCACACATTGACTTAGACCTCCATGAGGTACCGGCAGCACCCCCCTGATCAGGCGCCTCACTCCGGCCAAAGGCCCAGGCCCCGGGCGAGGGACTCGAACAGACCGTGAGGCGCCCAGGGACAGTGCAATGGCATGGGACCACGGGCAAATTGCGGGGTCTCCCCCACCTGATACTGGATATCCAGCTCCGGGGTCTCTATCAGCCGGTGATCTTGCTGACGCGAGTCCATCAGAAATGCCAGCAGTCCAGTTGCGACACTTCTTTGACATGTTCGAGGCTGATCAGGTCTTCCTGAATGACCCGGCTCTGGCGCTCCCGCTGCCAGCGTGTCCAAAGGCGGGTGGTCCCCTTGAGAAA
>DPVW01000154.1:0-725 GCA_003529325.1 Candidatus Latescibacterota bacterium | reverse complement strand
TGCAGCGAGTCTCCCCCTCTTCTGTAGTGGTCGAGGCGTGCCGACCCGGTGATGAGACCGCCGCTGCGACCCAGAGCTGTCGTAGAACCCTTTTACGAGGTTACGCAGCCCAAGTATTTGTGGATTTCGTCGAGGGCTCGACGGAGCCCTTGAGGCTGCGTAGACGAAACCTATAGCACTTCCTTGTAAGCAAAGAAGCTCCAGCCTTCGCGAACATAGACGGACTCCATCCTGGTGATAAATTCTTTGACACCGGCATCAGCGTGAATGGGTTCGTACCATTTTTCGTAGTCGGCCTGCGAGTCAAACTCAAAGATCCAGATCATGTGGTTCGTCTTGCTGTCGTCCAAAGGCTGCAGGCGCTTGCCTGCGTGCCATCCTTTGGCCTCAAAATAGGCCATCGCTTCTTTTTCGAGCTCGATTGCTTCATGCCATTTCCCGTCTATGACCTGTGCCCAGCCTATTTCATACGTTTTCATTAGATCTACTGCTCCCTTATGTGACAAGTTTCAATACGCCACCCGAATCAGGTCTACAGTTCAAGTAGCTGCTTGGGAAAATGTGTCAGCACTTCTGGTCGACCATCGGTGACGACGATGGCATCCTCGATACTGACACCACCAAATCCTTCGATGTAGACACCGGGCTCAATGGTCCAGACCTGGCCAGTCACCAGTAGCTGGTCATCGGTGGCGCTCAGTCTCGCCCGGCCATCGGGATTGGCT
>DPVW01000143.1:993-3530 GCA_003529325.1 Candidatus Latescibacterota bacterium | reverse complement strand
GTTTCTGACTAGCTCTTTCTCTACGCGCTCAACTCTCCGTAGGAGACTGAACGCTTACTCTGGGAGCATGCCGTGAGCAGATCCGCGCCAAAAGTTAACCCGATCCCTCTCTTTGCTGCGCTGTTGCTGCTGACCGGTGTGATCGCCGGTTGCGGCGGTGGCGATGGCAGCAAAAGGGTACCCAGATCGCGCACCTTCATCACGGACTGTGTCGACTTCGGTACCTGTAGTGGTCAGTTCTACGACCACGACAGCTTCCACCCCTATCAGCCCGGACAGACGAATCGCACGGGCTACAACTTTCTCTACGAACCCCTGTACTTCTATAACGCCTACGCCGACTCGAACAACGTGATCCCCTGGATCGGCACGGGACATGAGTTCAACGACGACTTCACGGAGGTGACGGTTCATATCCGCGCCGGGGTGGAGTGGAGTGACGGACATCCATGGACGGCGGAGGATCTCGTATTCACGATCAACATGCTGCGTGAGAATGCGCCATTTCTGGTCTTCGCCGTAGACATGAAGACGTGGGTCGAAAAGGCGGAGGTCATCGACCCGCTGACGGCGAAAATCACACTGACGGCACCCAACCCTCGTTTCATGTTCAGCTATTTCACCAACAACTTCGACAATGGCGTGCCCATCGTACCCAGACACATCTGGGAAGGGCAAGATGCCCAGACTTTCACCAACTTCGATGTAGAGCAGGGCTGGCCTGTCGTATCCGGCCCGTATCGACTGGAAGTCTCCGCTCCGGAGCAGCGTATCTGGCGGGTGCGTGACGACTGGTGGGCGGAGAAGATCGGTTTCCACGACAGACCCCAGGTTGAGCGCCTCATCTACCTGCCATTTATGGACGAGGCCAAACGCGTGCAGGCCATCATCAGCAACACCGTCGACATGACGGCGGGGGTCATGCCCGCCAATGCGAAGACGATGGTGGAGGAAAATCCGAATGTCACGACCTGGTCAGGGCGCGACGCGCCATACGGCTACCTCGACTGGTGGCCCCTGTCCTTCGGCTTCAACGCGCTGGAACCACCCTTCGACGATCCCGAGGTGCGCTGGGCGATCAATCACGCCATCAACCGCGACCAATTGGTAGAGGTCGGTTGGATGGGGGCGGGTAAACCGACGCTGTTGCCCTTCCCGGACTTTCCGGCATTGCGTGGGTATCTGGATCAGGTGCAGGATGTGATCGACAAGTACCCCGTGGGTGTGTACGATCCGCAACGGACCGCCGAGATCCTGCGTCGCAAGGGCTGGGCAAAGGGGGAGGATGGCATCTGGACCAAGGATGGCGAACCCTTCAAAATCACCATCGATATCTCCCCCGGATTTCAGGACATCACACCCGTTTTGGTGCGACAGCTGCGCGATGCGGGATTCGACGCCAATTCGCGCATGACGTCAGACAGTTATACGCGCACCACACAGGGCATCGCTCGTTCGTACATCTTCGGCAATGGTGGCTCGGTGCGCGATCCGTATTTCACCCTTCGACTCTACCACAGTCGTTACGTCCTGCCCACGGGCGAAGCGACGGACATCTTCTGGCGCTGGAAGAACAGCGAGTTTTCCGACCTCGTAGACGAGATGGGAAAGAGGGCGCCGGATGATCCACAGATGATCCCCCTGCTCAGGCAGGCCCTCGATATCTGGCTCGCCGAGTTGCCGGCGATTCCGCTGTTGCAGTTCTACCACAGACTGCCACACAACCAGACGAACTGGAGCAACTGGCCATCGGCGGAAAATCCTTACATCAACTCCGCCTACTGGCATCGAACATGGCTGCTGGTGCTGTTGAATCTCAAACCAGTGCGATAGTCTGAATTTCGCTTTACTCTGATACACCCGCACCGGTATTGTGTCACGGCCATGTTCAGAATTCTTCTCGTCAAGGAAATTCTCAACCACCTGCTGACGTTGCGACTGGGCGTCGTTGTCGGGCTGACGGTCGTACTCTGTTCGTGGACCACTGTGGTTGGCAGCCTCGACTTCTCTGAGCGTATGCAGGCCTATCCAGAAGCGGGAGACGGCCGAAAACATGCAGCAGGCTACCGTCTATTCCCAGCTGGAAATGAGTATCGGCAACCCACCGACGATCCTCTCCATATTCAGCCGCAGTTCACAAGCTGCCAGCGTCTACATCGGTGTTGGTTTCATCCAGATCCATCCGGGCCCCTGGCTCGAGCGGGGTGGCAGTCATCAAAGGCGAGCGGGAACGTGGCACCCTCGGTCTGGTGCTGTCTCACAGTGTGCCCCGATCCACCCTCCTGCTGGCCAAGAGTGTGGCAGGTGCGCTCTGCCTCAATGCCGCCTTTGCCGTGGAAGCGACACGCACCTGGCCTTCGCGCGTCACGGCTATGAGTTCCTGCGCGATCACTTGCTGGATCGAACCCATGGCGGTTTCCATTGGTCGGTGGACGACAGTGGGACAAAGGTCGTGCTGCCCGACAAGCACCTCTATGGTCAGGCATTCGCATTGTATGCCCTTGCCGAATTCGCCCTGGCAACCGGCGAGGATGAAC
>DPVW01000143.1:0-601 GCA_003529325.1 Candidatus Latescibacterota bacterium | reverse complement strand
GGTGGTTATCGTGAGTATTTTCGTGCTGACTGGACGGCGGTGCCGGCGGACAGCCCTACCTTCTTCTACCGCAATTTTTCGGGTCCCAACACGAAGCTGATGAATACTCACATGCACCTGTTGGAGGCGTTCACCAACTACTACCGGCTGACGGGTGAGGAGTCCCGGAGGCGCTTGGTGGAGGTGCTGTTTATCGAAAGCAATGCAGTGCTGCGCAAGGGCTTCGGCGCCAACACCGATGGTCACGGACTCGACTGGACACCACTGCAGAATCGTTGGTCCAAGGTTGTCTATTACGGTCACGACCTGGAGAATTCCTGGTTGCTCATGGAGGCCTGTCGAGCCCTGGACCTACCCAACGGACCACTGGTAGATCTGTATCGAAGCGCGTGGGACTACAACCGCGTTTCGGTTTTGATCACGAGAAGGGTGGCGTCTATAACTGGGGCCCCTGGGCGAGGAGGCGAAGGGCAAGGAGAAGGTGTTCTGGGTGCAGGGGGAGAGTCTGTTGAGTGCGTTGCACATGTATCGACTCACCGGCGATGCTCAATACTGGACATACTTTTCACAGATCCTGGGTTGGATTGTGGATGAGCAGGTG
>DPVW01000262.1 GCA_003529325.1 Candidatus Latescibacterota bacterium | reverse complement strand
GAAGTCCGTGCACTCGACGAACCACAGAGCTCCCGTCGCATCGTTGTCAGCCAAGGCACGCATCTGGTGCTGCCTGCCGACTTTCTCGATTCCCACACGGGGATCCTGGTACCACGCACCGACGAAGACAGGATGTTGTTCGCCATTCCCTGGAATGATCGCGTCCTGGTGGGTACAACCGACGTCGAGCGCCCGTACCCGAATTGGAGCGGTGGCAAGTGGACGACGTATCGACGGATGGCAGCTGATCAGCTTACCCCGCGACGGCGCTCTCCATCGCTTGGTTCGTCACAGGCTGCACCTTCCAGATGTCCATGGCGTACTCCCACACCGTACGATCGGAAGAGAAGCGGCCCATGCGCGCGCTGTTGAGGATCGACTTGCGGGTCCACGCCTCGGGGTCGCGCCAGGCAGCATCGACCCGCTCCTGGGCGGCGGCGTACTCATCGTAGTCTGCCAGTACGAAAAAGGCGTCGCCGTGGTCGAGCAGGGACTCGACGATGGGCGTGAATAGATCGGGCCGCTCCGGGGACAAGGCGCCGGAGGCGAGAAAGTCGATGACGGCACGCAGCTCCCGATTGCTCTCGTAGACCGTGATGGGGTCGTATCCAGCAGCGCGGCGCTGGCGGATCTGTTCCACGTCAGGACCGAAGAGGAACAGATTCTCTTCGCCCACCGCTTCGGCGATCTCGACATTGGCGCCATCGGGGGTGCCGATCGTGAGGGCACCATTCAACGACAACTTCATGTTGCCCGTGCCCGACGCTTCCATGCCCGTCGTCGAGATCTGCTCTGAGAGGTCGGCGGCAGGGATGATGCGCTCCGCCTGCGACACGTCGTAATTCGGCAAGAACACGACGCGCAGCCGGCCAGCGACGTTCTCGTCATAGTTGACCAGTCGACCGACGGCGTGCATGAGCTTGATGATCATTTTGGCCGTGTAGTACGCCGGTGCCGCTTTGCCGGCAAAAAGCACCGTGCGTGGTACGATGTCGAGGGTATGATCCGCCTTGATGCGTCGATACTGCGCAATGATGTGCAATAGATTCAGCAGCTGCCGCTTGTACTCATGAATGCGCTTGATCTGCACATCAAGCATGGCGTCCGGGTTGACGGGCACGTGGCTCTGCGCCGTGATGTACTCCACCAAATCCACTTTGTTGCTGTGCTTTACGGCACGCCAGGCGGTGCGAAAGTCGGCGGTCTCCGCAAAAGGTTCGAGTGCCTCCAGGGCGGACAGGTCACGAACCCATTCATCGCCGATGTGTTCGCTGATGAGTCGAGCCAGTCTCGGGTTGCACAGACGCAACCAGCGGCGTGGCGTGATGCCGTTTGTCTTGTTGCGGAATTTGTGTGGCCACAAGTCGGCGAAGTCGCGGAACAGATCCTCGCGAAGAATGCGCGAGTGCAACTCGGCGACGCCATTGACGGCGTGGCTACCGACGATGGCCAGGTGCGCCATGCGCACGCGTTTTTCTTCGCCCTCTTCGATCAGTGACGTACGGCGCAGCAGATCGACGTCCCCCGGGCGATGTATCTTCACCTGGTTGAGGAAGCGTCGGTTGATTTCATAGATGATCTGCATGTGTCGCGGCAACACCTGCTCGAGCAGACTCACCCGCCACTGCTCCAGCGCTTCGGGCAAGATCGTGTGGTTCGTATAACCGAAGCACTGCACCGTGATCTCCCACGCCTCCTCCCAGCGCATCGACGCCTCGTCAACGAGAATGCGCATCAGTTCGGCAATGGCGATGGAGGGATGCGTGTCGTTGAGTTGAAAGGCATGTTTGTCGGCAAAGCCCGTAAGTCCGCGATGCTTCCGGAACCAACGTGACAGCGCATCCTGCAGGGTCGCCGATACGAGGAAGTATTGTTGTTTGAGACGAAGTTCGCGGCCGACGAAGAAGTTGGCGTTTGGGTAGAGTACGCGGGTGATGGTCTCGGTACGATTCTTGTCCTCAACCGCCTTCTCGTAGTCACCATAGTTGAAGTGTTCGAGATTGAACTCGCGCGTCGACTTGGCCGACCACAGACGCAGGGTGTTCACCGTGCCATTTTCAAAACCGGGCACGGGGGTATCGTAGGCCATGGCCAGCACCTGTTCGCCGCCAACCCAGGAAAAACGCAGGTGGCCGCGGGCATCGGCCCCCTCTTCGACGCGGCCATAGAAGCGCACGGGGTAGACCTTCTCCGGACGTGGAATCTCCCATGGGTTGCCGGCGCGCAGCCAGTTATCGGGTGCCTCGACTTGGAAGCCGTCGAAGATGCGTTGCTGAAAGATCCCGTATTCATAGCGCAATCCATAGCCGTAGACCGGCAACTCGAGGGTTGCCGCTGAATCCAGGAAACAGGCCGCCAGGCGCCCCAGGCCGCCATTGCCGAGGCCTGGTTCCGGCTCCTGTTCGAGCAGACTCGCCAAGTCGTGGCCGGTATCGCCCATCGCTTGCCGTGCCTCTTCGTAGAGGTCGAGATTGATCAACGAGTTGGCCAGCAGTCGCCCGGTCATGAATTCGAGAGACAGGTAATAGACGCGTCGGGTGTCGGTGTCGTAGTAACTCTGTTGGGTGTCGATCCACTGATTGACGAGACGATCGCGTACCGCCATCGCCAGGCTGAGAAAGCGGTCGTGACGTGTTGCGGTGACGCGATCTTTGGCCAAAGAGAGGCGCAGGTGCTGGGCGACATCGTCGGCCAGGCAATGGGTGCGCTGAGGGTTTGGGCTGTGAGTCATATCCTGATCTGGGTACCGTGCCGTTTGCGCGGGTGTGTCAGAGAGGGATAATCTACGGACTGAGACGGAATCTGCCGCTCGCGCCACAGAAGGGGTGCCCTCCCGTGAACCTCATCGACTTCGTGGAGACCTCGCGCCGGGTCGCCGCCACTCGCTCGCGTAAGCAGAAGAAGAAGAGCGCGCACCTGGTGACCTCTCTGCGCCGCCTTCGAGCACGTCGCTAATCTGAGTGGCGCCGGTTCCACAACAGCCAGGATTCAGACGCTAGCCGAACTGTTCACCCGCGGCACCCGCGCCGAACGCGAGTGGCTGGCAGCCCTTGTATACGGTGACCTTCGTCAGGGCGCACAAGAGAGTCTTCTCGTCGACGCCGTTGCCGCCGCGGCAGGGATCGCTGTGTCCGGCGTGCGTCGCGCCGTCATGCTCGCGGGGGATGTCGTCCCGGTTGCCGTTGCCGTATTGGCGACGGGGGAAGCAGCCCTGGCCGGCTTCCGTCTGCAACCCCTGTCGGCGGTGCAACCCAAGTTGTTCTCTTACAGGCGTCATGGCCAAGGCTCTGCACGAACCCTACGAAGCAGGCCGCCGCGGTCATGCCTGGCTGAAGCTGAAGCCGGTGCACAGTCTCGACATGGTCGTGCTCGCCGTGGAGTGGGGGAGTGGCCGTCGCCAGGGATGGCTGTCGAATCTGCATCTGGGTGCACGCGACCCGACAGCAGGTGGTTTCGTTATGCTGGGCAAG
>DPVW01000407.1:638-8576 GCA_003529325.1 Candidatus Latescibacterota bacterium | reverse complement strand
TCGTTGGCAATTGAGATTCAGCCCAAAAACTCGTGCTCTTATCCACGTGATTTTCAGGCTCTTTTAATTTTATATGAAGGCATGTAACATATGTAATATCAGCGTGTTATGTAACCTTCTCTCCGACTGTATTGGAGATATATCCACATGTCCACAGCACTACTAGAACGACAAGAGTATAAAAACCAAAAAAGAAATGGTCTTGTCGTCGTACTACTCCTTGTGGAAAAAGTCTCTTCGACAGCGATGGAGGTTGCTTTTTGGCCTCTCAAATGGCGTTGACACAGCATACCTATATCCATATTGTAGTTGGGTTCCGAATGGCAGATTCGACGCTTGCGAAAGCCGCAGAACACGAACCGCTACCGACACTTTCGACCAGTGGTGTGTAAGATCCGGGCAAAAATGAAATGAAATTGACCCTTGATCGAAATGAATTGTGGCGTGGTCTGAATACCGTCCTCGACGCTGTTGCCTCCAAACCAGCGCAGCCAGTTCTCTCTAATGTGCTTTTAGAGGCAGAGGACGGGCACCTGACGCTATCGGCAACCAATCTCGACATCTCTATCCGAACCCGCGTCGTGGCGTCCGTAGAGACGCCTGGACGCGTCACGATTCCTGCAAAGACCCTCGCAGGCATCGTCAGAGAGTGGCCGGATGCAGATCTGAGTCTGGCACTGGAAGATGGTCGCGTCGTGCTGTCGGGTCGTTTGGGAGCCTCCAGCGGCGAAGGGCGTTACTCGCTGGCAGCGACACCGCCGGATGAATTCCCCGAGATGCCGGATTCGCTCGAAGGCTTAACGCTGAGATTTGGTGACGGTTCGGGACTCGATGGCGCGCTGCTGCGCACCATGATCGAAAAAACCAGTTTCGCCGTGTCTCGAGATGAAACACGGCCTGTTCTGAATGGCGTTCTGTGGCGTATCGAGCCGGAACTGATGGTTATGGTCGCTACCGACGGCAGTCGACTGGCTGAATTCCGCAAGACGTGGGATTCCGGTCAGGCTGTGATTCAGGGCTCGGCGGAAATCATCCTGCCGCCACAAGCTTGCGCTGAGTTGGCCAAATTACTCGAAGATCCAGACAATCTGACACAAGCAATACTCGGTGAGAGTCAGGTATTGTTTCAGATCGGTGATACACAGCTATTATCTCGGTTGATCGAAGGACCTTACGTCGACTACGAGCAGGTCGTACCGAGGGATAACGACAAGCGCATGACGATTCCAGTTGATCAACTGTTACCGGCGGTACGGCGCGTATCGATTCTGTCGAGTTCGTATACACATCAGATCCGGTTGCAATTAAAGGAATCCACCGTCGAGTTGACTGCCTCCAGTCAGGAGCTTGGTGGGGAAGCGCGAGAGGTCATTCCCTCCGACTATAATTCCGATGAGATCGAAGTCGCATACAACTCGCACTATATGATGGAAATCTTGCGCAAGTTGTCCTCCGAGGAAGTGATCCTCGATTTGCGGGATTCGGTAACAGCCGCCGTTGTGCGGCCGGCCGACCAGCTCGAAGGCGAAGAATCGTACTACTTGCTCATGCCGATGCGGCCGAGCGCCTGAACACGTCGGCAGTACGGGGGTTGGGGTTGTCATGCGCATCCGCCAACTCGAATTGAAGCCCTTCCGCAATTTCGATCAAATCAAACTCGATCTGGGTGCCAGAGGTGCCCTGATCGTCGGCAACAACGGCCGTGGGAAGAGCAATATTCTGGAAGCGATTTCCTACCTGTCACTGGGCAAATCAATCCGTGGAGCACGAGACCATGAGGCGGTACCTCACGACGGAACCTGGTTTGATATTCAAGGCACGTGGGACACCGCCGATCGTCAGCGTCATGCGCGCGTTTTCTACAGTGGCCACGACGGCAAGCGCGTGTTTCTGGATGGAGTACCCCTGCCACGGGTGTCAGAGTTGGTGAGTCAATTCCAGACCGTGCACTTCGCTCCCGAAGATGTGGCCCTTGTATTGCAGTTCAGCGCTCAACGGCGGCGGCTGCTCGACATTCTTATTTCCCAGGCCAGTGCCACATATTTGCAGCAACTGCAGCGTTACCGTCGCGTGCTCACGCAGCGCAACCACTTTCTCCGTCAACTCAATCAACGACGGGCAGATCCCGCCGAGCGCGACGTCTGGGATCGACAACTGGCTGAGCCCGGTGCTCGGATTCGCCTGGAACGCCTGCAAGCCCTGGCCGAGATCGTTCCCGTGCTGCAGAGCTGCTACCAGGGCTTTTCGACCGGTCGTGAAGCGGCGGGCATAGAATATCAGGGCGCTGGACTGCCATCGAGCACCGACGAGATCCCGCTGCTCGACACCTTACAGTCGATGCTGCTGCAACAGTTACAAGCCGATCCAGCCAAGGAACAACGGGCGGGCCACACGCTGAGTGGCCCACACCGAGACGCCTTTGGTTTTACCCTCGATGGTGAGTCTGCAGAGACCTTCGGCTCACAAGGCCAACTCAAGAGTGTTCTGCTGTCTTGGAAAATGGCCGAGTCCCGCTACCTCGAGGCGCACAGTGGTCACCAACCCGTGCTCCTGCTCGATGATGTATTTTCCGAACTCGACGAACTGCGATCGCGGCAATTGTTGTCACTGGCCGAAGAGTTTGACCAGGTCATCCTTACGGCACCTCGTGAGCCGGGTGATACGATCCCGGATCGCTTCGAACGCATTGAGTTGTCCGCATGATGGGCGCCAACCACCGACCCAATTGCGGACCAGGACCATTGCCCCGAGTTGGGCCCACCGACGAACAGGCACAGGCGGTCGGCACGCTACTTGACGGGGTGTTGTCCGATTTGGGTATCGCCAACCGCGTACGTGACGCAAGGGCCCTGTTGGCCTGGGAGGAAATCGCGGGTCCACGACTGGCAGCTCGAGCCCGCGCCATCAGGGTACACCGAGGCAAGCTGGAACTGGCCGTTCCCTCCGGTGTTTGGCGTACGCACGTGAGTTTTTCCAAACGGCAGTTATTGCAGCGTCTCAATGCTCGACTGGGGCGCACCGTGATACGAGACCTCGTATTCGTCAATGCCGCGGCCGAACGTGGCCGTGCAGATAGATAAATGGGAGAAATGACCGGTGACTGAGGACCACGACAAGAAAAACGACGATCAGGAAGTGGACGAATACGGATCCGACGCCATCCAGGTGCTCAAAGGTCTGGAAGGTGTGCGCAAGCGCCCGGCGATGTATATCGGCGATACCGGCGAGAGCGGACTCCACGAACTCGTCAAGGAGATCGTCAACAATAGTGTCGACGAGGCCATGGCGGGACGCTGCAATCGTATCGACGTCACCGTCATGGCGGATGGTTCGGTGACCATCGAGGATGACGGCCGCGGTATTCCTACCGGCATGCACGCCGGCGAGGGTAAGTCCGGTGTAGAAGTCGTCATGACCATGCTGCATGCCGGGGGCAAGTTCGACAAGAAGGCCTATCAGGTCTCCGGAGGGTTGCACGGCGTTGGTGGGTCCGTCGTCAACGCGCTCTCCGAGTGGCTCAGCGTCGAGGTGCGTCAGAACGGCAAGATCTATCAGCAGAAGTACAAACGTGGCATTCCGCAGACGGAACTGGAGGTGATCGGCGAAGCCGACACGACGGGGACCATCATTCGGTTTCTGCCGGACGCTGAGATCTTCGAAACCATTCAGTTTGACTCGGAGCTGATCTCCTATCGCCTGCGCGAACTGGCCTTTCTGAACAAGGGGCTTGAGATCAACGCCACCGATGAGCGGACCGGGACAGTCGACAAATACCACTTCGAAGGGGGTGTCGTCGAGTTCGTCGAATTCCTCAACGAGGGTCGCAACTGTCTGCATGCGGACCCGATGTATCTGGAGGGCAACCGCGACGGCGTCAGCGTCGAGATCGCCATGCAGTATAACGACTCGTATCAGGAGTCGGTCTTCACCTATGCCAACAACATCAAAACGACCGAAGGTGGCACCCATCTGGTCGGCTTTCGTGCCGCCCTGACAACGACGATCAACAGTTATTCCAACCGCGAAGATTTGCTCAAGGGTGTCAAGTTTGCCCTGTCGGGGGAGGATGCGCGCGAGGGCCTCACGGCGGTCGTCAGCGTCAAGCTGCCCGAACCCCAGTTCGAGGGTCAGACAAAGTCGAAACTGGGCAATAGTGACGTGAAGGGGCTGGTGCAGTCACTGACGTCCGAGGCGCTGAGTATGTATCTGGAGGAACACCCCGACGTCGCCAAACGGGTGATTTCAAAGATCATCGAAGCCGGACGGGCACGGGACGCGGCGCGCAAGGCGCGCGAGCTCACGCGGCGCAAGGGTGTGCTCGATGGCGCCTCGTTACCAGGCAAACTTGCCGACTGCTCCAGCCGCGATCGAGAGGAAACCGAGATCTACCTGGTAGAGGGTGACTCCGCAGGAGGGTCAGCGGCGCAGGCGCGAGATCAGAAGTTCCAGGCCGTGCTGCCGATGTTTGGCAAGATGCTGAACGTGGAACGGGTGCGCATCGACCGCGTGTTAGGCAACGACAAGCTATTGCCGCTGATCGCCGCCCTCGGCGTTGGCATCGGTGAAGACTTCGATCTCAGCAGATTACGCTATGGCAAGGTCATCATCATGGCGGATGCCGATGTTGACGGGGCCCACATTCGCACGCTGCTGATGACGTTTTTCTTTCGATATCTGCGGGGAATCATCTCCGAAGGCAAGCTCTACCTGGCACAGCCGCCGCTGTTTCTGGTCAAACGTGGCAAGCGCGAGATGTACGCCTTCAGCGAGAAAGAGCGCGACGAGTACGTCGCCGAACTCAAGGGCGACGGTGATGGGCGGGGCATCATGATCCAGCGCTACAAAGGTCTCGGAGAGATGAATCCTGAGCAACTCTGGGAGACGACGATGGATCCGGAGTCTCGCACCCTGCTCCATGTCAATCTCGATGACGCCGTCGAGGCGGAACACATGTTCACGCTGTTGATGGGAGAGCATGTTGAACCTCGGAGGGCATTCATTGAAGCCAACGCCCTGTCGGTGAAATTCCTGGATGCCTAAGCACCGACCAGCCTGACAACAGTAGCCGAATCCTGACAACCCGAGACACCTGACAGAAGAGCCACATGCTCGAACAACGTGATCCCCGCATTATCCCAGTAAAGGTGCAGGACGAACTCAAGACGGCGTATCTGTCCTATGCCATGAGTTCGATCACCGCCCGGGCGCTGCCCGACGTACGGGACGGCCTCAAGCCCTCCCAGCGGCGCATCCTGGTGGCTATGCACGACTTGAACCTGGCGCCAGGCCGCGGCTTTCGGAAGTGTGCCAAGATCGCCGGCGACACGTCCGGCAACTACCATCCGCACGGCGAAGCCATCGTCTATCCGACGCTGGTGCATATGGCACAACCCTTTCGCCTGCGTTACCCGCTGGTCGATGGTCAGGGCAACTTCGGATCAATCGACGGCTATCCGCCGGCGGCCATGCGTTACACCGAAGCGCGCATGAGCCACGCGGCGGTGGAAATGCTCGCCGAAATCGACCGCAACACGGTTGATCTGGTCGAAAACTATGACGAGACAAGGACCGAGCCCGAGGTCTTACCGGCACGATTTCCGAACCTGCTGTGCAATGGTTCGGTGGGGATCTCCGTGGCCTACGCTACCAAGTTGCCGCCGCACAACGTCACGGAAATCTGCGATGCCCTGACGGCTCTGATCGACGACGCCGACATCGACATCGACGCGTTGATGGAGTACGTGAAGGCGCCCGACTTTCCCACGGGCGGCGTGATTTACGGTATGAGCGGCGTGCACCGTGCATACCGGACGGGCTCCGGCATCATCCGCTTGCGGGCTCGGACTCATGTCGAAGAGCAACGTGACGGCCGCGAGCAGATCATCGTCACTGAGATCCCGTATCTCGTCGACAAATCGACGCTGTTGGAGAAGATGGCAGTCCTCGTGCGTGGCAAGACCATCGAGGACATCTCCAACATCCGTGATGAGTCCGGCCGTGACGGCCTGCGGATCGTCATCGAGTTGAAACGGAGCGCCCACCACGAGGTGGTGCTTAACCAACTGTTTACGCATTCGATGTTGCAGTTCAGCTTCGGCGTCAACGCCATCGCCATCGTCGAGGGCCGTCCCGAGACACTGAACCTCAAGCAATTGCTCGAACACTACGTGGCGCACCGCCACGAGGTCGTGTTGCGGCGAACCCGTTTCGACTTGGGCAAGGCCGAGGCGCGAGCCCATGTGTTGGAAGGCCTGCGGATCGCGCTGGACAACATCGATGCCATTATCCAATTGATCCGAGCCTCGGCCAATCCCGAGGAGGCCCGCGGTCGTCTGATGGAGGAGTTTGTCCTGTCCGAGATCCAGGCCAACGCTATCCTGGCGATGGCGCTGCAACGCCTCACCGGGCTGGAGCGCGAAAAGATCGAGGAGGAGTTTCAGGAGTTGATGCAGTTGATCGAGCACCTGAAGGCCGTGCTCGACAGTCGTGACATGCAGATGCAGATCCTCAAGGACGAGGTGGCTGACATTCGTGAGAAGTTCGGCGACGAACGACGCACCGAGATCGTCTACTCCACCGAAGAATTCGACATGGAGGATCTCATCGCGCGGCAGGACATGGTCGTCACGATCTCGCGGACCGGGTATATCAAGCGGATGTTACCCAGCGTCTACCGTACCCAGGCTCGCGGTGGTCGTGGGGTTACCGGTATGCGAACCAAAGACGAGGACTTTGTCGAGCGCTTGTTCATTGCCAATACGCACTCGTACATCCTTTTCCTCACCGCTCGAGGCCAATGCCACTGGCTGAAGGTCTACCGCATCCCGGAAGCGGATCGAACCGCCCGCGGACGGCCGCTCGTCAATCTGGTGAAACTCGAGGACGGGGACGAAATCCGCGCCGTCGTCGCCGTCGATGAATTCACCGACGACAGATATCTGTTCACGGCGACACGCCGCGGCATCGTCAAGAAGACGGTGTTGTCCGCCTATGGCAATGTGCGCCGCAATGGCATCATTGCGCTGAAGATCGTCGAAGGGGACGACCTGATCGGCGCCGGCCTCGTCGAACCAGCGCAGGACATCCTGCTGGCGACCAAAAATGGCCAGGCCGTGCGGTTCTCAGAACAGAATGTGCGCTCAATGGGGCGTGTCTCCACCGGAGTTAAGGGTGTCAATCTACGCGCTGGTGACGAGACAGTGGAGATGGTCGTGCTCACCGGAGAAGGTTCCCTGCTGACGGTTTGCGAGAACGGCTTCGGCAAACGTACGGAAGTTGACCAATATCCAAAACGAAGTCGTGGGACAATGGGTGTCATCGACATCAAAGTCTCCGATCGCAATGGTCCCGTCGTCTCCTGCAAGCTGGTGCAGGATGACGAAGAAGTCATGATGGTGACACAGAATGGCATCATGATCAGGACCCCTGTGGCAGGAATCAACTGCATCGGCCGCAACACCCAGGGGGTACGACTGATCAACGTCGACACCGGTGACCGCGTCATCGACATGACGCGCGTCGTCAAAGAGGAAGAGGCTGTCGAAGGGGTCGAAGATGGCACTGCCGCGGATGGGGTCACCACAGACGGGGCCGACAACGGCCAGATGCCTGCCCAGGCCATGGAGGCAGCCGCAGAAGAAGAAGTCGCTGAAGAGGAGGTAGAGTCGGAGCAAGAGTCAGACGACCCGCTGCAGGACGAGGACCTAGATAACTGAGCGACAACTTCGCTTTGGGGCTTGATCAGATCCACTTTGGCGTGTGTATACCGTTGGAAAAGCTGGGAGTTAACGGCTTTTCGACGATCGATTTCCCGTTGACGCTCCCGACTGTGGCGGGTATATTCTGCGCACTGAGCCAAGGCCCAGATGGAGGGCGAGCCCAGACCCGAATGGAGGGCTAGACCTAATTGGTAAGGCAGCGGTCTTGAAAACCGCCGGG
>DPVW01000407.1:0-258 GCA_003529325.1 Candidatus Latescibacterota bacterium | reverse complement strand
TGACCGAGTGGCCGAAGGTGGCAGCCTGCTAAGCTGTTGTATGGGGTAACCCGTACCGAGGGTTCGAATCCCTCCCTCTCCGCCAGTTCTTTTTGCAGGATGTGATGCCCCCTCGTTCAATGGTAGGACACGTGCCTCTGGAGCACGCTATCGGGGTTCGAATCCCTGGGGGGCAGCCACAATGCAACGTCCTCGACGCCAAGCCAGTGTCGAGGACGTTTCGTGTTCTGCCCGCTCCATCCGGCCGGGAGCTCTTGC
>DPVW01000102.1:18742-30171 GCA_003529325.1 Candidatus Latescibacterota bacterium | reverse complement strand
AACGCAGTCCCAGATAGCGCAGTCATCGTCCTCATCCTCGACTGACCGACAGCGGGCATCGCCAGAAGACCGATAAGCGCAAAGGGAGTTAGCCAGTGGGAATCGTATTGCTCAAGGAACTTACACGCGCCCATAGACTTGCGTATAAGATATTCCTGTGATACCCCGTAAAGATACCCCGGTTACGGTCCCACTGCCCTCCCATCTATTTCCTGTGCAATAGCTTCATTGCCTACCGCTTCAGTGCTTCTTTCTCCCGTTCCGTGGCCCGATAAAGCCCGTCCAGGTTGTTCAGGACCGTGGCCACTGAGGGATGGTCCGGGCCAAGGGCCTGCTCAAAAACGACCAACGCCCGCTTGTAGAGCGGGGCGGCGATCGCGCGATGGTCCGACGGCGACATTCGACAACAACCGCAACTGATCCCCGTGCCCCAGCCACACGGCGCCGTGTTTCCCGGCGCTGAGGCGAGCTGGTACCAGACCGACGACGGCACAATCGTCATGTTCTGGCGTGACGAGGGTGGGTCCTGCCGGCTCTGGGTCTGCATCAGTACGGACGGCGGTGAGTCCTTCGGCGAGCCCGTGATCACCGATATACCCGACGCCATGTCGCGCAAATACGCCGGGCGGCTCGACGACGGGCGGTACTACATT
This sequence comes from Candidatus Latescibacterota bacterium, assembly GCA_003529325.1. Classification (GTDB taxonomy): domain Bacteria; phylum Latescibacterota; class UBA2968; order UBA8231; family UBA8231; genus UBA8231. Next base: position 29,518 of record DPVW01000102.1, on the reverse strand, counting down.
GTCAGCAACGCCTTCCCCTCACTCCTCAATCGCCGCCACCTCACCATGCTGCTCAGCGACGATGGGTACAAGTTCAACAAGGGGTACATCCTGGTCGACGACCCGACCAGCATGCGACTGGTCGGACTGCTCAAGGAGGACGGGTACATGTACCCCTGCTGTCTCCCCGGCGAGGAGAAGCTGCTGGTCGCCTACTCGACGAACAAAGAAGACATCGAGTGCGGCATCGTGGACGTGGCGAGGATGTGATGTCGCCGGAATCGACAGACTCTCCGTCGGATTCTCGCGCTACTCAACACCCTCCAAGCGAATCTCGTCGAACCAGAACTTCCCGGAGTTGGTGGAGGCCGTTCCGAGATGAACCATGAGCCCGGTGATTTCTTCCCTCGCCGGTATGGGGACGACAGCTGAGAGCTCTTGCCATTCGCCTTCCCGCTCAATCGGGAAGAGAACGGTTTCCGTCAGGGCCATGAAGTCGACCCATTGCGAGTTGTCGTCTTGGAAGCGGAAGGTGAGGTCGAACCGTCCGCCCTCCGCATGGTGCTCGGCCCTGGCGCGGAGGGTCAGGCGAACGAGGCCCGGATGCCTGACCGGGATCCGTCTCATGAAGACGGTGCCGGTAGGGCTCGGGGTCTGGGCGTCCGCCATCTTGTCGATGAGGAGCGCGCCGCCTCGGTAGCCGCCGGCCGCGTCGATCGTCAGGCTCGCCTTGCTGTAGTCGCTCTTCCAGGTCGACCACCCCTCGCCGGGTAGGCCGCCCAGCCGGTGCGGTTCAAGCGGCGTGTCCGCACCGTCAAACTGGTCATGGACCAGGACCTGCCGAGTCGTGAAGGTCACTCCCGGCTTCTTCAGGGCCGCAAGGGCATTGCGGAAGGTGACAATCGCGTTCGCGTTGGCAAGACCGGTGATCCACATCCGCGCCCGTTTCCTGCCAAGGGCGCTGCTGGCCGCGGCCTCTGTCGCTTGCAGGAGGCCCATCTGGGAGTCGAGCAGGTCACGGCTGACCGCGGCGAAGTACCGGGTGTCGGAATACTGGCAGTAGGTGCTCTCCTTCATGTCCTGGAACCATTCGGAGGCGTGGATTTCGGCCGTCCAGAATCGCTCCCAGCGAGCGAAGTACCGCTTAAGATAGGGTGCGGCCTGCGGGCCGACCGCTGCGGCGTACCACTCATCGAGGGCCGTCTCAACGTCGAGCTCGGGATTCCACAGGAGCTTCATGGTCAGCCAGTACTTCGGGCCTTCCCGGTAGTCGTCAGCGATATAGGCCTCGGCGTAGTAGTGCTCAACGTCATTCCGGCTACCATAGCTCAGGTACTCCTGCATGGTATGGAAGTACACGCGCGGCAGGGAGTAGTGCTTGCCGTAGATGTAGTCGTACCAGCCGATGGCGTGGGCCTGCCGCTGCCACTGCTCGTTGAGGGCATGACCCAGCCTACGAGTTTCGGGGTCCGCCCAGAGCATGCGATCGAGGGTGATGAAGGGAACCAGTGACGGGTGAAGGGGTGCCTTGGGTGGCACACTGACTTGACTGTACGCGAGCAGGCCAAAACGCAGCTCATGGCGATCCGGTAAGTGCCGGTGCACCTCTGCGGCGAGGGCGTTGCAGAAGGTGTAGTAGCTCTCGCTGCGGTTGGCCAGGCCACTCGGGGTCTTGCCGTCGCCGTCAAGGGCGACGCAACGGGCACATTCGCAGTGGCCGCCGTTGTCGTTGACGCCCAGTGAGATGGTGGACGTTGGGGGCGTCGCGGCGCGGATGAACCGGGCGACGTGCGGGGCGATGGTCTCGGCGATCCCCGGAGCCGTGAAGCATGGCTGCCAGGCGACGAAGGTCAACGGATCGATGGGCCGCGCGCGAGTCTCGCCCTGGACGGGATAGAACTCGGGATGGGTCTCGAGGAAGGTGCCCGGGTGCACGAGAACACCCAGATAGTGCCCGTGCCGGATCCGGCGGCGCAATCGACTCAGACGCGACCAGTCGGTGAGCTCAGAGCGGCCGTTGTCGAAGGAGATGGCACGCGTCAGGTACGCGGGCTTCTGGTTGATCGCTTGCCGCGGAACGGTGATGTCGGGCGTTTCCGGGATGTGGGTCCCGAGTTCCCCGGCAAACAACCAGCGCACCCCGAGGAAGCGCTCGATGAACTCGTACGTGCCCCACTCGATGCCGTGCTGGAAACTGCCCGTGATCAGGATGGTCGTGGGGTCCGGGAAGGCGATGAAGAACTCGTCTTCCTCCATCTCGCCCCTGGTCTCCGCGAAGGCCGCGCCTCGCGCGGTGGCGCCGAGATGGAGGACGATGCCGGGGTACTCCGCCGGCGCGGCGGTCTCGGCAAATACCCGGACCTCGGCGCCGGAGACTCTCCCGGTGTACTCGGCGAGGAGGCCGGCGAGGACGTCGCTCGCCTTGGGTTGGTCAAAAGCATAGATGGCTTCGCCAACTCGAGCCGAGCGTTCCGCGTGGACGATGATGAAACGGGCCGTCCCGGCCTCTACGAGGGTGATCGCGGGGGCATCGGGCGCGACTCGACCCGACCCCATCAGGATACTGACAGTGACGAGGAGGAGGTGGTGAGGCTGATTCCGCAACGGATGTTTCCCCATGGAGCACTCTCTCTGGCGGCTCGCCCGGCGCCGCACACGCCGTGTCGAACGAAGAACCGGGAACCAGGTTCTCTTCGCAAGGCTCATCTCGACATGCCACTTGACCAACCGGCGACAACGTCCTTTGTACACCCGAGGCGCAGGTGACCGAGATGGAGAGGTCGGTCCTGAGGTCTACACCAGGATGGGCAACACCCCCCGGGGCCCCCCTGGCGGGTTCGAAAGTAACAGGCTGCCTTTTATGTGTGTCTTTGTGCGCGTGGGCCTTACGTCAGCGATTCGCGAGGTCTTCCATATCCGAACATCGCCGTACGCCTTCGATATTCCGATTGCGATGCTGCGTGCAACGTAAAACAGCTGCGTGCACGCCAGGCGTCATGAATCACCTGCAATAGCGCCGAGCTCTCCTTTGCTCCTTCTTCCTTGATTACTTATCGATCAACAACAAAGGAGGATTCCATGTCTGATACATACTGCGTACGCAAGTGTTTCGAACAACCTGAGGAGAATCATGGTCACCCGGGTAGTATTTCCCGCGTCGTGCTGGGACCTGGGGCGTCGAATCCCGAGCGCCCCGAGGCGATCGACTCCGAACGACTCACTATTCATACGAATGAATACGAGGTTGGTGGTGTGTCCGGTGATGGGCACGCCCACAGTGATCAAGAACAGTTCTTCTATCTACTGGAAGGGGAGATGCAGGTGACGGTGGGCGAGGAGACGTATCAACTCGTGGCCGGGGACAGCGTGTTTCTACCGAAGGATGTTTTCCACAAGCACGAGCAGGTGGGTGATACGCCGCTGAAGTTTCTCTTCATCAGCGCCAAGGTGTAAAAGACCCAAAACCAGAACACGGGGGCCGACGCTCAGCCGAGAGAATCCCACCCCTCGGGCAGGGTCAGTCGCCAGACATCGTTGACGACGGGCCACGTGTTGCCGGCCACGACCCATAAAGAATCGTGGGCCGTGTAGAGGGTGGGTTCGTGGCGTGGGGCGAAGACGGGATCTGAGATGAACTCGGTCCACGTAATCCCGTCGTGCGTGTACCAGACGTCGCCGAGGTTGGTGTGGTTTGCGTTGTCGAAACCACCGATCAACCAGAGGGCACCCGCATAGGCTCGGCCCCGGCACCACATGCGCGGCGCCCACGGGGCGTGTTCGAGGACCTGTGTCCACTCGGCACCATCGGTCGAACACCACACATCGTTGTACGTCGTGAAGTTCGGATACCCCTTTTCGACGGGGGAGTTCTCCTGCTCGCTGTTGCCGGCGATACGCCAGAGCTTGTCGTCGAAGAGCATCGTCGCGCTGGAGCGTCGATCGCCGCAGGCGGCGGCATCCGTCGCACAGTCCCAGTGTTGTCCGTCCGTGGAGGACCAGACCTCAGGCCCGGGTCCGATCTGCCACATCTTCCCCTTGTAGACGATCAGTTCACCATAGCCGGTCATGCCGAAGGGGGTCTTGTCGAGGATCTTCGTCCAGTCCTCTCCGTCGTCGGAGACCCAGACACTCTCCTTGACGGCAAAGAGTCGATCCTCAAACACGACCATCTCACTGTAGCCGCCGTAGGGTGTGTCATCACTCACTTGCGACCAGTTGGTGCCGTCGGTCGAATTCCACAGATCGCGGACCAATACATTGCCGTGGTGGTAGGCATTGCTGAGCCACATCTTGTCGCGAAAGACGATGCCCTCGGACGTGTCACGGGGACTGAAGGCGGCGTGCTCGGTGAGCAGTTCCCAGTTGTAGGGAGTTGAAGACATCGGGGTGCCTATTCCGTCTGGTGCGGGGGCGTCGGGTAGGACCGACTGCCCGGCGACTCGGAAGAGAAGACGAATCGCCCATAACGCCATAACTGATGGTCATCGAGAATGCCGATGACAGGCCACGTCCAGTAGGTGACCGGTTCATTCACGGCAACGCGATACTCCCAGCCACTGTGGACGAGCCATTGATCGCCCTCAGCAGGCGGCAAGGCCCCCAGGGTAAATGGTTCGAGGGCTGTCCAGGGGATGGCGATTTCTGCGGACCAACCGCGATCCGTGTCGGTCGAGTCGTTGAGGGAGCCATAGACGGCGACGGCGTGTTGCGCGCCGGGACAGTCCCATTCCAGGTGGTAGTTGGGCGCGTGCAGGTCCAACACCTGCCGGTCCTTCTCGGTGGATCCCTGATTCAGCCAGATGTCATCGATGTTGTTGAGGGCGTTGATGTGCATCTCGACGTAGTTGCGATGATCCCCGTCGGGGTCGACGAAAACCATGAACAGCGGATCATGCAGCATGATGTAGCGGTCATTGTCCTTCCAGAAGTCGCGCGGCTCCGGCGTGTCAGGACCAACCGATCCGAACACATTCGGATCTGCGGCCCAGAATCCGACATAGAGATTCTCGTCGTCCCAGACCATCTGGCTGTAGCTGTCGAACCATGCGGGCGCCCCATCCACGAGGCCGGCGAACCCCATTCGGGGCGTGTGTTTCCAATGCGCTTCGGACAGATGCCCATCGATGCGGATCGGTGATGTCACGCGGTAGCCGATATACGTGGGAGGAGGGTCTTCGAGGGGACCCTGGGCGGATGCGTGCGCCACCATTCCCACGAGCAGACAGGCGACGCAGGGCCACAGGTACGCTTTCATCCTATTCATCTGGCTACTCATCAATTTGCCAGTCCTCTGCTACTCTTCACCTGGCGTTGGACGACCGCCGTTCCAGGTGTCGGGTCGCGGTGTATCCCCGGGCCAGTATCCTCTCGCCTTGAGATCTTCTGGCCAAACTGAGCCACACATGGTCGAGATCTGCAACCATTCGCCGGCGCCGATATCAGGCTCGGGGTGATAGAGGAACCGCTCTAAACCTGCTCTCTGAGCTGTTTCAAGAATGCCCTTTAAAGCGCTGGGTGGCATCTGGTCGCCACCATGGGGCTCGCGACCTGTGGACACCCAGCCGATGACCTTGCTCGGATCGCCGATGCCTTCGAGGGCGCGTCGTGTCTCGGTGTAGACCATCTCATCGAAGAAGGCCTGGGTGTGGCCCTTCTCCAGATCGACGAGGGTGTCGACCCCGGGGATGTGGACACCGGTAAGCAATTCGACGACACGGAAGCAGTCGTTCTCCGTGAGGCTCGGGTTCCAGATCATCAGGCGTTTCACCCAGCGAAAGACGGTGCCATACAGACCATCCATGCCGCGATGCCAGTAGTAGTGTTTTGGAAAGATGAGGTCGAAGTATTTCGTGAGTCCTGTGTAGTCCTGGCCCGTGAGGCCGGAGAACGCCGGTGTGCGAGGAATGCCGCCGAGCAGGATGTCGCCATCGACGCCATCGACCTGCTCGCGCATGCGCTGCCACTCCTGGCGTGAAGCTTGCCAGCGAGACCGCCACCAGTAGAGGACATCTTCGTTGATGTCGAGCAACTGCAACCCGCCGAGCATGCCGCCTCCGGCAAAGAAGCGGACGCGATCGGGTGTGAGGTCATGCAGGCGAGCGTGCATATGGCGAATGCCGCGGTGCACGCGATCGATGTCGGCGCCCGCGTGCGCCAGACGCGCGTCGATGCTCTCACTGATCTCCAGTGTTTCGCCACCGTGATGGAAAGCCAGTTCGTAGGAATGTTCACCCGGGCCGTCGCTGATGACACCGGATGTCTGGGGAAAGGCGGCCATGAGATCTTGCATGTGCGCCGTGGATCCGGCGCCTGAAAAGATCAATATCTGCCAGCCGCGACTGGCCGCATCGTCGAGCATGGCGTGCAGGAGCTTTTCCTTCTCTGGGTCTCGGGGAGCTGCTTCCGGCGCTTGCTCTCCATGGGCGGTGAAGATGGTGGGGTCGGGTGCATAGGCGCGCACCGAACTGCCGTCGTCGCCAACAAATTGCATACGCCCAACGGCCAGACCCGTGACGCCACCTGCTTCCCAGGCGTCGAAGCGTTCTTTGTAGCCCTCAAGCCAGTGTTCGAGGGGGCTGTCATTGCAGAGGAAGATCCACGCCTTCATGGTCCATCGCCTTTCGACACATCCATGGCGCAGCGGAAGCCGACCATGGCGCTGTTTCCTTTCCATGCACCTCGATAACTGCTTGCTAGATTGCTCACCGGTGTGACCCACGAGCCGCCACGGGTCAGAGGACCTCGCGTGGGTGATCTTGGGTCGACGTCACTCCAAGGGTAGATCGTCCAACTGCCTTCTACCAGTTCCCACACATTGCCCACCAGGTCGTCGACGCCTTCCGGGCTCCGGCCCGCCGGATAGGAACCGACCGGTGCGGGATGACCGACTCGGAAGTCGAAGTTCGTTCGCTCGTTCGTCGGCGCTGCCTCGCCCCATGGATAGAGGCGCGTCTCACGCCCACGGGCGGCGATCTCCCACTCGAACTCGGTGAGTAGTCGCTTGCCTGCCCATTCTGCATAGGCGGCAGCGTCTTGCTGGTCGACGTACACAACGGGATACCGACTGCGGCCGGGCACAACGATGAAAGCGGACTCCGTGCGCACGATGCCACACAGATCGGGATCGGCCATGTCAGGGTGGTAGTGGCCGAACTTTCCCGTCGCGTTGAGGAAATCGGCGTACTGGCCCACAGTGACCTCGTATCGGTCGATGAGGAAGTCTTCTACCGTCACCTGGCCTTCGGGCGAGGCGATCGCATCGGTGGGATCGGGGCCGATGGTGTAGGCGCCGCCTTCGATGCGGATCATGCTACGGATCATCTCATCGCTGGCAGGACGCGGCGACGTGGCTCCGATCAGCACGGGGGCGGGCTGGGAGTCTTGCACAGGGACAGGCGGGGCAGGCACGAAGTCGAAGATCTTCGTCAGCGACTCGGCGGCTACAGAGCCAACGGGCCGATCGGACAACACGAGTCGTCCCCATGTTTCGGCGACGTGCATGTTGTAGACGAGGACCGGTGACCAGGTCCAGTCCCACGCCGGGCCGCCACGGTCCTCCCAGTCCATGATGGGCCACGTCTCACGTGACCACGGATGTTGTACGCGACTGAAGTTCGCCCGAATGACACGACCATCGACGGCGAGAGGTTCACCGGAATAGTCGGTTGCCTCAAGAGATGCCCAGGGCATGGAGAATTCGATGACCCAGCGATCGTCCGTATCGAAGGGATAGTTGAAGCTGCCTTCGGCGCGCACGGCGACGCGCAGCCCCGCCAGATCCCAGGGCTGGCTGAGTTCCTCTCGAGGATGACTGAAGGGCAGGCCGCCGCGGTTGTATTCCTTCGGCAGCAGCATGTCCCATACCGTACCCAGGGCATTGAATTCTAACTCGATATAGTTCTGGGCGTCACCGTCCACGTCGATGAACAGTTCGATGTCGTTGTCGTCGTAAATCTCCTCGTCATCGATGGTGACATGGGCTACCAGATGAGGTTCTTCAAGTTCGACGGCAGCGTAGAGATGGTCGTCGTCCCACAACATGCGAGCGCGGGTGCGGTAAAGCGGCCGAGCGTAGGCGGTGGCGGAATGGATGTGAACGAAATCGACGGTCCACTCTGCCTGGGACCAGCTGGACTCGTCGAGGCGGCCATCGACGACGATGGGGTCGATGGTGCGCTGCACGATGTAGTGTTCGGGACGGAAGGGTTTCGGTGGCGTCGGTTCCGTCGGCAGGGGATAAGTAAAGCCCGGAGCTCGATCGAAGTTGGCTGCCGAGGTTGGCACGGTTGCCACGAGGATCGAAAGAGCGGCCAGGCCCAAGGCAACGGCAGAGTATCGACGAGGTCGCGTCAATGGATGTCTCGGTTTGCGTCGGTTCGAGGTTGTCGGATGGCCTTCGCGTGGACGGAGAGAATGAATTCCAGCGCCGGTGGTCAAGCCGACAGCCAGCGACATCAGTGCCGATCAGCGACGGTGACGCCAGCGGTCGAGTGCGACGGCGGCGACGATGATCCCGCCCGTGACGATTTCCTGTACCCAGTTTGGTAAACCCATCTGTGAACAACCGGAACGGATGATAGTCATGATGAGGGCGCCCACGAGTGTGCCGAGGATCGATCCCTCGCCCCCCGACAAGGAACCACCGCCGATGACGACGGCGGCAATGACGTCGAGTTCGAGACCGACGGCGACGGTGGGATCACCCACGGTCAGTCGGGAGAATTGCATGACACCGGCGAGGCCTGCGGCGGCACCGGAGGCAACATAAACACCCGTTTTGAGTCGCTCCACACGAATTCCACACAGTCGCGCTGTCGCTTCACTCGACCCTGTGGCGACGATGTGCCGGCCGACGGGTGTTGAGCGCAACATGGCGGCAACGGCGATCGCCAGCAACACGAGCAACCAGACACCGGGTGGAACGATCATCCAACGCATCTGTGGTGAAAGTGCTGCCAGCAGATCGATGAGCCAGGAAAGCGGGGCGTCGATCTTCTGCTCGTCGGCAATGCCCTTCGCCAGGCCTCGCACGATAAGTAGCGTGCCGAGGGTGACAATGAAGGGGACGACTCGCAATCGAGTGATGATCAGACCATTCGCCAGACCGGCGAGAGCACCTGCCCCCATGCCGGCAACGGCAGAGATCAAGGGCGAAGCACCGGCATTCATGGTGGCGGCGACGACGACGGTGGACAGAGCGATGATCGATCCTGCGGACAGGTCGATGCCGCCGGATATGATGACGAGGGTCATACCGATGGCGGCGATGCCGACGATCGTCGTCTGGCGCGCCATGGTCTCGAGGTTCCGCGCTGACGAGAAACTGTCGGGCCCGAGCAGGGCGAACAGTGCATAGACGACGAAGAGACCCAGCAAGGGAGCCAGGGTGTTTCGTGAAGGCAGCTTCATGGGGCCTCTGCTGATCGGTCATCTGCCTGGTCACCGAGCGTTGCCTCGAGGATCATCTCGTGTTCGTCACGTTGAGTCGCAGGTTGGAAGGGGCCGAGTTTTCCTCGATGCATCATGGCAATACGATCGCAGACCGAAAGCAGTTCGGGTAGATGGCTGCTGGTGACGAGAATCGCTTTCCCCGCTTCTGCAAGCTTCTCGATGCAGGCATAGATCGTCTCTTTGCTGGCGATGTCGATGCCGCGTGTCGGTTCGTCGAGGAGCAACACATCCACATCGTGATGCAAGAGTCGAGCGAGGGCGACCTTCTGTTGATTGCCGCCCGACAGAGAGCCTACGTGCATGCCGGTCGAGGGTGTGCGAATACCCAATTCGTCGATCCAGTGATTGGTTGATCGATCCCGCTCGAGCAGGTCGAGCCAGCCGCGTCGTCGCGTGGGCCAGCGCGACATGACGAGATTGTCGGCGACAGACAGGTTCAGCGCGAGACCCTCGCGGCTTCGGTCTTCGCTCAACAGCCCCAGTCCGGCGTCGAGGCAGGCGGCAGGTGTAGAAGGGCCGGATACGTCGAGGATGCGGACCGAGCCGGAGGTGACTGGGTCGAGACCGAAAATGGCGCGCACGAGTTCGGAGCGACCGGAGCCAACGAGACCGCCAATGCCGAGGATTTCGCCACGGTGAAGTTCGATGGAGGCGTCGATGGGCAGGGGAGATCCGTGGATGGCGTCGACATGCAGAAGAGCGTCGTCGCTGATCGTGTGGTCGCGGGCGGTGCGTTTCTGCAGTGGTCGGCCCACCATCAAAGTGGCCAGCCGGGTCGCGTCTATGTCGGATGTGGCTCCGTGTCCCGTGACCTCGCCATCGCGCAAGACGGTGTATCGATCGGTAAGATCGATGATCTCTTCGAGGAAGTGGGAGATGTAGAGGATCGCCAGGCCCTCGTCGCGTAGTCGTCGCAGGACATCGAAGAGCTGTGACGCATCCTCACCCGTGAGGCTGCTCGTGGGTTCATCGAGGATGAGGAGGTCAGCACGACCATGGAGAGCGCGGGCAATTTCGACGATCTGACGGTCGGCGATGGACAGATCGAGGATTCGTGCGTCCAGCGGGATGTCGGTGCGGTCGAGGCGTGCGAGAGCGATTGTCCCCTCCGCTTCGATCGTCGATGTGTCGAGCCAACCGAAACGCGTGGGTTCACGGCCGAGGAATAACGATTCGGCGACGGTCAGGTGTGGTGCCAGGGACAGTTCCTGATAGACTGTGGCGACACCGGCGTTGCGTGCCTGACTCGGAGCCGACGGTGCAAACGTCTCGTCACGAAGGGTCATCGACCCGGCATCCGTTTGCAGGGCACCGGACATGGTCTTCACGAGGGTGCTCTTGCCGGCG